>UREZ01000018.1 GCA_900547025.1 uncultured Collinsella sp.
TAGGAACGGCAAAATTTTTTACACTTCTATTACTTCTTTATCACACATAAGCAAACGAGTGGGGCATCTCGGAATCGTTGTTTTTGAGCAGAACCGTTCGGCAGTGTTTCAGACGTTCGGCGAGGTCGTCCTCGGTTGCAATCGTAGATAGGATGGCAAACTCGTCGCCGCCTATGCGAAACGCCGCTTCGCCCACCTTCATATACAGCTTAAGATAGAGACTTACCTGCAAGATATAGCGGTTGCCCTCGTCATGCCCAAAGACGTCGTTGCAGTGCTTGAGATTGTCGATATCGATGAACGCCATGGTAACGGGGGCGTCCTGCTCCCAGAGCTCCTCGAGGGAACGGGCAAAGCCGCCACGGTTGCCAAGCCCGGTAAGCTGGTCGGTAAAGGCAGTCCTGATCAGATCCTCCTGCCGTTCGAGAAGGTCGCGGACGGTCTCTTCGAGCGTCTCGGTATAGTTGTTGGCGCTATCCATAGCTACGCTGCTTTCTTGGGTCGAGGTGCTGCGGCGCGCTGGTTGCGCTGCGCGGTGGGGGCTAAAGGCGTTTGTCGTTAACAGGCGGCGCCATGTTGCGGCGGCAGCGTACGGCTGCTGTTCTGCAAAAGGATGCCGCGCGGGTCAATGGATGCGCTGTCGGCAATGAGCTCCTCGAACGAATTGATCGGCATGGGGCGGTAGTAGTAAAAACCTTGGACATAGCGCACGCCGAGTTCATGCAGAAAAGCGATTTGCTTGTCGGTCTCGACGCCCTCGACTATGACGGACATGCCGATTTGCCAAGACATGTTGATGACAGACTTGACGATGCTTTCTCCCTTGTCTGCCTGACTGGTTTCGAGGGGCATGAAACGGCCGTCGAGTTTGATCACATCGGCGTCAATCTTTTGCAACATGCTGAGCGACGACGATCCACTGCCAAAATCGTCGATGAGCACAGAGAAGCCCAGAGAACGGAGCTTGCTGGCGAGCGTTGTAACATCCTCGGGATTATTGGCATACGCACTTTCGGTGATTTCGGCCTTAACGTAATGCGTGGGAACGGCATACCGCATTGCCAGGCGTTCGAGCTGCTTGGCGACGTCAACCGAGATTAAATCGGTTTGGCTTATGTTGACGGAGATGGGCACGCAGGGCAATCCCTGAGCCAAACGCTCGGAGAGCCATGCAAAAACGAGGCTCCAAATATGGCGATCGAGCGTCACCGCGAAGCCGTTGCGCTCGAGCAGCGGCACAAACGTACCGGGTGAGATAAAGCTGCCGTCCTCGTCTTTCCAGCGGGCTAGCGCTTCGCCGCCTATGATCTTTTTGGTTTCCATGTCACATTGCGGCTGGATGTGGAAGGTTATCCGTCCCTGGTTTAGAGCGTGCTGGAATACCGAGAGCAGATGGTCCTCGCGCTCGCGTTGCGCGTAGGTCTCGGGTTCAAAGAACTTGATGCGGTCTCTAAAATCGTGGCGCGCGCGGGTGAGCGCGGCCTTTGCGTGGTCGTAGAGCAAAATGTTGATGCGCTCTTCTGAACCTACGGGGCAAACGCCGAAGGCGGGCAAAAAGCCGACCGAGTCGTCGCGCGTGGCGACGATGCGCCGGATGCGTTCGTAGAGTGTATTGATGGTCCTGCGGTCGCCGGGGAGATAGGCGACAAAGTCGTCCTGGCCCCAGTACCCGGCGATCCCGCCGCATTCGGCTTGTAACGTCTGCAGCGCGCTTCCTACCTCGGCAATGAGGGTATCGCCTGCCTGGCGTCCGTACCACTCGTTAAAGACGCGCATGCGTCCCAGGTCGATGGCGACAATGGCGCGGTCTTCGTTGGGGTGCGCGGAACGATGCGTGTCGGCGACGTGTAGAAAATCATTGCCGCGCATGAGCCCGGTCATCTTGTCCCGTCGGTCGTACGCGGCAAAACCACCGACTTGGGTCAAAGTGCTTGGACTGTGATGTGTCGGAGCCGTGCTGCGCATCTCGGCGTCAAGGCGGCGATTGAGGCCGGACAGCACCGTGAGCGGCTGCGAGACGATAGACGAATAACGCGCAAAGGCCGTATGGGCGACAGGGACGATGGCGATGTCATGCACCGTGATGGGGGCCATGAGCGTTTGCCGCAGCCTTTGGGCAACATCGGAAAGATCGATGTCGGGCTGGCTGTCAAACATAAGAACAAACTGCAGACCATACGAGCGGAAGAACTCGGACGATCCGGGGAGCTGAGACAGGATGCGCCCGGTGAGCTCCATGAGAACATCGTTGCCCGTTTGATAGCCGTAGGCGGCATTGATACGGTCGACGTTCTCGAACTTAAGCGCCACCAAATCGGTGGGCTTGGCGAGTTCCCTACGCTTCTCGATAGCCGCTATCAGTGCGCGCACATCGCCCACACCGGTAGCGGGATCGGTACTTTCGACAATGCTCGCGTTTGTGATGGAGCCGGCAAACAGCGTGGGCTCGCTTTCGTTGCCGTCAAGACGGATGCCGGAGCATGTGACAGTAACGTATCGGCCGCTTGCATCCTTGGCGCGATAGCTCATGCTGTGACGGCGTTTTTTGCCGGACATCACCGCTTCGATATCCTGGCGCCAGGCATCGATGTCGTCGGGATGGATGTGTTGCGACCATACCTTATCCATCTGATAGACGTTTCCGGATGGTAGACCAAAATCCTGTACGGCGTTTTGAGACCAATGGGACTGATCGGTGTCGACGTTGCAAAGAAACAGGTAGCGTCCGGTATCCGTGAGCGATAGCGCCTGGAAGATGCGGTCCTGCACGTCAAAAAAATCGTCAAAGGTATCGAGTGCGTGATACCGCTCGTTGAACGCTTTATTCATACGTTTGCGTGCGGCGTTGGCGAGTTTGTAGTCGTACATGCGCCGGTCTGCCTCGGCTACCATCTTGTGGAGCACATCGCCTGCCTGGGGATTGGCGTGGGCGCAACCGTAGCTGTAGCTCATGGGAGTCTGGCCATCATCGAACGTCGAGGTGGCAAGAGAAGCCCGGCAAGCCTCGAGCCGCTGGTTGAGCATCTCAACCGAATCGGTTATAGAGATGAGCACGAACTCGTCGCCGCCTATACGGTAGAGGCGCTCATCGGGACGGCGGTGCAGCTTAAGGCAGTTGGCGACCTTGATGATGTAGCGGTTGCCTGCTGGGTGTCCAAAATGGTCGTTGCAGACTTTAAGACCGTCGATATCGATATAGGCAATCGTGTGTTCGAGCTGTCGATCCCAAACACATGCAATGTCATAGTCGTAGGCGGTGCGGTTGGGCAGGCCCGTGAGCGAATCGATGTAGGCATCGGCTTTGAGTTGCACGATGCGGTCGTTTAGGTGGGCGGCGGCATTGGTTGCTTCTGCGAGCAGGCACTCGGCCTCGGGCTGCTGTGCGCCGTAGAGCTTCGACAACTCGACGAGACAGGTGTTGAGCTGGTCGATCTCGTTGTGGTGTTGCGGCTCGGTGCCCTGCACCTCGTTTGTTCCCATGCTCCCGCCTCGTTGCATTGCTGAGCTTATTTGTCAGCTTGCTGTTTGTTATCGAAAAGTACTGAATAGTATAAACATCATTATGGGCGCGCAAGGGGATGGCAACGCCGCGAGGCGTTTTTTATTCGCAGGACGGCAACGCCTGGGCGCGCATGAAAAATGCGACTGAGACGATATATGTTGACGGGTATACTTGTCCCGGTTTAAAACGCAGGAACGGAGATGGTCGCATGGCACAGCCAAATATGACGCGCACGGTGGGGCTGGCACTCGAGGGAGGCGGCTACCGCGGTATGTATACGGCGGGCGTGCTCGACGTTTGGATGGAGCACGGTTTGACCTGCGACCATATGGTGGGTGTCTCGGCGGGCGCGGCGTTTGGCTACAACTTTAAATCGCGCCAGATCGGCCGCGCCATTCGCTACAACAAGGCCTATTGCGCCGATAAGCGCTATGCGGGTGTAGCAAGCTGGTTGCGAACCGGCGACATGTTCAATGCCGATTTTGCCTATCACGAGGTGCCTATCGAGCGCGATCCCATCGACTTGGAGGCGTATCGCGCCTGCCCCATGCGGTTTACGTGCGTGTGTACCGATATCGAGACGGGCAAGGCCGTCTATCACGACCTGCCCTATGGCGATGAGCGCGATATCGAGTGGATCCGGGCGTCGTCGGCAATTCCCGTGGCGACGCGTCCTGTCGCCTTTGAGGGCCGCAAGTACCTGGATGGCGGCGTGGCCGATTCTATTCCCAGCGCTTGGCTGTTTGCGCAGGGGTATGACCGCAATATCGTGGTACTCACGCAGCCGGCGGGCTTTGTGAAGCAGCCCAACAGCGTGATGCCCATGCTGCGGCGCGTGTTCCGTCACTATCCGGAGTTTGTCGCAGCGCTTGAGCACCGGCATGAGGTCTACAATGCCACGCTCGATGACCTGGCACGTCGCGAGGCTGCCGGCGAAATCTTTGTGGTACGGCCGAGCGAATCGGTGAAGGTGCCGTCGCTGTGCCGCGAGCCGGATGAGCTCGAGCGTATCTACCAGGTCGGCCGCCACGATGCGGAGGCGACCTTGCCGGCGCTGGAAGCGTATCTGGCGGGGTAAGGGTCGAATGCGGAAAGCGCATCCCGGAATGGGCGTTCGAACCGGGATGCGCTTTCCATTGCTGAAGATATGAGGCCGCGAATCAGTTGCTCGGCCTGAGCCTATGCCTGCTGCCAGGTGTCGACGAGCTCCTTGGCGGCGGCGTAGGGATCGTCGGCGCTGCAGACAGCGCTCACCACAAAGAAGCCGTCGACGCCGGTGGCCTTAAGCTGCGGCAAGTCGGCTGTCTTAACGCCGCCGCCCACCACGATGGGCACGGGGCTTGCCGCGTGGAGTGCGGCCAGGTCCTCAAAGCTCTTGGTGATGATGGAGCCATCGGCTGCGCGTCCGCAATCGCGCTTGGTCTCAGTCTCGTGGAGCGGGCCGATGCCTAGATAGTCGACTAGGCTCATGTCGGCGGTCTTGACGTACTCGAGCATCTCCTCGCAACGGGCCGAAAGGCCCACAATGGCATCGGGGCCCAGCAGCTTGCGGCAGACCTCGACGGGAATATCGCTCTGGCCCACGTGCACGCCGTCGACGGCAATGCCCTGCTCGCGCGCGGCGAGTACGCAGTCCAGGCGGTCATCGATTAACAGGGCGACCTGACCGGTCTTGCCAGCCTGTGCGATTGCCTGCGCGGCGTCGCCGGTCAGCGCAATGATCTCGCGGGCGCTTGCCACCTTGGAGCGCACCTGGATGCAGGTAAAGCCGGCGTCGAGCGCCTGGGCCACTACATCGCCCACGGGACGTCCCAGCGTGTTTTCGGGGCCGAGTACCAGATAGGCCGAGATATCAAGGTTGTCGCGGATGCTCATCGTGCTTCCTCCTGCTTTTTGATCTGTGCTTCCATGCGCTCGAGCTTGCCGGTCATGGTGTCGGTAAATCCGGGCCGAATATCGGCTTTGAGCACGACTTCGGTGCGGATGCCCTTGCTCGCCAACACAAAGGTTGCGTCGCGCACGACCTGCATGACCTCGTCCCAGTCGCCCTCGATCTCGGTGAACATCGAGGTGGTGCGGTTGGGAAGGCCGCTCTCGCGAATGACGCGCACGACCTCGGCGACCTCGGCGGAGAGCTCATCGCCGGTGCCGCAGGGGGCGATGGCCACGGCGACGAGCGTGTTCATGCCGGTATTGGTTGCGGGATCGGACATGGCCTATGCCTCCTCGAGCTCGAGTCGGTTGTTGGCAATGTCTTGGGCGGTTGCGCGGTAGAGTTCGTCGATAAAGGCGACCTTAAAGCTTGCCGGGGCATCGGCGACAGCGGCGGCACGCGTGCCGGCAACGTTGTAGACGGCGGTGCCGCAGATGGCTGCCGTAAACGGGTCGGCGGCACAGGCGTACACGGCCAGCACGCCTCCCTGCGAGCAGCCGCAGCCGGTGATTTTGGACATGAGCGGGCTGCCGCCGTGGGACTTGGCCACGGTTGTGCCGTCGGTGATCAGGTCGACTTCGCCCGAGACCACAACGGCGCCGCCGGTGTAGCGGGCGAGCGCCACGGCGGCATCGCGGGCGGCGTCTACCGTGTCGGTGGTATCGACACCGCGTACACGGCTCAGATCAGCTGCCTCGCCCTCAAGACCCCACAGGCCGGCGAGTGCGATGATCTCGGAGGCGTTGCCGCGCACGATAGCGGGCTTGTACTGCTTGAGCTCGTTTACCAACTGGGTGCGCAGGCTGCCGATGCCCAAGCCCACTGGATCGAGCACCCAGGGCTTGCCGGCGTCGTGTGCCGCCTTGGCCGCGCGGGGAATTGTCTGCTCGTAGATGGGGAAGAGCGTGCCCATATTGAGATAGATGGCGCCGCCGCCGGCAACGAGTGCCTCGCCCTCGTCGGGCAGATAGACCATGGCGGCCGATCCGCCCACGGCGAGCTGCGCGTTGGCGACAAAGTCGATCGTCACCGTGTTGGTGATGGAGCCGGCCATCGGATTGGTGGCGCGAATCTCCTCCACGGCCTTGACCATATGTTGTTTAAGCTGTTCCGAATCAATCACTGCACATGCCTCCTTGGCATAGAAAAGGGGCGCTGTGCATAGACAGCGCCCCTGTAAAGGCGGCATGCTCCCTACGCCAGCATTAACTGACAGGTTCAAAGGATTGGGCCCCATGCCCTCTCAGCCTTGTGGTTTGCACCGCCGGCACTCCCGCATCGAATCTGTTGCTCCCTATACTAGCGTACCTGCCAAATAGGGACAGGTTTATTTTGGTAGGTGGCAACAGGGGCGTTGCATTTTCCCAGATAAAACCTGGCAAAATAAACCTGTCCCTTATTGGCAGGTCGTTACAATGGTTACGGTGAAAATGACGGGGGGCTCTATGATCAAACTTGTGCTGACCGATATGGACGATACGCTGATTCCGGCTGGACATGACGGTGTCAGCGACTACGCCATTGAGGGTATTCATGCCATGCAGGCGGCGGGTCTGCACTTTGGTCCGGTTTCGGGTCGTCAGCCGTCCGCGATGGGCTGGATGTTCAAAAATCGTTCCGAGTGCTTTTCGACTGGCGCGTTCTGTAACGGCCAGGTGATGTTTGTCGACGGCGAAGTAGTCGCCTCGCGCGCAATCGACAACGATGCCCTGATGCGTTTGGCTGACTATCTGGAGCAAGAGACCGACGATACATTTCTAAAAGTCTATAGCCTGGGCGATGACTTTTGGGGCAACGATGCCTACTGCGTGACGAGCGATCCCGAGCGTGTGTGTCGCGCTATGGAGTCGGGCGGCAATGCGTGGCTCAAAGGCGAAGAGGCTCCGTGCCGTCCCGTCGTCGATGATGCGACGGTGTTTAAGGCGAATATCTGGAGTGCCCGTTCGCGTGAGGAGCTCGCGGAGTTACGCGAGCGCGTTGCCGCTGAGGTGCCGGAAATCTCGCTTGTGTTTCCCAACAACCGCGTGCGCCTGTTTGACATCCTTCCGGCTGGTTGGGACAAGGGCTGCGCTGCGCTGGAGCTGGCGCGCGCTATGGGCATGACGCCCGACGAGGTGGCCGTATTTGGCGATTCCGATAACGATTTGCCCATGATCGATGCCGTTCCCAACTCCGTTGCAGTCGCTAATGCCAACGAGGTCGTCACGGCGGCGGCGCGCTGGCATATCGGCGCTGCGGCAGATGATGCGGTCGCCGGGGCTCTGCATCAGATTGCCGCCTGCGCCGCGACGGGGGAGATGCCGTCGTTTATGCGCCAGGTGGACGCGGCGGGTCTTGGCGCCACGAACGTCTAGGGAGAACGTCATGAAGCTTCAGCAGCTTAGGTATGTTGTTAAGGTTGCCGAATGCGGCAGCATCACCGAGGCCTCGCGCCGGCTCTTTGTGTCGCAGCCTTCGATTACCGCGTCGATCCGCGATCTCGAAAACGAGATGGGTGTGCACATCTTTGAGCGCACCAACAAGGGCGTCATTGTGTCCGAGGAAGGCGAGACCTTCTTGGGCTACGCGCGTCAGGTACTCGACCAGGCCGACCTACTCGAGGGCAAGTACAAGGGCGCATCCGAGCAGGTGCCGCACTTTAGTGTGAGCTGCCAGCATTATTCCTTTGCCGTTAACGCGTTTGTCGATGTAATCCGCGAGTTCGATGCCGCGCGTTACGACTTTACCCTGCGCGAGGAGCAAACCCACGAGATTATCGAGGATGTCGCGCATATGAAAAGCGAACTGGGCATCCTGTACTTATCCGAGCATAACCGCGAGGTCATCGAGCGCATGCTGGCGGCCAACGAGCTCGTGTTCGAAGGACTCTTCTGCGCCGCGCCGCATGTCTTCGTGTGCGCCGACCATCCGCTGGCGGGCCGCTCCAGCGTGACGCTCGAGGACTTGGAAGACTACCCGTTCCTGTCCTATGAGCAGGGCAGCTATAACTCGTTTTATTATTCCGAGGAGCTGACCTCGACCTTTGAGCGTCGCAAGAATATTCGCGTGCGTGACCGTGCGACGCTGTTCAACCTAGCTATGGGCCTTAACGGTTACACGGTGTGTTCGGGCGTGATCAGCCATGAACTTAACGGCCCCGGTATTATCTCGATTCCGCTCGATGTGGACGAGTATATGGAGATTGGCATTATCACGCGCAAAAATACGACGCTCACGCGCTATGGGCAGGCCTATATCGACGCGATTCGTCAGCATATTTAGCTCACTTCGAGATATCCATGTGAGGCTGAGTCCCGCTGTTGCTCGGTATAGAAAAAACTAATAACAAACCTATATAAACATATATTTTACGATGACCACATGAGCGCCCATACTCTGTCTCGATAAAGCAGCCAATGCAAAGGGAGATATCTATGAGCACTTCGATTCAACCGAACGCGCCGTTTCGCGCCGATATCGTCGGCAGTTTTCTTCGTCCGCAGGCCGTGAAGGACGCCCGTGCCGCCTACGCCGCGGGCAAACTCGACGCCGCCGGTCTTAAGGCCGTCGAGGATGAGGCCATTCGCGACCTGGTGGACAAGCAAAAGGCCGCCGGCCTGCAGGTGATTACCGATGGCGAGTTTCGCCGCAGCTACTGGCACCTCGACTTTATGTGGGGACTCAACGGCATTGAACGCCGTGCCTCACGTACGGGCTATATGTTCCACGACGAGGAGACCACGGCCGATACCGCCGTGGTGACCGGCCCCATCAGCGGCGTGAACCACCCCTTCGTCGAGCACTTTAAGTTTGTCAAGGCACTTGAGGGCGAGGGCCACGTTGCACGCCAGACCATCCCGGCGCCGATCCAGGCGTTCTCTGAGGTCACGCTCGATCGCTGCGACGGCCAGCAGGAGAGCCTGCGTGCCGTCTATAAGACCGATGAGGAACTTGCCGACGCCATTGCAGCCGCTTATCGCACGGTGATCGCCGACTTGTACGCAGCAGGCTGCCGCAACATCCAGTTTGATGACTGCACCTGGGGCATCTATTGCGATACCGACTTTGTGTCCAAGACCGGCATGAGCCCGGTTGACCTGCAAAAGGTGTCCGAGCTGGGCGTGGCACTCAACAACGCCGCCATCGAGGGCAAGCCCGACGATCTGGTCATCAACACGCACGTGTGCCGCGGCAACTATCACTCCACGTATGCCTTCGAGGGTGGTTACGATCCCATTGCACCGTACCTGTTTGCGCACGAGGATGTCGACGCGTTCTACCTTGAGTTCGATACGCCGCGCGCCGGTGGCTTTGAGCCGCTCAAGTATGTTGCTCCCGGCAAGAAGGTCGTGCTGGGCTTGGTAACCACCAAGGCGGCAGAGCTCGAGAACGAGGATGTTATCGTCGAGCGCATCCGCGAAGCCGCAAAGTACGTGCCGCTCGAGAATCTGTACCTGTCGCCCCAGTGCGGCTTTGCCAGCTGCGAGATTGGCAACAAGCTGACCGAGGACGAGCAGTGGGCAAAGATCGCGCTGGTCAAGCGCATTGCCGAGCGCGTTTGGAAGTAACGTTACCGTTCGCAGGTGACGGCGCGTGCGAGACATGGCGTATCACGTACAATGGTTCGGATCGTATCGTTCGGGCAGGTTATCCGATATGCCTGATCGCCCTTCCATCATGAAAGGACATCCATGTCCCAGTCCTCGACGCCCGCCGTATCTGAACTCGAGGAGACTGTCGAATAGTAGTTGTGTTCAGCTAAATCAAAAAATGGCGTCCATGCGTATGTACGCGTGGACGCCATTTTTAATGCGTCAGTATCCAGTGGATGCCGCGCGCCATGCGCAGGTCAGTTTGGGTAAAGTGGTTGCCGGGGTTGAGCTCCAGCGTTGTTGGAATGTCATGCTCGATAAACAGCTCTTCCATCGCACGCGTATCGTCGAGTACGTGCCGCATCATGCGGTTGGGCGTCTTGGTTTCCTTTTTACCGAGCGACAGATAGGCGGCGTCGGGCGTGGCTGTCATCGTGCGCTCTCGCGCGTAGTCGATAAAGCCGGGGAACCACAGCGACCCCGATGCACTTGCCGCGCGCTCAAAGACGTCTGTTTGCCAAAGTGCCCACAGGGAAAAAAGACCCGCCAACGAGTAGCCGGCAATGCCGTGCCAGGTGGGCGGGCAGGGAAGCGATGATTCGGCCTCTGGGATTATCTGATTCAGCAGTTCATCGAGAAACTCAGACGCCTGTCCGCCAAAGGGCTCGGCATCTCGTATAGTTCCGTCGCATTCCCAGGGGCTCAGCTCGCGATTCCAATCGAGTCCTCCAATGGCGGCAAGGGTGAAGGGCGGGCAGTCGAGCTCTCGGCAGCGCTCGTAGACTTCACTACCGTCGCCCATAACCACGGGAAGGTAGATGACGGGCGCGCCTTCCACACACTCTGAATAAACGGTTATCTGCTTATGATGCGCTTCCAAGGCAGGCTTCTCTCGGTGTTGTGATATTGACAGCCTCAATTGTCGCACGCTGGCGCGGGGGCAGACGCTAAAAGAAAGGCGCGGAGCCGTTCGATGCGACTCCGCGCCTTGTTGTTTTGCTTCGGCAGACTATGCCGTTACGCTACGAAGAAGTAGACGAGGAAGGCAAGGGCTGCGATCCACATGAGCGGCTTGATCTTGGAGGCCTCGCCCTTAAAGAGCGCGACGATCACGTAGGCGATAAAGCCCAGGCCAATGCCGGCAGAGATGGAGTAGGTGAAGGGCACGCCGGCGACAATCATGAACGCCGGGAAACCCTGCGACACGTCGGACCAGTCGATCTCGGAGGCCTCGCTCATCATGAGGTAGCCGACGTAGACCAGAGCACCGCAGGTGGCGGCGCTGGAAACGATGGTGACGATGGGGGAGAAGAACGCGGCGAGAATGAACAACACGCCGGTGGTGACGGAGGTGAGGCCCGTGCGGCCACCGTCGGCAGCGCCAGAGGTGGACTCGACGAAGGTGGTGATGGAGGAGACGCCCATGAAACCGCCCACAGCAGCGGCGGCGGAGTCGACGATCAGGATCTCCTTGATATCCTCGACGTTGCCGTCGTCGGTGAGGAACTCGCCCTGCTTGGCCACGGCCATCGCGGTGCCCATGGTGTCGAAGAAGTCGCTCATGAGCAGCGAGAACGAGATGACGAGGAGCGTGGGGTCGGTAAGGACCTTGACGATGGCGGGCACGCCGCCGGCGTCGGCGATGGGGCCACCGATGCTCGAGAAGTCGAGCGGGGCGATGATACCGGTCGGAGCCTGGGTCACACCTAGGGGGATACCGGCGATGACGGCGACGACGATGCCGATGAGCAGCGAGCCGGGGACGTTGCGGCAGGCGAGGGCGACTGTCACCAGGATGGAGATGATGCCGACGATGAAGGTGGGGGAGGTGATGTCGCCCAGACCGACGAGTGTACCGGTGCCAGCGGTGATAATGCCGGCATCGCACAGGCCAATCATGGCGATGAACAGGCCCAGGCCCACCGAGATGGCGTGACGCAGGACAACCGGGATGGCGTCCATGATGGCCTCGCGCAGGCCACAAAGCACGAGCAGCAAGATGACGATACCCTCGAGGAAGATGACGCTCATGGCCACGTGCCAGTCACCGCCGCAGACGGTGGTGGTGATTCCAGCGATCATCGCGTTGACGCCTAAGCCCGACGCGCAGGCGAGCGGGCGGTTAGCGAAGATGCCCATGCAGATGGTCATGATGCCGGCGCCCAGGCAGGTGGCGCAGGCGAGCGCTCCCGCATCGATGCCAGCGCCCGAGAGCACCGCGGGGTTGACGGCGATGATGTAGGCCATCGCCAGGAATGTTGTCAGTCCAGCGCGGAGTTCGGTCCCGATTGTGGACTTGCGCTCACTGACGTGAAATAGTTCGTCCATGCATACCCTTTCCTTGTTCGGCCCCGAGTTTAGGCCGATTGACACGAACTCACCCACTATATCGCCTTTGTGAAGTTGGTGTTCCTCGCATGTTGATGTTCGGCGGTTTGTAACGGACGGGCGGTATCTTTCGCATGAAATTGTGTAGGTACCGTATACTTAAGCGGTTACAACGACCCCTATGGAGGAACGTATGATTAAAGAGCTTTGCCACGACGAGGCTATCCTGTCCCAGCGTTGCGAGGTTGCGACTGTCGAGGACGAGTCGGTTGCTCAGGACCTGATCGATACCATCAAGTCGCTCGACGATGCCGGCTGCTTGGCCGCTAACCAGATTGGCGTTACCAAGAAGGTTTGCGTCTACCTGGACGATGCCGGCGAGCCCCACGTGCTCTACAACCCCCGTCTGGTGTTTGGCCTGGGCGCCAGCAAGATGGAGGAGAGCTGCCTGACGCACGAGGAGGTCACCAAGTCCACGCGCTATATCAAGTGCAAGGTCGCTTATGACGTGATCGTCGACGGCAAGATGCGCGAGCGCAAGCAGGACTTTGTGGGCTTCGAGGCGCAGATGATTCAACACATGATTGACCACTGTCTAGGAAAGTTGGTCTAAGGGGACCAAAGCACCGCACTTCGTCTCTTTTGGTCCGGGTATGACGTTGTTGTCATGTCCGGGCTTTTGTGTTTAGCGCCTTTTTGTTTGGTGACAATGAACTTAGCGAGAACGTGAAGCTAGGAGGCGCTATGTGTACGAGTATTCGATTTACCGATAATTCTGGCCACATGTATCTGGGCCGCAACCTCGACTGGAGCTTTGACTACGGTCAGCAGGTTCGCGTGATGCCGCGCGGGTTTCACATTCCGTATTCGTTTATCGACGACGCGACAGCGGCACACGCGGTGATCGGTATGTGCATCGATTACAAGAACTATCCCATGTTTTTCGATTGCGGTAACGATGCGGGTCTGGCTGTGGCGGGGCTCAACTTTCCCGGCTATGCCGAGTATGCCGAGGGCCCTGTCGACGGCAAGACCAATATCGCGGCCTATGAGTTTCCCTTGTGGGTGGCAGCGACGTTCTCGACGGTCGATGAGGTCGAGGCCGCGCTGCGCGACACGGTGATTGTCGCCAAATCTGCCGGAGAGGGGCTGGGCGTGTCGCTGCTCCATTGGATTATCGGCGACAGCCAGCGCAGCATCGTGGTCGAGATGATGGCTGACGGCCTGCATGTATACGACGATCCGGTCGACACCCTTGCCAATCAGCCGACCTTCCCGTGGCATATGGAAAACCTACGCACCTATATCACCGCCACAAGCGATTTTCCGCAAACGGCGACGTGGCGTGGCGCCGAGCTTAAGCCCTATGGAGCCGGTGCCGGCATGCGCGGCATTCCGGGCGATTGTTATTCGCCGAGCCGTTTTGTAAAGGCGGCGTACCTCAATGCCAATTACCCGCAAAAGGAGAGCGAGACCGAAAACGTCGTTCGCATGTTCCGCTCGCTCGAGGGCGTGGTGATGATCGAGGGAGCGTCCAGGATGGGCGATGGCAAGTTCGAGAAGACTATCTACACCGGATGCTTTAGCGCGCGCACGGGCAATTATTACTACGCGATGTATGGGGATCCGTCGATTCGCTACGTGAGCCTGATGGATGCCGAGGGCGCGAGCCCCGATAGGCTCGTGGTTCCCGAGCCGCGCCGTTCGTAGCCGATAGCTTTACTGCAATGCAAAACGGTCCCGCATCTCCCATGAGATGCGGGACCGTTGTCGTCAATGGCTGGTGGCGTGTTAGAAGTTGGCGTCGTTGAGCTGGGTGCTTTCGAGTCCGTCGAGTTGCTGTTGCTCGGGCGTATCGGCGACGCTCTCGAGCAACTCGGTGGGATCGACGTTCATACTCTTGCCGGCTTCGTTGCCGTTGACCAGGTCGTCCGAGAAGATGTCGACTTCCATTTCCTCGGCCTCTTCGATCAGGATCTCGAGCGGCACCTGGGTGCGAATGAGTTTGACTGCCGGACGCATGCGGGCAAAGAGCGGTACGTACTCAATGATGATGGCCGAGTTCTCGAGACCATACCAACGTGCCGGGCTTCCGCAGGCGCGGCGGACGGCGTACTTGATGGCCATGACGCGATGGTCGTTGCGGTTGATGTCCGTTTCGGGGGCAAGCATCTTGCGCAGCATGCAAAAGCGGAAGTCACCCACGTTGCCGCGTGTCTCGTAGATAGAGTAGGTGTGATGCTGCGGCGGCAACTCACCCGATGCCATCAGGTCGCCAACGATCTGGCGCAGGTAGGCGTTGATGCGCTGATTGACCTTAAAGCCCAGGTCCAAGCGCACCCGGAACAGGAAGTCTGTGCCAAAGGTCTCAACGGAATATTCGTGCGTATAGGGCTCGTCGGTAACGTGCACGTTGATGAACCAATATGCCTTGGCGCGCTTGGGGTGCTTGTCCAGGATGGAATAAAGCACGTCGCGGTCGAGCGTGAGCGGGTCGGGGCTGTTGGTGAGAAATACCAGATTGTCGGCGAGCACGGGATAGGTCTCGTCGTTGCGCAGGCGGTTGAGCTGATCGATGTACTTGGAGACGGGCAGCAGGATCGTCTGCGTGCGCTCGATGGCGGTGCCACGGCGCCACACGTACATAAGGCCAAACAGCAGTGCGGCCAGGAAGATCATCACATAGCCGCCGTCAAAGAACATGGTGAGGCACGAGGCAAAGAAGCACAGCTCAATGGCACCGAAGAGCAGGGCGAAGACGCAGGCGCCCAGCTTGTGCTTGAGAATGCCAGCGATATAGCTCGTCAAAAGCGTCGTGGTCATGAGCATGGTCACGGTAATGGCGAGGCCGTAGGCGCTCTCCATGCGCTCGGAGTTCTGGAACAGCAGCACGATGAAGATGCAGCCGACCCACATGATGTTGTTGACGAGCGGAATATAGAGCTGGCCCTTGGTGTCGCTGGGGTAGTGGATGCGCAGATGCGGCATAAGGTTGAGGCGCGTGGCCTCGGATACCAGCGAGAACGAGCCGGTGATGAGCGCCTGCGAGGCGATGATGGCCGCCACGGCCGAAAGCACGATGGCAAAGGGGCGCAGGGGCTCAGGGAGCATCATATAGAACGGGTTGACGATATCCATCGCGAGCATCTGGGGGTTGGAGTTATTGGCGAGCAGCCAAGCGCCTTGACCCAGATAGTTGAGGATAAGGGCCGCCTTAACAAACGGCCAGGATACATAGATGTTGGCCTTGCCAACGTGACCCATGTCCGAGTAGAGGGCCTCGGCGCCGGTCGTCGACAGGAAGACAAAGCCGAGCACCATGATGCCCGAGTGGTTGATGGGCGAGAACAGAAACATGACGCCGCGGATGGGGTTGAGCGCGCGCAGGATGGACAGGTTACCGAGCATGTTGAACAGGCCGGCGCCTGCCAGGAACAGGAACCACAGCGTCATGAGCGGGCCGAACAGCTTACCGATCGACGAGGTACCAGCGCGCTGCATGGCAAATAGGCCGCAGATAATGATGATGGTAATAATGATGACGTTGGTTTGCCCGTCACCCAATAGCGCGTGGCCCCACTCGATGGTGCGCAGGCCCTCAATGGCTGTAGTGACCGTGACCGCGGGGGTGAGGATGCCGTCGGCGAGCAGCGCCGCGCCGCCGATCATGGCGGGGAGAATCAGCCACGGCGCCACTTTGCGCACCAAGCTAAACAGGGCGAAGATGCCGCCTTCGTTGTGGTTGTCGGCCTTCATGGCGATTACCACGTACTTGACCGTGGTCACGAGCGTCATGGTCCAGATGACGAGTGAAAGCGCGCCCAGGATCATGTCCTCGCTGACGGTACCGATGCCGCCGTTGTTGGCGACGATTGATTTCATGGTGTACATGGGGCTCGTGCCGATGTCGCCATAGACGACGCCGAGCGTTACGAGCAGCATGCCAGCGGAGAGGGGGATGGCTCCGTGCCCGCCTTGCCCGCGCTGGTCTTGGAGGTTTGCCTCCAGTTTATTGTGTGCCACGAGGACTCCCTTAGACATCCGGTTATCTGTCTAGGACAAAAAACTTTATGCCGTCTTTATACATACAAGAGCAGTTTGGCACATCGGGTTATTTTAGACAATAATCCTCAGCTGGGGATTATTTATCTACGCAGGTAGCATTTCAAAGCAGGGGCTTTTAAGCACGTACTGTCTGGGCGATGCCAGCCTTGGCGTTTGCGCGTTTGCCGGCGAGTTCGCAAAAAATCGCGCCGCCGATGATAAGCGCGGCGCCCATCAGGCGGACCGGTGTTATGGCTTCGCCCAAAAGGACGGCCGAGAACACGACCGCCGAAAGCGGCTCGAGGTAGCCGACGACGGCGACGGTCTGGACGGGCAGCTTGGCGACGGCGCTAAAGTAGAGCAGGCAACCAATGCCGGTGTTGACGACGCCGAGCATAGCGACGGCGCGCCAATCAATACTGGCGGCGACGCCGGCGGACAGGAACGAGGGAGCGCCCTGCGTGATGAGCGTGAGGACCAGTGCGGTCACAAAGGCGGCGCTCACCTGGAGCGCGGAGTTCTCGAGGCCCTCGATGTGCGGCGCACCCTTGCTGGCGATGACCATCAATGCATAGCAGAAGGCCGAGGCGATTCCACAGACGATGCCCGCAATGGGCATATTGCCGCCTAGACCTTGCGCTGCAATGAGAAAAGCACCGCAGGCGACGGCGACAAAGCCGGCGATTTTGCCGCCGGTCAGCGTTTCGCCAAAGATGAGCGGGGAGAGCGCCATGACAATGATGGGGCCGCAGTAGTACAGCAGCGAGGATACGCCGACGCCGATCGTCTGGTAGGCGCGGAACAGAAAAATCCAGCTGGCGCCCAGCGCAGCTCCCGAGAGGAGGAGGGCCGCGGCTTCGCGGGGACGAGATGGCGCCTGCAGTTTATGGTGTTGGGTGATGGCGAGGATAGTGACAAGCGAGAGAACGCCCAAAAACGTGCGTAGCAGCACGATATCGGAGCTCGGCAGCGCGATGGCAGCGGCGATGATGCCGTTGGAGCCAAACAATAGCAATGCTGCTAAGTACGTAAACATTCCGTTGTTCATGCGCTTCTATCCCCTCTATATCCGAGCATGTTCACTATGGGTGAACTGGCTTTAGAAGAAAAGCGAATATAATGCATGGAAAACATGACAAAAACTCATACAAGGGTGGGGACGTGCCGTGGAGACCAATATCCAAAAGATGCAAGTGCTGCTCGAGACGGTGCGTGCCGGCAGCTTTACGCGTGCTGCAGAGCGGCTGAGCTATTCGCAGTCGGGCGTGAGCCGCATGGTGGGCGACCTTGAGGCAGACTGGGGTTTTAAGGTGCTTGATCGCAGCCGCGAGGGCGTGGTGCTTTCTGCTGACGGGCGGCAGGTCATGCCGGCAGTCGAGGCGTTATGCGAAGAGTTTGGCCGCCTGCAGCGACGCGTGGACGAGATGCGAGGGCTAATGCGCGGCAAGATCTGTATCGGTACGTTTTCGAGTGTGGCGACTCATGTACTGCCGCCGGTGATCGCGCGCTTTCGCGCCGATCATCCGGATGTCGATTACGAGCTGCTGATGGGTGATTACTCCGAGATTGAGCAATGGGTGGCGGAAGGCCGCTGCGACCTGGGCTTTATCCCGCGTGATCCCCGAGAAAACGGCATGGCATCGCGGTCTTTGGTGCGCGACGAGTTGATGGCGGTAGTGCCGGCAGGCTCTTTGCTTGCCACGGCGGAGGTCGTTTCTCTTGCCGATTTAGCCAACGAGCAGTTTATTCTGCTAGAACGCGGCACCGATGACGAGATTACGCCGCTGTTCCGTCGGGCGGGGCTGACGGTGTGCTCCAAGCTGTCGACCTGGGATGATTATGCGATTATGGCTATGGTCGAGGACGGCCTGGGCGTGAGCATTCTTCCCGCGCTCATCTTGCGCCGTTGTCAGTTCGATGTTGCCGTGCGTTCGCTCGAGGGACATCCCCATCGGCAGATCAACGCCATATATCGAACGGCCGATGTTTCGCTTGCCGCCGCCCGTTTTCTCGAATACCTCTAAACGTGTACACGCCATTGTTTGCTTTGGGCAGATCTCGGAGTCCGATACATTTTCTTATGAAATTGAACTTTCGAATGAAGCGCCGCGTTATACTGCTTGCTAAATTGAACCATGGTTCAATTCGTGTTCTATAAATTGAACTTTGCCAGCAAGGAGGTTCCTGTGGCCCAAGAGACGTTTAGCGATCGCCTGCGACAGACTATGTCCGATCGCGACGTTCGCCAGTCGGACGTGATCCGCGCATCGGAGATGCTCGGCAAAAAACTCGGCAAGAGTCAGATGAGCCAATATGTGAGCGGCAAGACGACCCCGCGGCGCGATGTGGCTGAGCTGCTCGCCCGTATTTTGGAGGTCGATGTTACCTGGCTGCTTGCCGGCGACGCCGATCAAGGCGAGGCATCATCACCCCGCAACGATTCCAAGCCCGAACCCCATCCCTCAGCTCAAATTGCAAGGAGCACCACCATGCGCACTTTTTCTAAATCCACCAAGCTCGATAACGTCCTGTATGACGTTCGCGGCCCCGTCGTCGACGAGGCCGCCCGTATGGAGGACGAGGGCGAGCGCATCCTCAAGCTCAATATCGGTAACCCGGCGCCCTTCGGTTTCCGCACGCCCGATGAGGTCATCAAGGACATGCGCCAGCAGCTGCCCGACTGCGAAGGCTATTCCAACTCGCGCGGCCTGTTCTCCGCGCGCAAGGCGATCATGCAGTATTCGCAGATCAAGGGCCTGCCCAACGTTCAGATGGAGCATATCTACACGGGCAACGGCGTGTCCGAGCTCATTCAGCTTTCGATGAACGCGCTGCTCGACAACGGCGATGAGATTCTGATCCCCAGCCCCGACTACCCGCTGTGGACGGCGTGCGCGACCCTTGCCGGCGGCCATCCTGTGCACTACCTGTGCGACGAGCAGGCGGATTGGTATCCCGACCTGGAGGATATGGAGTCCAAGATCACGAGCGCGACCAAAGCCCTCGTCATCATCAACCCCAACAACCCCACGGGCTCCGTTTACCCGCGTGAGGTGCTCGAGGGCATCGTTGAGGTTGCGCGCAGGCACCAGCTCATGATTTTTGCAGACGAGATTTACGACCGCCTGTGCATGGACGGCTACGAGCACGTCTCGATTGCCTCGCTCGCCCCCGACCTGCCCTGCGTTACCTTTAGTGGCCTTTCCAAGTCGCACATGATTGCGGGCTATCGTATTGGCTGGATGGTGCTTTCGGGCAACCAGCGCTGCATGAGCGACTTCATCATGGGTATCAACATGCTCTCCAACATGCGCCTGTGCTCCAACGTGCCGGCTCAGTCGATCGTTCAGACGGCACTCGGTGGTCATCAGTCCGTTAACGACTACATCCGTCCCGGCGGCCGTGTCTACGAGCAGCGCAACTTTGTGTATGAGGCGCTCAACAAGATTGACGGCATCTCGGTGGTTAAGCCGCGCGCGGCGTTCTACATCTTCCCCAAGATGGATGTGAAGAAGTTCAACATCACCGATGACGAGCAGTTCGCCCTTGACCTGCTGCACGAGAAGAAGATCCTGATCACGCGCGGCGGCGGCTTCAACTGGGCTGAGCCCGACCACTTCCGTATCGTGTACCTGCCGCGCATGGAAGTACTCAAGGAGTCCCTCGAAGACCTCGCCGACTTCTTCGATCACTACCGCCAGGCGTAACGGCAAAGGTAGCCTGTAATGAAACGGTCGGCCCGCAACGGATGCGGGCCGACCGTTTTCTGTCTAAGCCCGTGCTGTTAGCGCTTGTCTCGTTGAGCGGGCGAGGTTCGCGCGTGAGCGGTAAGTTCTATTCCAAAATGGAATACAGTGGGCTTAAGCTGGAATTGATGTCCGGGTACCTGCTTTTCTAGAATGTTTTCAACAAGATGAAAGGCGGTTCCAACCAATGATTATCGATGCAAATTCCTACTGGTTCGACGAGCGCATCTTTCATGACGAGACGCTCTGCGAACAGTTTTTGGCCGAGGTACCCCGCGCCTATGACACCGAAGGCTATCTGACCATGAATTCCGCCGGCAAACGACAGATCGTGATCGAGATGCCCGCCGGTTCTCCGGGTCTTAACTACATTGAGGGCGACTACACCCTCGAGAAGCGCTTGGCCGATATGGATGAGGCGGGGGTCGACAAGGCGATCCTTAAGTTCCCCGGCTGCCACGAGTGGATGTCGCTCGAGATGTGCCGGCGTTTCAACGACGGTATGGCTGCTGACGCGAAGGCGTCAAATGGCCGTCTGATTCCGCTTGTTGCCGTGCCGCCCTTTGGCACCAAAGCGAATTTGGAGGAGCTCGACCGCAGGCTCGACGATGGTTTTGCGGGCGTGCAGCTCTGCGCTCACTACGGCAAGCGCTATCTCGACGACCAGGTCTTCTCGAGCTTTTTCGAGCACCTGAACGAACGTCATGCCACCGTTTACGTGCACCATGTTCCCGTGCCGGTCGAGAACGAGTCGCTTCTCGCGTACGACAACCTTCGCCGCTCTTATGGCCGCTGCGTCGACCAAACTACGGCGATCGGCCGAGAGATCTTTGGTGATTTCTTTGAGCGCTATCCCAATATCAAGATGGTCCACTCCATGCTCGGCGGCGCATACTTTGCGTTCAAGGAGATGCTGCTGCCTCATGGTCCCAAGCGCCCTGATGCTTCTGGCCGTTTTCAGGTCGATACCGAGACCGTTTCCAGGCACCTCGAGAACAACATCTATTTCGACATGTCCCATGCCCAGCCTTGGGGCAAGACACTCCTCGCCTGCGCGGTTGACGTGCTGGGTGCAGACCATATTGTTTTTGGCACGAGCTATCCCGTTAAACGCGAGTGGCTCACCGAGGGTGTCGCCTGCGTTCGCGCTGCAAATCTGAGCGATACAGACAGCGACCTTGTGCTTGGCGGTACGGCGCAGCAACTGTACGGTGTCGAGTGAGCGGCAATCAGAGGGGAGTATCTGCCATGGGCGAAGGAGAGATGAGGGCTGGGGCCGCTCGTGTGGCCATCGATCTTGGGGACGTGTTGCCGTTCGACGGTTTCGACGAACTCCGTCATGAGGTCTTCGCCCGTGCCCTTATCATCGAGGGGATGGGGCGACGCGCCTGCGTCCTTTCGCTTGAGGTCACCTCGATCGCTCCGGCTCTACTCGCCGATCTGCGTGAGGTTGTTGAGGATGCCGCCAATTGCAGCGGTGCTTATTCTTGGGTGGTTCCTACCCACACGTTTTCCATGCCTCACGTCCGCACTCCCGGGCATCTTGCCGACGATGCTACCCGCAATCGCAACGAGCGCTATCGCGCAGCGCTCGTCGCTGCCGCCCGCACGGCTGTCGAGCGCGCTGTTGCGGGCATTCGCTCTGCCACGCTCGCCACTGTGGAGGGCGAATGCCCCGTGAACGTTAATCGCGACATTGAGACGCCTGCCGGCTGGTGGTTGGGCTCGAATCCCAGGGGGTTTGCCGACCACACGATGCCCGTACTCGCCATAAGGGATGCCGGGGGCGAGTATGTTGCCGTGCTCGCGATGGCGGATGTTCAGTCCTCCGTGCTCGACGGGTCGCGCGACTCCGAGGGGAGGCGCATGGCGAGCGGAGACCTCTTTGGTTTTGCCGCCATGTCACTCGAGCGCGAGCTGGGCGGCGTTGCCCTGTTGCTGCCAGGCGCCGCGGGCGACCAAGGTCCGGCGGAGCGCGCCATGAACGTCATGTTCGATGCGGTCGGCGTTAAGCAGACGGTCGATGCCCATGAGGACGGATACCGCATGCTGCACCAGCAGGGGCAGGCCTTGGGCGATGCTTTGATCGAGGCCGCTCGCATGGCGCGTGAGGATGACACTACCGGCATCGATGCCCGCACGGTCGACGTTCTCCTGCCCGCTCAGACACGCGCCGATTTTCACTCTTTGGCTCCGCACCGAACGTATGAGTTTCATGCCGCTGGCGAGCAGCGCACGAGGGTCTATCTGCTCCGGCTGGGAAACGTCGAGCTTGTCGGCGTACAACCCGAGGTCTCGAGTGCATTCGGCGCCACTGTGCGCGCCGCTCGGTCCGGCTCTGTGTTCTTTGCCACGCTCGTCAACGGCGGACAGAAGTACCTACCGGCTCCCGACGCGTACGAAAAAATCACCTATGAGGCTATGAACTCCGGTTTTGCCGCCGGATCCCATGAGCGCCTCGTCGAAATCATCATTGCCGCCTTGAATGCGGCGTGACACAGAAGGAGAACGTGCATGAACATTGGACACGCGCGCCGCAAAATCACCCCACAGGGCGACATCTACCTGATTGGCTACCGCAATCTTCCCAACCGTCTTGAACCTGCGACAGGCGTCCATGACGACGTCTTCGCCAACGCCATCCTCTTCCAGCAAGGCGAACGTGAAGTGTTTCTCTTTAATGCCGATGTCCTCGAGTTCGAGGAAAGCATGGCCGAGGAAGTCAAGACAATGCTCGCTGAGCGCTACGGCATTGACCGTGATTGCGTTCTGCTCTCGGCGACGCACGACCATACTTCAATCGTCGCTTACCACCGCAGCTGGTGGACGGGAAAATTCGACGAGAACTACTACCGCTGGTTCCTCGATACCATTTGCCAATGCTTTGAGGAGTGCCGCGCCAACGCACAGCCCGCGATTTGTCGCTTGGGCAAGCAGGTCATCACCGGTTTCTACGACAACCGCATCATCCCAGGTGAACTCGCCGACAATGAGGTCATTGTCGTATCGTTCTTCGATACCGAAGGCAAGCCATTTGCGGGCTTTGTGAACTGGGCGGTGCATTCCGCTTGCGTCGGACCCGACTGCACGGAGCTCACGAGCGAACTCGCCGGTCTTACCGGCAAAAAGCTCGCTCAGAGTCTTGGTTACTATCCGGCCATGGTCGTCGGTGCTGCTGGCGACTGTAGCGACCGCAATTTTCGCCAGGGACGCGGCATTCCCGAGGTCGAGCGCGTTTCGACCGGTCTTGCCGAGGCGATTTCCCAGATCAAGCTCGATTGCGAGGTCGTTCTCGACCGCATCGAGCCTCAGACGTTCTATCACACCGTTGCCCATGACGACTTTTCGCTCACGCTTAAGTGTGCCGTCATCAGTCTGGGCGGCCTGCATCTCTTTGTGTTCCCGAGTGAGCTCGGCAGCGACCTGGGTATTCGCATGAAGCGCGAATGCCCGGTCGAGGGAATAGTTTGCGGTTACACCAACGGCTATTACGAGTACTTCCTTCCGGCGCGTGAATACGGCCTCTCCTTTGAGACCGAGCGTACCCAGATTCCCCAGGGCGAACCGGAACGTCTGTGTGACAAGTTCTGCCAGACGACGAGACTTCTCGGCGCAGCAGATTCGCGTCTGTAGACCTGATTGCGTGATATGGGCCAATGAGGCTCCCTGCCACGTGATCGGCATCTTCCATCTTCTCTGCCGTTTCCCATCCCGGGCGTACGTGCGTCCGCGGATTTCAAAGGGGGAAGCGGATTCCTTGCCCTCCCACGTCGACTACGGAGGCATGAAATCGATGCTATACCCCGCTCAGAAAAAGGAGAATTCCATGAAATACCAGAAGCTTTGCGATGAAATCATCACAAAGGTCGGTGGTCGAGACAATGTGTTAGACGTGAGCCACTGCATTACGCGTCTCCGCTTCCACCTCAAGGATGAATCACTTGCCCAGACCAATGAGCTTAAGGCGACGAAGGGCGTCGTTGACGTCATCCAGGCCGGCGGACAGTACCAGATCGTGATCGGCGCCACCGTCGAGGCCGTCTACAACGACCTTGTTCAGATTGGCGGGTTCGACGCCAAGCCTGCGCTTGATATCGATGAGGGCGACAATGTCAAGAAGGGCGATCCGTTCTCGCGCCTGCTCGCCATCATTTCCGAGATTCTGCAGCCGGTTCTTGGTGTGCTTATGGCTGGTGGCTTCATCAAGTCGATGCTTGCGCTCTGCACGGTTGCCGGTTGGCTTGCCAAGGACAGCAATACGTATGTGACGCTCTCGGCAATCGGAGATTCGGTCTTCTATTTCTTTCCGCTAATCATTGGCTGGACGTCGGCCAAGAAGTTCGGACTTAAGCCCGTTATGGGAATGGCGCTCGGCGGTATCCTCGTCTACCCGACGCTCGTTGCCCTTATGGGCGGAGATCCGCTCTACACGCTCGGCGCCGGTACGGTCTTCGAGTCCAATGTCTACGGTGATATTTTTGGCATCCCGCTGATCATGCAGAATTACTCATCGACGATTCTGCCTGCGATCTTTATCGTCTGGATTGCCTCCAAGGTGCACAAGGCCCTTTCTAACGCGCTGCCCGCGCTTGTGAGCTCGTTCTTCTCCAACATCCTGACGCTCCTCATTTGCGGCATCCTTGGCCTGCTTGTGGTCGGTCCGGTCATGACGGTCCTCTCCAACATCGTTGCCCAGGTCATTCTGATGCTCATCAACTTCCAACCCGCCATCGCCGGCTTCGTCATCGGCACGTTCTGGAGCCTGCTCGTCATGTTCGGCCTGCACTGGGGTATCATCCCGCTGTGGTTCCTCGATGTCGCAACCTACGGCTATGACCTCATTAACCCGCTCGTGTATGCAGGCGGTTGCGCCATCGCCGGCGCTGTGCTTGGCATGATCATCCGAACCAAGGACTCCGAGGAAAATGCTGCCGTCAACATTCCCGCCCTTGTCTCTTCGATTTTCGGTGTCAACGAGCCTGCGCTTTACGCCATCTTGCTGCCGCGTAAGCGCCTTATGTGGGCAACCTTTATTTCCGCTGGTGTAGGCGGCGCCATTGCCGGCCTCATGGGTGCCAAGCTCTATGCCTTCGGTGCCTCCGGCCCGCTCGGTTTCCCGAGCTTTATTAACCCTGCCGGCATCGACACGGGCTTTATCGGCCTTGTCATCTCCGGTGTGGTCGCTTTCGTTCTGGCTCTTGTCGCCGCTATGGTGATCGGTACCAAGAAGGACGAGGGCGGTAAGGCACTCAACATCTCGGTGGACTAGTCTTTCTGCGCACTTTAACTAAATATGCCTCGGACGGCGACGTGCCGCCCGAGGCATATTTGTGTTTTGTGCCGCTGTCATCGTGTTTGCGGACACAAGTCTGCGGTTGTGGAGCAGCGGGGATTATGACGGTCGTGCCGCGTTAGAAGACGTACGGTCGCCCTGCAGGAGCTGACGGTAGGGGAGGAAGCCGATGAACGAGACGACCGCCTGCGAGTGCGCGGCGTTCCGCTTGAGGTAGAGCCTGACCTCGGAGGTCGTCGCGGGCTCAAGCGGCACCAGGGCTACCTTTCCGCTGGCGAGCGATTCCGCCGGCTTGCGCATGAGGAATGAGACGCCGGCGCCGCGCGCGACAAGGGAGATGATGTTCTCGGCTCGTTTGCCGGTGAACGTAACACGTGGGCCAAATCCAGCTTCGCGACAAAGGGAAAGGACGAGCTCGCTTACGAACGAGCCTTGGGGAAGCATGAGGAAATTCTCGTCGATAAGGTCGTCTATCTCGACGGTGTCACGTTCGGCGAGCGGATGGTCGAGTGGAA
>UREZ01000019.1 GCA_900547025.1 uncultured Collinsella sp.
CTGCTTGCAGCGCTCGAGCAGGTCGCGGGTGATCTTCTCGAACTCGGCGCGGGTCAGCGTGTAGTTGAGGTGCAGCGGGCCGGACTGGTTCATGGTAATGAACGGCAGGTTGATGGTGGTCTGCTGGGCGGCGGAGAGCTCCTTCTTGGCGTTCTCGGCGGCCTCCTTCAGACGCTGCAGGGCCATGGGGTCCTGACGCAGGTCGACACCGTTCTCCTGCTGGAACTTATCGGCCATCCAGTCGATGACGCGCTGATCCCAGTCGTCGCCGCCCAGGTGGTTATCGCCCGAGGTGGACAGAACCTCAAACACGCCGTCGGCGAGGTCGAGGATGGAGACGTCGAAGGTACCGCCGCCCAGGTCGAAGACCAGGATGCGCTGGTCGGTGCCCTGCTTGTCCAGGCCATAGGCAAGAGCAGCAGCGGTCGGCTCGTTGACGATACGCTTGACGTTGAGGCCGGCGATCTTACCGGCGTCCTTGGTGGCCTGACGCTGGGCGTCGTTGAAGTAGGCCGGGACGGTGATGACGGCGTCGGTGACAGTCTCGCCCAGATACTTCTCGGCGTCGGCCTTCATCTTGGCGAGCGTCATGGCGCTCACCTGCTCGGCGGTGTAATCCTTGCCCTCGATGTCGACGACGGCACGGCCGCCCTGGCCCTCCTTGACCTCGTACGGCACGGTCTTGATCTCAGAGGTGCACTCGGAGTACTTGCGGCCCATGAAGCGCTTGATGGAGAACACGGTGTTCTTGGGGTTGGTGACAGCCTGGTTCTTAGCGGCCTTACCCACGACGCGGTCGCCGTCGGCACGGAAGCCCACGACGGACGGGGTGGTGCGGTCGCCCTCGGCGTTCACGATAATGGTCGGAGAACCGCCCTCGAGAACGGCCATTGCGGAGTTAGTAGTACCAAGGTCGATACCAAGAATCTTGCCCATTAGAAATTCCCTCTCTCTTGTGCGTTTGCACCGACTCGGCGGTCTGTCGAGCGGTGTTTCGGCTTGTCTTTCAGGATGTAGTGTATCCCCTTATGGGCCGGAATATACAAAATCTAAGTCAATTCATATAAGATTTCTTATTGCTGAGAGTTTAGGTTCGCAAATGCGCAGGTAGACGCACTGTTTGAGTTCTAGGCAAATCTATCGAGATCTATGTAGAGATGACTGAGGTTTGGGTCCGAGGGTGCCTGGGGCTGCCTTGCGGAAAGCTTGTCCCAGTTTGAGCGTGGATTCCGGGTCGCAGTTTCCGTCTGAAGGCTCAACCGGAAACCGTATCCCGTTTTGAGAGCTGATACCGGGTCGCAGTTTCCTCTAGCGGCCCAACCGGAAACTGCGACCCGGTTTTCGGCCAAATAACGGGATGCCCTTTCCGCAGGCGCGCTCAATAGCTCAATATTTCAAGTCACCTTTAGCTAACATTTGCGCAGCCAACGGCCCCACCTGCGCATTTTTTAGTAAACCTTGGCATACTCGGCGAACGGTATGAAGATGCCGGTCAGAGGGTATTGCAAACGGTCGCTCCCGTGGTATGTTTTTGCCCGAATCAAACCGGCGCGCATCGCCTGTAGCGTCGGTCAACAGAGAGGAAACTACCATGGCTCATCCCGTAATTGATGCCGACGAGTGCATCGCTTGTGGCGTTTGCGTCGACTCCTGCCCCGCTGGCGTTCTGGAGCTCCAGGACGTCGCTACCGTCGCTGACGAGGACTCCTGCGTCGCCTGTGGCGCTTGCCAGGACGCTTGCCCCGCTGGCGCGATCACCGAGATCGTCGAGGAGTAACAACTCCCCCACTTGCACACTCAAAAGTACACCGTGCACAAAAAAGGAGGCCTCCGCATCGCCGCGGAGGCCTCCTTTTGCATTCGTCGTTACTAGGACAGGTCGTCTTCGTAGGGCATTAGGTCCGCCAAGTAGCCTTTCTCCTTGAGTATGGCCTCGATCTCGTCGAGGGTCTGCTCGTCTTCCGCGGCGATGCGATGGAAGTGGTAGCCGCTGGTCACCGTCAGCAGCGGGAAGCTCTTGCCGCTGGCGATGCCCTCTAGGTAGCGCTCGACATCGCGGCGGTTGCGGATGTCCAGGTCGGCCGTGATCTTACCGTACACGCGGTGATTGACGATCACGTTGAGCACGGCACCACCGGCGTCGACGATACTCGTGAGCTCATCGCCTGCCTGCTCCACGCCGTGGCGAACCTTGACCAGACGCGTGGGCACAGCCGGGCTACTCGCGGCTTCCTGCAGCACGTAGCCGCGGTTGGTCGCCACGATATCGTGCCCATCGGCGCGCAGCAGGGCGATGTCCTGCACCACGACCTGGCGGCTCACACCCACCTCGCGGGCAAGCGCGCTGCCCGATACGGGCCCCTTGGCTCCCTCGAGCACGGCCATGATGGCACGGCGACGCTCGCGGGCGTTCATTATTTACCGTCCAGCAGACGCAGGTGCTTAAGCGAGAGGTCGAGGATCGGCGCGGAGTGCGTCAGGGCGCCCGAGCTAATGTAGTCGACGCCCAGATCAGCCAGGGCGCGAATGTTGTCGGCGTCCACATTGCCCGAGCACTCGGTCTTGGCGCGACCGGCGATAAGCTCGATGGCGGCGGCCATGTCGTCATGGGTCATGTTGTCGAACATGATAATGTCGGCACCGGCCTCCACGGCCTCGCGCACCATATCCAGGTTCTCGCACTCAATCTCGACCGTCGTGGTAAACGACGCGTGGGCGCGCGCCATCTCAATCGCGCGCGCCACGCCACCGGCGGCGTCGATGTGGTTGTCCTTGAGCATGACAGCCGTCGACAGGTTATAACGGTGGTTGCTGCCGCCGCCGATCTCGACCGCGGCCTTCTCGAAGACGCGCATGCCCGGCGTGGTCTTGCGCGTGTCGACGAGCACCGTCTTGGTGCCCTCGAGCGCCGAGGCCATCCTGTGCGTATAGGTGGCGATACCGCTCATGCGCTGCAGGTAGTTGAGTGCCACGCGCTCGCCCGAAAGCAGCACGCGCGCGTCGCCGCGAACCTGGCCCACGTGATCGCCGGCGTGCACCTCGTCGCCATCCGCGACATCAAACAACACGGAGCTCTGCGAATCCAGCAGCTCAAAGGTACGGGCGAACACATCCAAGCCCGCGATGATGCCATCGGCCTTGGCGATAAGCTCCACCGTGGCGGGACGCGCCGTGGGACACACGCTCGCCGTGCTCACGTCCTCAAAGGTAATGTCCTCGCGCAGCGCCTGCAGAATCAGATCATCGACGACAAGCTTCATGGTAATGGGATTCATGGTCTACTCCTCCACGGCCTGCGTACCGGCGGCACGGGCCAAATCATCGATTGCCAGGGAGTCGGCGCTCAGGGCGCGATGACGGCCATCAAGCGCGGGCTCGCCCGCCTGCTCCACGGCAAGCGACTCGCCGGTGCGCATACGCCAAGCGGCGCGACGGCCCCAAACCAGGGACTCGAGCAGACTGTTGGAAGCCAGGCGGTTTTTGCCGTGAACGCCGTTGCAGGCCGTCTCGCCCGCGGCGTAGAGCTCGGGCATCGAGGTGCGGCCGTCCTTGTCGACCCATACGCCGCCCATAAAGTAGTGCTGCGTAGGCGTGACGGGAATGGGCTCGTCCAGGATGTCGCGGCCATCCTCCAGGCAGCGCGCGCGGATATTGGCAAAGTGTCCGGTCACCACGTCGCGATCGACGGGGGCAAAGCTCAGCCATTCGTGCTCGGTGCCGTCCTGCTTCATCTGCTCGCGGATGGCGGCGGCAACAACGTCGCGCGGCTGCAACTCGTCGGTAAAACGCTCGCCGGCGGCATTGAGCAGAATCGCGCCCTCGCCGCGGCAGCTTTCGCTGATCAGAAACGTGCGACCCGGCTGCGGCGAGAACAGGCCCGTGGGGTGAATCTGCACGTAGTCCAGGTGCTCCATCGTGATGCCGTGCTCCTGCGCGATATAGCAGGCGTCACCGGTGAGCTGCGGGTAGTTGGTCGAATGGTCGTACACGCCACCGATACCGCCCGTTGCCCACAGCGTATGGCGGGCATGGATCTTAAACGGCTTACCGGTATGCACGTCCTTAGCGGCATTTGCCAGCTCGTCGGCGGGGCGAGCTGAATCGTCCTCGTCCACGGCGACGGCGACGACGCCGGTGCACACCGTGGCGCCATCGCGCTCGGCAGTCAGGATGTCGGTCATGGCAACGTGTTCGAGAATCTGCACGTTGTCCAGTTTGCGGACAGCCTGGAGCAGCTTGGTCGTAATCTCCTTGCCCGTAATATCGGCATGGAAGGCAATGCGCGGGCGGCTGTGCGCGCCCTCGCGGGTAAAGTCGAGGCTGCCGTCGGCCTTGCGCTCAAAGTCCACGCCCATGGCCAGCAGGTCGTTGATGACCGAACGGCTCGAGCGGATCATGATGTCTACACTCTCGCGGCGGTTCTCGTAATGGCCGGCGTGCATGGTGTCCTCAAAGAAGGCATCGTAGTCAGAACCCTCGGGCAGCACGCAGATGCCGCCCTGCGCGAGCATCGAATCGCACTCATCGACGGCGCCCTTGGAGAGCATGATTACGCGCGCGCTCGTCGGCAGATTGAGAGCCGCATACAGGCCCGCCACGCCGCAACCGGCAATGACGACGTCACACTCCATATCGGGGTATTGTTTGGTTTCCACAGGAATCCTCTCCCTTGTACTGTGGCATAAGGGATGGTCCCTCATGCCACATTGGCTTAGCGCGCCGCGTACTCGAGCATGCGGTCGAGCGTGAGCTTGGCCTGATCGGCGGCCTCGTCCGACACGCCAATCTGCACCTCGCCCTCGCCCGTCTCCAGGCAGTGCACGAGCTTTTCGAGCGTGATGAGATCCATGTTGACGCAGGTGGGCTGCACTGCAGGGAAGTAGAACTTCTTGCCGGTGCCCTGGCAGCGGCGCTCGAGCTCGTAGAGCACACCGCGGACCGTCACGATGATGAACTCGCTCGCGTCCGACTCCTCGGCGTACTTGATGATGCCGGCGGTGGAGCCGATGTAGTCGGCCTCGGCCAAGACGTCGGCCTTGCACTCAGGATGCGCCAGCACGAGCGCGTCGGGGTGGGCCTCCGTCGCGTCGACAATCTGCTCGACGGTGATGATGTGATGGCGCGGGCAGTAGCCGTTGTTGAGAATGACGTGCTTTTGCGGCACCTGCTCGGCTACGAAGCGGCCGAGGTTTTGGTCGGGAATGAACAGGATATGCTGCTGCGGCAGCTCGGACACGATCTTGACGGCGTTGGAGCTGGTGACGCACACGTCGCTCCAGCTCTTGATCTCGACCGTGGAGTTGACGTAGCAGACCACGGCCAGGTCGTCGCCGTACTCGGCGCGCGCCGCGTCGACCGTCTCGCGCTTGACCATATGAGCCATGGGGCAGTCCGCGCCCGGCTCGGGCAGCAGCACGGTCTTGGTGGGGTTGAGCAGCTTGGCGCTCTCGCCCATAAACTCCACGCCGCACAGCACGATGGTCTGCTGCGGCAGGCTCTTGGCGAGCTTAGCCAGGTAGAAGCTGTCGCCGACGTAATCGGCCACAGCCTGGACCTCGGGTGCCACGTAATAGTGTGCCAGGATCACCGCGTCGCGTTGGGTTTTAAGTTGCTGAATGGCCTCGACGAGCTCTGCGGGCACCAATGCCGCGCGCTCCGTTGCCGTCGTTGCCGATGCCAGGCCGGCCGCAATGTCGCGTGCAAGCTCCGATGCATCCATGTTCGCGCTCTGTGCCATCAAGGCCCCTCTCTTTTGGCGAATCTTGGGGCTTTAGTATGACACCTAGGTTTACAGCTGACAAGACAGCTGTAAACCTAGGTGTAAAGTTGAAATAAAGATTCAATCATGCGGCAGGTCCATTTTCGAACTGGCAAGCTGAGGATAGCCGAGCTCTCGATAGCGCAGGAGGCATCTTTCGCCACCGCAATACCGCTCGGCGCGAGTTGCGCACCATGAGGCACGAACGGGCGCTCCCCCGCGAGCGGCACGCGCCCAATGTGGCAAAATCGAACTACTAAGGGGGCCCGAATGCTCAAGATTATTGCCTGCGACGATGACGTCGCTTTTCTAGATAGACTGCACCGGATGATCGACCGTTGGTCGACCGAGACGGGCACGGCGGTCGATGTTGCGCTCGTCACGCGCGGCGAGGACCTGCTGGCCCGCCATGCCGCATCGCGCGCCGACATCATTCTGCTCGACATGATCATGCCGCTCGTCAACGGCATGGACACCGCGCGCGAATTGCGCCAGGCCGATACCGCCGTGCGCCTGGTGTTCCTCACCTCGTCGCCCGAGTTCGCACTGGAGTCCTACGAGGTCCGTGCCTTCGACTATCTGCTCAAGCCCGTGACTTACGAACGCCTGGCACAGCTACTCGACGAGCTTTCGAGCATGCGCCCGGCGGCAACCGACGAGCTCGTGATCAAAACTTCCTTTGGCTACCACGCCCTGCGCCTGTCCGACATCGAATATGCCGAGGCGCGCAACAAGCACGTGGTCTTCCACCTGCGCGACGGACGCGATATCGAGGCACTCGAGTCGTTCCGCAGCGTCGAGGACCGCTTGGAGCAAAACGCAGTCTTCTTTAAATGCCACCGCAGCTACCAGGTCAACCTGCGCAATATCGATCACTTTGACCGCACGGACATCGTCATGCGCTCGGGTGCGTGCATCCCGCTTTCGCGCAGCTGCAAGCAGGGATTCCAAGACGCCTACTTTGCGGTTCGCTTTGAGGGTGGGAGACACTGATGGTCTCCTCGGTCGAAATGGTCCTTTGGGCAATCCACCACGCCACGACGCTGCTCTTTGGCGTCTTTGCCTCGGCGGCGCTGTGCGGTATCGAGATCAACCGGCGTCATGCGCTTGAACTGGTGGTCGTTACCATTCTGACCGGCACCGCCTTCTCAATCGCCAATGTCGTTGGCGGCGAACTATTTGCCCGACAGGTTTATCCACTTGCCGTGCACCTGCCGCTTATCGTCTACCTGTGTGCGCGCTACCGCCTGAGCCCGCTGCTTGCCGCGCTCGGCATTACGAGTGCTTATCTGAGCTGCCAGTTCAGCAATTGGATGGGCATCGCCGCCTTTGCCGCAACCGATTCGCAGATCGCGTACTATCTGGCGCGTATCGCGACCACACTCGCCGTCTTTGCCGTCCTGTTGCATTGGGCCGGCGACATCGGTCCGCGCTTGGCGATTAAAAGCACCACCGAGCTGGGCATCCTTTTAATCCTGCCGCTCGTCTATTACGTCTTTGACTATGCCACCAACGTCTACACCGCGCTGTTCCACTCGGGCTCGGTGGTGACGGTTGAGTTTTTGGCATTTGCGCTCTGTGCCTTCTATCTTATGTTTCTTGCCGTTTACCTGCGCGAATACGAAGAAAAGGAAACCGCCGAGCGAGAGCGTTGGATGCTCGAGACCCGCGACAGCGCCGCCATCAAAGAGCTCGAGGCTTGGCGTCAATCTGGGCGCGAGCTGTCGATTCTTCGCCACGATATGCGCCACTTCCTACGCGGCCTGGCCGCTTTAATTGAGGAGGGCCACACCGACGAGGCGCTCAAACGCATCGACGAACTCTGCGAAGCCGGCGACCGCACCGCCGTACGCCGCTTCTGCGCCAACGAGACCGTAAACATCGCGCTTTCGTCATTTAACTCGGATATCAATAGAAACGGCATTACCGCCAACCTGCGCGCCGCCGTACCCGAAACCATCCACGTAGGTGACGCCGACCTGTTTAGCGTGCTCTCAAATGCCTTGGAAAACGCTATCACCGCCGCAAGCGCCGCACCCCAAGGAAAGCGATTCGTCGACTTTGACCTGCGATTAGAGGACGGCCAGCTGCTGCTTTTGGTTTCCAACACGTTTGGGCGCCCGCCGCGCATGGTCGACGGCATGCCCGTGGCCGAGCACACCGGACACGGCTTTGGAACCAGGAGCATTAAGCTTGCCGTGGAGCGCATGAACGGCAACTGTCAGTTCCGCATTAACGGCGATCGGTTTGAGCTGCGCGCTGTGATGTAGAAGTGCGGCGCCGATCTCGAGGCGCGCCTTGCCCGCCAGACAATCGCTCGCCGGCGCCAATCCGCTACAGCGGAGCGGCCGCCGGGGTCAGCTGCTTGATGTATGCCCACATGCGCTGCTTGGCGGCTTTGTCAGTGAGCGCCGCCTCAAAACCGTCGAGCGCGAGCACGCGGCGACCCTGCACATGGGCGACCAGGCCGGGCTTGAGCATGGCGGTGTCAAAGTCCTCGATCGCCACGAGCATATCGGCATAGGTCTCGCGCATCATGTCTGCCGCACTGTTGTCCAGCAGCAGCACCGCCTCGGGATCCAGCGCCTCGAGCGCCTCGCGGAACAGCTCGCACGGCAGGGCGTGGCCCACCGCCACCGTTCCGTCACCCGCGCCGGCGACGCTTGCCAGCACGCAAAAATCCTCGGGCGCATAGCCGATGGCCCCGAGCGCCTTACGCAGCGCCGCGCCATCCGCGCCCGCGGCAAGCTCGCCGCCCGAGCGCTCGGCTTCATCCAAATCGCCTTTTACCAGCACAATTGGCGAGCACGCGTTGCCTGCGATGCGCACGCCACGACCCGCAAGCGATGCGAGCTCCTGCTCGGCCGCCTGAGCGATGGCTTCTTTTTTCTGGCTTTGTGACATAGGTATGCGCTCTCCAATCGTTTGCGTGGGCACCATTATATAAAAGAGCCGCCCGCGAGTGGTTGCTTTGCGGGCCGCTGGGTATAAGCACGGTCGTACTGAGTTTTACGCGGCCGAGCCGCGTCGCATTATGGAGGTCACCATGGCTGACATTAAGCAGATTACCCCCGAGAACTTCGACGCCACCGTCAACGGCAGCCTTCCCGTGCTGGTTGATTTTTGGGCTCCCTGGTGCGGCCCCTGCCGTTCGCTGTCGCCCATCGTTGACGAGGTGGCCGACGAGCTGGCAGGCAGGCTTGCCGTCGCCAAGTGCAACGTCGACGATAACCAGGACTTGGCCATGAAGTATGGCGTCATGAGCATTCCCACACTCATCGTCTTTAAGGGCGGCCAGGAAGTCGACCGCTCAGTCGGTGCCTTACCCAAGGCAAGGCTTCAGGCACTGCTGGAGAAGCATCTGTAATACGCTTGTTACGCATCTGCCGTCCATGAGCGGTTTTGCACCGCTCGCCGGAGCGCCGGGTGCAGGGCGCGCGACCACGGATAGTATGGTAGACACAAACAGCCCCCAGTGAACGGGTGCGGGTCAGACGGACTCGCACCCGTTTTCTTATGCGGCGGCGCCCGGGGCGGGCGTAGTAGAATCTGAACCACTGGATTGCCCCGTACAAAAGGAGATTCCCATGCATGACGTTGGAATGAACATGAGCCAGCTTGCCATGAGCGTCAAGCAGGTCGACGACACCATCGAGCTCGCCCACGAGTGGAGCCATCAGCTGCTGCATGCGACCGAGAACTTTGACATGGAGCGTATTGGCGCCAAGCTCGAGGCCGCCATGGCTGCGCTGCACGAGGCGCATGACGCGCTCGAGGGCTACGAGGAGGCCATCGAGGCCGATCACAACTCCGTCGGCTCTGTGAAGCTGGTGTAAAGTGGCCGGGCACGAGCACGTGCACGACTGCGGGCACGACCACGGCGCGGGTGCCGAGGCGAGCTGCCAGCGCGGTAGCTCCAGCTCCGAGCTGGTCCGTTTTTCGGTCACCGCGCCCGACGACCTGCTGCGCCGCTTTGACGAGCAGATCGCGCGCCGCGGCGATGTGGCCAACCGCTCCGAGGCCGTGCGCGACCTGATTCGCGCCTCGATCGCCAAGGAGCAGATGCGCACGCCCGACGAGCACGTTATCGGGTCGCTCACTATGATCTACGATCACCATACCGGCGACCTGACGCGTCGTCTGGACGAGGTGCAGCACGACTACACCGACGAGATCGTCTCGACCATGCACGTGCATCTGGACCACCACAACTGCCTGGAGATTCTGGCGCTTAAGGGTCGCGGCGAGCGCGTCTACGAGCTGGCTGACCGCCTGCTGGGCCTGCGCGGCGTTAAGCACGGTGAGCTCACCTGCGCCGCCACCGGGCAAAGCCTGGGGCTGTAGCGGGTTTCCCGCAGCGCACCTGCCAAAAAGGGACAGGTTTGTTTTGGCAGGTTTAGATATTTTACCTACCAAAATAAACCTGTCCCTTTTTGGTCGGTTTTGATGAGGGAGAGTCGCATGCGGCATGCGCATATTCACGTGACGGGCATTGTGCAGGGTGTTGGCATGCGACCGTTTGTGTATCGCGAGGCCACGGCGCACGGCATCTGCGGCTGGGTGCTCAACGCGGGCGACGGCGTGCATATCGAGGCGCACGCTTCGGGCGCGGCCGTCGGCAGCTTTGTCGCCGCGCTGTCGGAGCATGCGCCTGCGGCTGCCCGCGTGGAGCGCGTTGACGTTGCGGATTTGGAGCCCGGGGCCTGGGATGCCGCCGATGAGCAAGGCTTTTGCATCGTGGCATCGCAGGACCAGACCGCGCACACCACACTTGTCTCGCCCGACATCGCCACCTGCGACGATTGCCTGCGCGAGCTGTTCGACCCCGCCGACCGGCGCTATCACTACCCCTTTATCAACTGCACCAACTGCGGGCCGCGCTTTACTATCATCCGCTCGCTGCCCTATGATCGAGCGGCCACCTCGATGGACCGTTTTCCCATGTGTCCCACGTGCGCCGCGGAGTATGCCGACCCGCTTGACCGGCGCTTTCATGCGCAGCCCGACGCCTGCTTTGATTGCGGCCCGCATATTACGTGGCGCGAGACGGCGAGCGACATGGGGCTCGAGGGTTCGGGCGCGACGCCGGCTGTCGGCGACACGCGCGAGGCCAGCGATGCCATCATCGAGCGCTGTGCTGAGCTGCTGGCCAGCGGTGGCATTGTCGCCATCAAGGGCCTGGGCGGATTCCATCTTGCCTGCGATGCCGCCAACGAACAGGCGGTGACCGAGCTGCGCCGTCGCAAGCGCCGCAGCAACAAGCCGCTTGCCGTCATGGTGCGCAACCTTGCCGACGCCGAGCGCCTGTGCCATGTCAACGACGCCGAGCGCGACTTGCTGGCCGGTAGCATCCGCCCCATCGTACTGTTGCGCCGGCGTGATGCTGGCGCGGGAGATTCCTCTGACGCCCTCGCGCTCGCACCGTCCGTTGCACACGACTTGCCCGAACTCGGCGTCATGCTCCCCTATACCCCGCTTCAGCATCTGTTGCTTGCCACAGCGGAAGCCCATGGCATGCACGCGCTTGTCATGACCAGCGGAAACCTGAGCGAAGAGCCCATCGAGACCGACGACGATCTTGCCTGGGAACACCTCGCTGCCGCTGGCATCGCCGACGCACTGCTCGGCAACGACCGCGCGATCCTCTCGCGCTATGACGACTCCGTGGTGCGTGTGGTCGATGGAGCCGCTATGCCCGTACGCCGTGCTCGCGGATATGCGCCGCAACCGTTGCCGCTGCCGACGCTCGGCGGCGCCGCGCCCTCCGTGCTCGCCTGCGGCCCGCAGCAAAAGGCCACGATCGCACTCACGCGCGAGGATGAGGACGGCAAGGCAGCCTGTTTTGTGTCGCAGCATATTGGAGACGTTGAGAACGGCGCGACCTTCGACGCCTGGAATGCGGCTCACACGCGACTGGAAGACCTTTTTGACCTGGCGCCCGCCGCGCTGGCCTGTGACTTGCACCCCAGCTATCTATCGAGCCAGTGGGCACGCGAGCAGGTGCGGGAGCGCAATCTGCCGCTTGTCGAAGTTCAACATCATCACGCACACATCGCGAGCGTGATGGCCGAGGCCATCGCTGCGGGCCAGCTTGCGCCTGGCGCGCGCGTCCTGGGCATTGCCTTTGACGGCACGGGCGCTGGCACCGACGGGACCATTTGGGGCGGCGAGTTTCTTGTCGCCGGCCTTGCCGATTTTGAGCGCACCGCACATCTGCGTACCTGGGCACTTCCCGGTGGCGCCGCATCCGTGCGCGATGCCCGACGCAATGCCTTTGCCCTGCTCGGCGAACTCGGCCTGCTCGAGCACCTAGGCGCCACGGAGCTCTTGGGTAGCCTCGATGAGCAGACCCGCAGCGTGACGGCCACGATGATCGAGCGGAATATCAACAGCCCGCGAACGAGCAGTATGGGCCGTCTGTTTGACGCCGCGGCGGCAATCCTGGGCATCTGCGGCACTGCAACCTACGAGGGCGAGCCCGCCATCGAGCTCGAGGCCGCTGCCTGGCGTGCGCTTGACAGCAGAACCATCCGCCCCATCGGCGATCAGGCAGGCGCACTCACACCTATCGACGGCTCCCCCGTCTTGGATTCCCAACCGCTTATCGAAGCTCTTCTGGATGGAATCGAGGCCGGCGCGCCGGCTGACAGGCTCGCGCTCGACTTCCATATCGCCGTCGCACGTACATCGGCCCGCATCGCAAGCGAGATCTGCGCCCGCGAGGGCATCAACACCGTCGCGCTCTCGGGCGGCGTGTTCATGAACCGGATGTTGCTTCGACTCCTTACTTGCGAGCTCAGAGACGTCGGGCTTGCCGTCTTGGTTCCCCACACCGTGCCCGTCAACGACGGCTGTATCGCCTATGGTCAGGCCGCCATCGCGCGCGCTCGCCTCGCACAGGCGGCACCACGCTAAGCAGTCCCACCGGCCTGCGCGCCGCCGTCTCACAGGTGTAACGCGTTTGCCCGTGACCCCCTTCGAGCGCTACCATCAAGCGATAGACTATTGAGCGCCTATCCAGCGCAAAGCGTATAAAAGGGGAACATTATGTGCCTTGCCGTTCCCGGTAAAGTAATCAAACGCGACGGCGACCTAAAAGCGACCGTCGACATGATGGGGATCGAGCGTCCGGTATCGTTGAGGCTCGTGCCGACGGCGCAGGTGGGAGACTATGTTCTCGTGCATGCCGGCTTTGGTATCCAGATTGTTGACGAGCAGGAAGCTCAAGAGACGCTCGATCTGGTCAACACCATGACTGAGCTGGTCGAAGAGGACCAGCTGGCCACCAACCCGGCCGAGGCATACTAGTGGCGGCGGCTCAGCCGGTTCACTCCGGTATCGACTTTTCGGCATTTCGCGACCCCAAGCTGGCCCGGGAGCTCATCGATCGCATTCATGAGCTTGTCGGCGACCGCACCATCAACCTTATGGAAGTCTGCGGCACGCATACCGTGAGCATCGGCCGCTATGGTTTTCGTTCCATTATGCCGGCGGGGCTCAAGCTGCTGAGCGGCCCGGGCTGCCCTGTCTGCGTCACTGCCAACCGCGATATCGACCACGCAATCGCACTCGCCAAGATGGACGGCGTCATCATCACCACGTTTGGCGACATGATGCGCGTGCCCGGATCGTCTACCTCGCTTGCCGCGCAAAAGGCAGCCGGACGCGACATCCGCATCGTCTATTCCCCGCTCGATGCGCTCGATATTGCCGAGCACAACCCCGATCGCCCGGTCATCTTTATGGGCGTGGGCTTTGAGACCACGACGCCTACCATCGCTGCCGCAATCCTGGAAGCAGATGCGCGCGGACTTCAGAACTTCTCGGTCTACTGCGCTCATAAAACCACGCCACCGGCGCTGCGTGCGATCGCCAACGACCCCGAGACGACCATCGACGGCTTTATCCTGCCGGGTCACGTCGCCACCATCACGGGCGTGGCGCCATTTGGCTTTTTGGTCGATGAGTTTAGGACCCCGGGCGTGGTTACCGGGTTTGAGCCGGTCGATATCTTGCAGGGCATTTGCATGCTGGTCCAAATGGTTATTGAGGGACGGCCCGAGATCGACAACGCCTACCGCCGCGGCGTCAATGCGGACGGCAACCCCGTGGCGCGCCAGCTGGTCGAGCAGGTATTTGAGCCGTGCGACACCACGTGGCGCGGGCTGGGACCGATTCCCGCCTCGGGCCTTTCCATCCGGCCCGAGTTCGCGCGCTTTGATGCCGGTGCCCGCTATGACGTGCCGATTGAACCGACGGTCGAGCCGCGCGGATGTCGCTGCGGCGACGTGCTGCGCGGGGCTATTACACCCAGCGACTGCCCGTTGTTCGGCCACGCTTGTACGCCCGAGCATCCCGTCGGCCCCTGCATGGTGAGCTCCGAGGGCAGCTGCGCAGCATATTTCCGCTACCGAGGCTAATAGGTTCCGCCGTTCTAACGAACGGCGAACCAGTCGACGCTGCGCCTCACCCATATAATTCCACCCACGATTGGAGTTTTCAATATGTCCCATAGCGTTACCGATAGCACCGTCCTGCTGGGTCACGGCTCCGGCGGCCAGATGATGAAACGCATCATCGATGAGGTCTTTTTAGATGCCTTTGGTTCGCCCGAGCTGCTCGAAGGCAACGATGCCGGCGTCGCCGCGCTGCCCGCGAGCGGGCGCATCGCCATGTCGACTGACAGCTTTGTAGTCTCGCCGCAGTTCTTCCCCGATGGCAACATCGGCCGCCTCGCCGTGTGTGGAACCGTCAACGACGTCGCGACCTCGGGCGCCAACGTGCGCTACCTGTCGTGCGGCTTTATCCTCGAAGAAGGCTATCCCATGGACAAGCTGCGTCAGATTGTGCAGACCATGGCCGAGACGGCGCGCGAAGCGGGCGTGGCGATCATCACCGGCGACACCAAAGTGGTTGAGCGCGGCGGGGCCGACGGCGTCTACATCAATACCGCCGGCGTGGGCGAAGTGCCCGCGGGTGTGGCGCTCAGTGGCGCAAACTGCCAGCCTGGCGATGTCATCCTGGTCTCGGGTACACTGGGCGACCACGGCATCGCCATCATGAGCCAACGCGAGGGTCTGGCGTTTTCGAGCACCCTCGAAAGCGACGCCGCGCCGCTCAACCACCTGATTGCCGATGTGCTTTCCGCAGCACCCGACACACGCTGCTTCCGCGACCCCACGCGCGGTGGCTTGGCGTCCACACTCAACGAGTTTGCCCAGGCCAGCAATGTTGCCATGGAGGTCGACGAGGATGCCGTGCCCGTGCGTCCCGACGTGCAGGCCGCCTGCGAGATGCTCGGCTACGATGTGCTGCAGGTGGCAAACGAGGGCAAGATGGTTGCCGTCGTGCCGGCCGAGCAAGCCGATGCGGCGCTGGCCGCCATGCGCGCCGCCCGCTACGGCGAGAACGCCGCGATTATCGGCCGCGTGCTGCCACTTGCCGAGGGCGCCCATCCCGCCGTGCGCGTGCGCACCGGCTGGGGCTCGACCCGCATCCTCGACATGCTCGTAGGAGAGCAGCTGCCGAGAATTTGCTAACGACAAAGGCTCAGGGCTATTAAAGATATTCAGATTCCAAACATGCCCGGCACGCATGCCCAGTATCATGGGGTGCGTTTTACAACTCAAGCGGCAGGAGCACCCATGGCAGCAGCTTTTTCCCATGTGATCTTTGACCTGGACGGCACCATTCTCAACACGCTCGAGGACCTGGCGGCCGCCGGCAACCATACCTGCGAGGCGCACGGCTGGCCCACGTTTGCCGTTGACGAGTACCGCTACAAGGTGGGAAACGGCATGCTCAAGCTGGTTGAGCGCTTTATGCCCGCCGAGTACGCAGGCGACGGCCGCATGTTTGAGCAGACGCTTGCCGAGTTTAGGGCTTACTACGGCGAGCACAAGGAAGACCACACCGCTCCCTATGCCGGCACGATCGAGATGCTCGACCGCTTGCGCGCCGCGGGCGTTCAGCTTGCCGTGCTCACTAACAAGGACCACGTCTCGGCGGCTCCGCTTATCGAAAAGTATTTTGGTTCCGAGCGCTTTGCGCTGGTGCAGGGCCGTGTCGATGCGTTTCCGCCCAAGCCCGAAGCACCCGTCACGCTGCATGTGATGGAAGAGCTAGGCGCCGACCCGGCGACCACGCTCTACGTAGGCGATTCCAATGTCGATATCCTGACCGGCCACAACGCCGGCCTTAAGAGTGCGGGCGTCAGCTGGGGTTTCCGCGGCCGCGCAGAGCTGGAAGCCACCGGCGCCGACTACGTGGTGGACACCCAGGCAGAGCTCGCGGCGCTGGTGCTGGGCGAGTAACGAGCGACACTGCTTAACGCAGCTGCGGCAATTCTTCCGCGCGGAAAGCGCATCCCGTTTTGGAGCTCCGGAATGGGATATGCTTTCCGTTTGAGGCACATCAGGGAAACCGCATCCCGTTTCAGAACAATATTCCGGGTCGCACTTTCCGCAACCCACCCCATCCGGAAAATGCGACCCACTATTCGGCCAAAAACCGGGTCGCGGTTTCCCAAGCACTCGATGCAACGCTGGCACAAGGAGTGTCCCCAACTGCCGCCTGGTCATTTAAGAACGTCCTCAATGACTACAAGCGCCGCACCATGGCAACGACGCAGGTAGAGGATGGACAGCGAGCGACGTCCAGGACGAACAAGTTGGCATGAAAAAGGCAAGGCATAGACCTTCTGGTCATGCCTCGCCTTTTGAATGACAAATTGTCGTCCTGGGCGGCGCGCAGCGTCAACTGGTTACGCGGTTCGTAGAACCGCGTAACCCCCTAGCTCAGCATTGCATCCATCATCTCGGAGTTGACGGAGTCGTCGGCAGACCACTCGCCATCGTCGTTGCAGGTGTACTTGAAGATAACCGTGGTCTTCCTGGGCTCGGTGGCCTTGGTCACATCGACCATAACCTGACCGGCCATCTTGTACAGCTCGTCATCGGAAGGAACCGTGTCAAGCGCAGCGACCTTCTCCTGATACTGGGTGGAGAAGTCCTCGACGATCTTGTTCATAGATTTGCATGTAATAGAGACCTCGGCGGTCGCGACACCCTTGTCCTCGTCGACCGTCACGTCGCCGATCTTGTAGTCAAAGCCCTCAAGATAGGTCTTGGCGTACTCCTTGGGATCGATACCCAGCTGCTCGAACTCGTCGCCCGAAGCCTCCTCCAGACCAGAGAGGAAGTCGTCGCCACCGTTCTTGACCTCATCAAACTGCGTCGTAAGATCCTCGGTGATGAGCTCCTCAACCGAAGGACCTCCACAGCCGGAAAGCACGACCACGCATGCAACCAAGACGGCCATGAGGGGCGCAAGCAGCAGCTTCTTTTTCATGTTGTTCCTCCCAATGAGCGGCACCGCGCTTCCCGGACGCGGCACACGTTGTAATAAGTAAGCCCATACTATCCACTTATGAACACCCTCGGCAACGCGAAGGCGTGGTCGGTTCGTTTTAGCGTCCGAACGGTTTGCAAGCCCGCCCAACGTGCAATAAAACGCTTCCCCACGGTGCAATAAAAAAGGTGGCCGGAAAACCCGACCACCCTTGCACATCCTTTGGACGCCGCAGTTTACTTGCGGACGACCTTGACGATGGCGTCACCGGCGGCGACGGCGGACTCTGCCTCGACGGTGAGCTCGACATCGGCAAACTCGGCGGTGTTGGACACGGCCACGACGACGCAGTCCTTGTAACCGGCAGCGGCGATCTTGGCGCGGTCGATCTTGAGTATGGGCTGGCCAGCCTTCACAACGTCGTCGGCCTTGACGAAGCCCTCGAAGCCATCGCCGTTCATGTTGACGGTATCGACGCCAACATGCACCAGAACCTCGATGCCACTATCGGACTGCAGACCCACGGCGTGACCCATGGTGACGGTCACCTTACCGTCGCAGGGAGCGTAGACCAGATCGTCCTCGGGCCACACGGCACAGCCCTTGCCCAGAACCTCGCCACCAAAGACGGGATCGGGCACGTCGGCCATCTTGATGACCTTGCCCTTGACGGGCGAGCACAGCACGTCGGCGCCAGCAGAAGCAGAGATGGAGGCCGGAACAGCGGCAGCCGCGGGCTCAGCCTTCTTCTTGAACATGTCAAACAGACCCATACGTTTTCTCCTCTTGATTAAGCGCAACGTTGTGCGCATGCCTACGGTAATTATAGTGCCAAATGGTTCAAATGCTAAGGTGGGGACTCGAATCGCGAACCCCTCCAAAGCCTATGCTCCAGCGGCACTCGTTTTGACAATTATCCCTCGATAAGACCCAGGTGCACAAAGGCGTTCCAGATGCCGTCGTCGACGACGTCGGTGGTCACGTAATCGGCCGCCGCCTTGCACTCGTCGCCGCCCGACCCCATGGCCACGCTCGTGGCACACGCCTCGAACATAGGAATGTCGATCTTGGCGTCGCCGAAGGCGATCGTGTCGGCACGGTCGGCGCCCAGGTGCTCGAGCAGCGTGTTGACGGCGTGCGCCTTGGTAATACCGCGCACACCCATGTCGCCAAAGAGCGCCGTCTCGCCCGCGCCACCCCAGGTGTGGCACTCAAGGTCGGGGAACTCCTCGATGCTATCCAGGTGGTCTTGATAGCTCGACTGGATAAAGCTCACCTTGTTGAGGTCGTCGCGGTAGAGTGGCGCGCCGTAGACCATGCCGTGCATGACGTCGTCGGTCTCGAGCTCGTCGGCGCCCTCCACGCCCTTACGACCCATATAGGTCTGCAGCACCGGGCGCGCAGCTTCGCGGAAGTTTTCACTCGCGAACAGGCCGTTGTTGCTCTCGAGGTAGAACTCGAGGCCGCGACCGTGTAGCCAGTCGACAATGTGACGGCACTGGTCGGCGGTGATGAGCTGGTGCATGACCACCTCGCCCGCCGACTCGACATAGGAGCCGTTGCCGCCGAGCATGCCGTCAAAGCCGATAGCCTCGAGCTCGGGCGGTACCTCGGCCTTGCTGCGACCCGTACACATATAGGCCAGGTGCCCATTGGCGCGGGCGGCCTGGATGGCAGCCACGCAGGACGCGGGGATATTGTTCTCGTAGTCGGTGATCGTGCCGTCGACATCAAGGAACAAAATCTTACGAGCGGACATGATAGATTCCCTTACTCCAGACCTTCCGTGCCGTTGGACTTGATGATCCTCTGATATGCGTAGAAGCTGTCCTTGCGGCGGCGCTCGTAGGTGCCGGTGCCGTCGTCGTATTTGTCGACGTGAATGAAGCCGTAGCGTTTGCGCATCTCACCGGTGCCGGCAGACACCAGGTCGATGGGGCCCCACCAGGTGTAGGCAATCAGGTCGACGCCGTCGGCGACGGCCTCGCCCATGGCCTTGATGTGGCTGCGCAGGTAGGCGATGCGGTACGGATCGTGAATGGAGCCGTCCTCCTCGACCTCGTCGTAGGCGCCCATGCCGTTCTCGACCACCATCAGCGGAATCTCGTAGCGGGCATAGATCTCGTTGAGGGCGATGCGCAGGCCCAGCGGGTCGATCTGCCAACCCCAGTCGGTAGACTCCAGGTAGGGGTTCTTGCCGCCAAAGGTCATGTTGCCCTCGGTCATCTCGTGGTCCTTGTGGGTGCTCACGGTGCCGGACATGTAGTAGCTAAAGGTGTAGAAATCGACCTTGCCGTCGGCGATATCCTGCAGGTCGCCGTCCTCCATCACGAGCTCAACATCGTTCTCGGCCCAGAAGCGCTTGGCGTAGAACGGGTACTTGCCGCGCACCTGCACGTCGGAGCAGTACCAGTTCATGGAATTCATCTCCTGCTGCGTGGCTAACACGTCGGCCGGATCGCACGTAGCGGCGTAGGAGAGGGCGAAGCAATCCATGTTGCCCATCTTAAACTGCGGGTAGTGCTCGTGGGCGTAGCGCACGACGCGACCGCTCGCCACAAACTGGTGATGCAGGGCCTGGTAGCGCTGCTGAGCGGTGGTCTTGATGGCGCTTGCCGGACCCTCGAAGCCCTGGATCAGGCCGGTTTCCATCATGGCACCTATGTCCATGGTGCCGGAGTTGATCTCGTTGAAGGCGAGCCAGAACTTGACCTTGTCCTGATAGCGGTCAAAGACGGTCTGGCAGTACTTCTCAAAGAAGCCGATGAGCTCGCGGCTCGCCCAGCCGTTGTACTTCTCGACCAAGTGATAGGGCATCTCGTAGTGCGAGAGGGTCACGAGCGGCTCGATGTTGTGAGCGCGCAGGCAGTCGAAGACGCGGTCGTAGAAGGCGAGGCCGGCCTCGTTGGGCTCGGCGTCGTCGCCATTGGGGAAGATGCGGCTCCAAGAGATGGACATGCGGAACATGTTGAAGCCCATCTCGGCGAACAGCGCGATGTCCTCCTCGTAGTGATGGTAGAAGTCGATGCCGTCATGGTTGGGATAGAAGCGATCGGGGTCGATGTCGATCGTAATCTGACGCGGCTCCTTGTAGCTGCCGCCCAGGAAGTGGTCGTCGACGGAAGCGCCGCGGCCGTCCACGTTCCAAGCGCCCTCAAACTGGTTGGCGGCGGTGGCGCCACCCCAATAGAAACCCTCGGGGAACTTGATGTTTGCCATGAGCATCTCCTTTGCATTGTGGGTCGATAAGCTGAGTATCGCCCACACGCAAGGCGAGCGGCGGCGCGCGCACCAAACCCGACACTTCTTTTCGCGACAGCGCCCTGCCGCCATCCCGCCCCTGACACTTCCTGATACCTGCCAAAAAGTGTCAAAATAAACCTGTCCCTTTTTGGTCGGTTTAGCGAACACGGGAGTTCGAATGGATATCAAACGCAAGATTTCCGAGGCACAGGGCCTTACCCCTACCGAGCAGCAGCTCGGCATCTCGGCCCTTGCCATGGGCGAGGACATCCGCGGGCTATCTATTAAGGAATTCGCCGCGCGCGCCAACGTTTCGGTCGCGAGCGTGCACCGCTTCTGCAAAAAGCTCGGCCTCGAGGGCTTTAAGGACCTCAAGGTCGAGCTCATCCGCCTGGCAACCGAGGCGGGCAACCGGCGCGACGTGGACATCAACTTTCCCTTCGACGCCACCTCCACACCCGCGCAGGTCATGGAGCGCATGGAAGGGCTCTACCAGACCACGCTGGCCGAGACGCAGGAGCTGCTCGATCCCGCGCAGCTCGACCACGCCGCCAAGCTCATCATGCGCGCCGATACCGTGGACATCTACACGGGTTCGCACAACCTCTATCCAGCGGGAATGTTCCGCGACCGCCTGCTCTCAGCCGGCAAAAGCGCGACGTGCTACAGCAACATCGAGGCCCAGATGCGGACGGCACTCGCCTCGAGCCCCAGTCATGCAGCGATCGTCATCTCCTACAGCGGCCTTGCGCTCAACCTTAAGGAAATTCTGCCGGTTCTCAGCGGTCGGCATGTTCCGGTCACCGTCATTGGCACGCCATACTGCGCACGCTTGCATCCCGGCTTTGCCGCCTACCTTACGGTGAGTGATCACGAGAGCATGACGCACCGCATCACGCAGTTTGCCAGCCATATCGCCGTGCAATATGTGCTCGATTCGCTCTACAGCAGCTACTTCGCCAAAGACTACGCCCGCTGCTCCGAGTTCCTAGAGCGCTTGTTCCCCTACACCCGCCTGCCAGGGCTTAAGTAGCAACGAGCGAGGATTTTCGGACGTCTATCTAACGAGGGTGGATAATCTCCCACTTTGAGCCCGCGCACAGGCCAAAAACGGGAGATTATCCACGCTTGTTCTTGGTGCGATGACTAGTCGTTTAAGAACGTCCCCAACGACTACTTGACATGAATGATCCGTTTTCCGCCGCCCCCGAGGGGCCACCTGACCACCTTGCACCAACGTAATCACGACTTCTCGTCATTAGATTGTTCAAATCGATTCTAATAACTATTTTCGCCATAAACTCGTTATTAGAATCGATGTTGGTCGATGGTCTGCGTTTGCCCAGATAAAACCTACCAAAATAAACCTGTCCCTTTTTGGCAGGTTTTAGAAAGAGGGCGGCATGGACCTTCTGGTCATGCCGCCCTCTTCAAATATCAGGTTGTTGCCCTGATACCCGCGCAACTATTCCTGGGCACCATATTGATTGTAGTAGGCATCGATGGCGATCTTGAGCTCGTCGTCGATGACGACCTTGCCGTCGATCTCGTGATTGTAGAGGGTCTCGACGACCTCGGTCATGGAAACGATGCTCGCGACGGGGAAGCCGTACTTGGCCTCGATCTCCTTCTGAGCGGTGGTTACGCCACCCTTGCCGACCTCCATGCGGTTGAGAGACACGATGAGGCCCTTAATCTCGACATCGGCGGCAGCCTTGACCTTGGGATAGGTCTCGTCGATGGACTTGCCACTGGTGGTAACGTCCTCGACCATAATCACGCGGTCGCCGTCCTGGGGCTCGTAGCCCAGCAGGTTGCCCTTGTCGGCGCCGTGGTCCTTGGCCTCCTTGCGGTCGCAGCAGTACTTGACCTCCTTGCCGTACAGCTCGTGGTAGGCAATCGCGGTCACGACAGCCAGCGGAATACCCTTGTAGGCCGGTCCAAACAGCACGTCAAAGTCGTCGCCAAAGTTATCGTGGATGGCCTGGGCGTAATACTCGCCCAGCTTCTTGAGCTGATAGCCCGTCACGTAAGCGCCGGCGTTCATAAAGAACGGGGACTGACGGCCGCTCTTGAGCGTAAAGCTGCCGAACTTAAGGACGTCGGACTCGACCATGAACTTGATGAACTCTTGCTTGTAAGCCTCCATGCGGGCTCCTCTCGTAATCGCGTACGTGCCTTCCAGTTTAGCGCAGGCGAAGCGTCGATGCGGGCGCGCTTTGAGGCCACGGCATTCTGTAAAGGCTTCGTCAGAGACGATGGTTTTCCGAACAATGGGGTTGACACGATAAACCCCCTCGTCAAGAATACGGGCGAATTAAAGCGGGTACGAGATACCCAAAGCGCGCAGCGCCCGGCCTTAAGGAGGTGTGCCATGGAAGGCAGCCATAGTCGAAAAACCTGCATGTCGCCCTCGGCACGCCGCGAGGATTCCATATTCGCATAAGCGCCACCGGTAGATCGCCAAAACCACCACAAAGGTGCCTGTCCCCTTTGTGGTGGTTCGTGAGCACGACGTGAGCGGCATCTAGGTTTTTTGCAACTCAATACGACACGTACGCTAACTCCCTTCAACAAGGAGGACCCTATGCTGATGCTCAAAACCGCCACGGTACTCGAAGCTATCTCCAAGCGCCGCCGCACGACGCGCGCCGACGGTCACACCGGCCTTGCCAAGAACACCATATTCGCTGCCACCCATAGCACCGAGGACGCCCTCGTGCTGCTCGACGCCACGGCAAACGGCCTCACCGCCGAGCAGGCAACCGAGCGCCTGGACGCCTCCGGCCCCAACACCATCGAGGCGCCGACCAAGACGCTCGCCCGCCGCATCGCCGACGCGTTCATCGACCCCTTCGCCGGCATCCTCGCCGCGCTCGCTCTGATCTCGCTCTACATCGACGTGCTCGCCGTGCCCGAGCCGCAGCGCGACCCCTCCACGGTCATCGTCATCGGCATCATGCTGCTGGTATCAGGCGGCATGAAGTTTATCCAAGAAGCCCGCAGCGGCAATGCGGCAGAGGCCCTCAAGGACCTGGTCTCCAACACCTGCACCGCCCTGCGCGACGGCGAGCTCATCGAGATCCCCTTTGACGAGCTCGTCCCCGGCGATGTGATCCGCCTCTCTGCCGGCGATATGGTTCCGGCAGACGCCTGCATCATCACCGCGCGCGACCTGTTTGTGATCGAATCCGCACTCACCGGCGAGAGCGAGGCCGTCGAGAAGACCGCTGCCATCACCGTCGTCGAGGGTGCCGACGGCTCCGCGCTGCCGCTCTCTGCCTGCAAGAACATCGTCTTTACCGGCACCTCCGTGCAAAACGGCGCTGCCATGGCGCTTGTCGTTGCCACCGGTTCGGACACCTACCTGGGCGGCATCGCCAAGATGCTCAACGGGCGCGGCGAGAAGAGCGCGTTTGACCGCGGCGTCTCGAGCGTCTCCATGTTGCTCGTACGCCTCATGCTCGCTATGGCGCCGGCCGTCCTTGTCATCAACGCCGCCACCAAGGGCAACGTCATCGACGCGCTGCTGTTCGCCACGAGCGTAGCCGTGGGCATTACGCCGCAGATGCTCCCCATCATCGTGACCACGAGCCTGTCGCAGGGCGCCAAGGACCTCGCCCGTCTCCAGGTTATCGTCAAGGAACTGCCAGCGATTCAAAACCTGGGTGCCATGGACGTCCTGTGCTGTGACAAGACCGGCACCCTCACCGAAGACCGCATCGTGCTCGAGCGCTACCTCAACACCGATGGCGACGAGGACACGCGTGTGCTGCGCCATGCGTTTTTGAACAGCTTCTTCCAGACCGGTCTCAAAAACCTTATCGACCTGGCCGTAATCGACCGTGCCGATGTGACGCCCTCGACCGTCGTGCCCGATTCCATGTTGGGCCAGACTCTGCGCGACCGTTATACCAAGGTCGACGAGGTTCCCTTCGATTTCTCGCGCCGTCGCCTGAGCGTAGTTGTCGCCGACTCCCAAGGCAAAACCCAGATGGTTACCAAGGGAGCTGCCGAGGAAATGCTCGAGATCTGCTCCTTTGTCGAGGTCAACGGTATCGCCCAGCCGCTCACCGAAGATAAGCTCGCCCAGATTCGCAAGCAGGTCGCCGATCTTAACGCCGAGGGCCTGCGCGTGATTGCCGTGGCGCAGAAGACCAATCCGCGCTGCGTGGGCGAGTTTGGCATTGCCGATGAGTGCGACATGGTGCTGATGGGCTTTTTGGCCTTCCTCGATCCGCCTAAAGCAAGTGCCGCGGCCGCCGTCGCCACCCTTGCGGCCAAGGGCGTGGCGGTCAAGGTCCTGACCGGCGACAACGACCGCGTCGCCGCCACCGTCTGCGAGCAGATCGGCATCGACGCGAGCAGCGTTTTGCTCGGCTCCGAGATCGATGCGCTCGACGACGCAGAGCTTGCCGAGCGTGCCGAGAAAACCCACCTCTTCGCCAAGCTCTCGCCGCTGCAGAAGGCGCGCCTAGTGCGCGTCATGCGCGAGTTGCTCGGCCACACCGTGGGCTTTATGGGCGACGGCATTAACGACGCCGCCGCCATGCGTGCGAGCGACTGCGGCATCTCGGTCGATTCGGCCGTCGACATTGCCAAGGAATCCGCCGATATCATCTTGCTTCAGAAGGACCTGGGTGTGCTCGAGCGCGGCATCATCGAAGGCCGCCGCACCTACGGCAACCTACTCAAGTACCTCAAGACCACGGTGAGCTCCAACTTTGGCAACGTGCTGTCCGTGACCGTCGCGAGCCTGTTCTTGCCGTTTTTGCCCATGAGCGCCCTGCAGCTGGTGCTGCTGTCGCTCGTCTACGAGATCGTGTGCATCGCGCTGCCGTGGGACACCGTCGACGAAGCCTGGACTGCCCGTCCGCGTGCTTGGGACGCCGCGTCCATCAAGGGCTTTATGCTCGAGCTGGGCCCCGTGAGCTCGCTGTTTGATATCGTGACCTTCGCCGCGCTCTACTTTGTGGTGTGCCCCGCCGCCGTAGGCGCGAGCTGGTCCGAGCTTGCCGCAGCGAGCGACGCCGCGGGCATGGCGGCCTTTGCGGCGCTCTTCCAGAGCGGCTGGTTTGTCGAGTCCATGTGGTCGCAGACGCTCGTGATCCACATGCTGCGCTCGCCGCGCCTGCCGAACCCGTGCGACCACGCCGCCCCCGCGCTGTGCGTGCTCACCGTCCTGGGCTTGGCGCTTGTCACTTGGCTGCCGGCAAGCCCCATCGCCGATGCGCTGGGCCTCATGCCGCTGCCGGCGAGCTTCTTTGTGCTGCTCATCGGCATTGTCGCTGCTTATATTGCGCTGACCCAGCTGGCCAAGCACCGCTACATCGTCCGCCACGGCGAACTGCTGTAGCAAGAAGACGGAAAACACCCTGCCAGCTGCCGTTGCCACTACCACAGCTACCAACGCCGCTGCCGTTGCCTCTGCCGCCGCCGCAGTCTATCCCCCCAGCAGTTGCGGTGGAATAGTTCCTGTTTAAAGCCCCGTGA
>UREZ01000020.1 GCA_900547025.1 uncultured Collinsella sp.
CGACGTGGTGATTCAGGCCATGCGCGCCAAACCCGCCTATCTGGGCTGCTTGGGCTCGCGCCGTAAGACGGCCTTTGTGCGCGCCCGCCTGGAGCAGGAGGGCTTTACGCAGGACCAGATCGACGAGCTGCACCTGCCGATCGGCGTTGCCATTCAGGCCGAGGACCCCGAGGAGATCGCCATCTCCATCGCCGCCGAGATGATCCACCTGCGCCGTACCAAACTCGTCCCCCGCAAGCGCTAGTCGCATCCCCATATATGAGTTGCGGTGAAATAGTTCCTAGATAAGCCTGACGGGCGGTCAGCCAGGAACTATTTCACCGCAACTGCCAAGAGATCCGTTTTCCTCCGTCGCATGCGGACCCATTTGTGCGGGGGAGTTGTGGAGTTGTGCAGGCAGACGAGGTTTTTCTGGAAATACGCACCCAATGCGCGTATAGTACCGATTGTTTTGTCGGCTCCTGCTGTGTCGAGTCCAAACCGCGAAATGCCATGAGCGGCGCGGATGCAGCCAGGAGGCACGAGGACAACCCATCGTGGCCACGCCCCGTGCTTAAAACCCCAAGAAGGAGTGAACAATGGCAGAAGAGAAGTATGTGCCGCGTCTGAAGACCAAGTACAACAACGAGGTCAAGCAGCAGCTTCAGGACAAGTTCCAGTACGAGAACGTCATGATGATCCCCAAGTTTGAGAAGATCGTCGTGAACATGGGTGTCGGCGAGGCCGCTACCGATTCCAAGGCCATCGACGGTGCCGTGCGCGACCTGCGCGCTATCACCGGCCAGCAGCCGATGATCACCCGTGCCCGCAAGTCCATCGCTACCTTCCGCCTGCGCGCTGGTATGCCGATCGGCTGCAAGGTTACCCTGCGCGGCGACCGTATGTGGGAGTTCTTCGATCGTCTGACCTCCGTCGCGATTCCCCGTATCCGCGACTTCCGCGGCATCTCCGCCAAGAGCTTCGACGGCCGTGGTAACTTCTCCATGGGCGTCACCGAGCAGCTCATCTTCCCCGAGATCGACTTTGACTCCGTCGATCACCAGCGTGGTATGGACATCACTTTCGTGACCACCGCCAACACCGATGAGGAGGCCAAGGCCCTTCTGGACGCCTTCGGTTTCCCGTTCAAGAAATAGGTTCACCTGCCCTATAAGCGCCGTTCCCACAAGGGGGCGGCGTTTGGGGCGAACAATACTCTATGTGAGGAGGATATAAGTGGCTAAGACATCGATGATCGTCAAGTGCAATCGCAAGCAGAAGTTCTCTACTCGTGAGTACACGCGCTGCCAGCGCTGCGGCCGTCCGCACTCTGTGTACCGCAAGTTCGGCCTGTGCCGTGTCTGCTTCCGTGAGCTTGCACTCAAGGGCGAGCTTCCCGGCGTTAAGAAGGCCAGCTGGTAAGTCACTACCAGCGTTTCAAGCATCCGTTTGGAACAGGGAAAACGCGCTAGTTAGGCTTTGCCGTTAAGGGCGGCGAAGAACCAAGAGCACGTGTTCATCAAGAACGAAGGAGAATCTGTATGAACCTTACAGACCCGATCGCAGATATGCTTACGCGCATCCGTAACGCTAACTCTGTGAACAAGGCCACGGTCTCCATGCCGAGCAGCAAGAAGCTCGTCGAGATCGCTCGTGTTCTGCACGAGGAGGGCTACATCGAGGGCTACGATGTCGAGGACACCGTTCCCCAGAAGACTCTGCACATCACGCTTAAGTATGGTCCCAAGAAGGCTAAGGTCATCAACGGCATCCGCCGCATTTCCAAGCCGGGCCTGCGTAAGTACACCGGCGTTGCCGACATGCCCCGCGTCCGCGGTGGCCTTGGTACCGCCATTATTTCCACCAGCCATGGCGTCATGACCGACCGCGATGCTCGCAAGCACAACGTCGGCGGCGAGATCATCGCTTACGTCTGGTAATTCGCTCGGTAGGTAGAAGGAAAGGAGATCACCGTGTCTCGTATCGGTAATAAGCCTGTCCAGATTCCCGCCGGAGTCGAAGTGGCAGTCAACGGCAACAACGTTGTCGTCAAGGGCCCCAAGGGCCAGCTCGAGCTCGATGTCTTTGAGAAGCTCGCTATCAACGTCGAGGACAACGTCCTCACCGTTTCCCGTCCCGACGACGAGCGTGAGACCCGTGCCCGCCACGGCCTCACCCGCGCCCTCATCCACAACATGGTTGTTGGCGTTTCCGAGGGCTTCGAGAAGAAGCTCGAGCTCGCCGGCGTCGGTTACCGCGTGCAGCAGAAGGGCAAGAACCTCGAGTTCTCCCTGGGCTTCTCGCACCCCGTGATCGTCGAGGCTCCCGAGGGCATCACCTTCGAGGTTCCCGACAACACCCACGTGAACGTCAAGGGTATCAACAAGCAGCAGGTCGGTCAGATCGCCGCTGAGATCCGCGGTCATCGTCCTCCCGAGCCTTACAAGGGCAAGGGTATCCACTATGTTGGCGAGCACATCCGCCGCAAGCTGGGTAAGGCCGCCAAGTAGTCGTAACCGACTCACTCGCATAAGACCAGCACCCCGTCAGGTGCTGGCAAGATCAACCTTTTTAGGAGTTTACGTATGAACAAGCATAAGGCGAAGCTGGAAGGCCTCAAGCGTCGTCAGCGTCGTGTTCGCGGCAAGGTCTCGGGTACCGCCGAGCGTCCGCGTCTTCGCGTGACCCGTACTAACGCCAACATCTATGCCCAGATCATCGACGACAGCAAGGGCTCCAGCCTGACGCTCGTCTCTGCCTCGACCCTCGAGGCCGAGTTCAAGGGCACCCACACCTCGAACAAGGAGGCTGCGGAGAAGGTCGGTCAGCTCGTTGGCAAGCGCGCCATCGAGGCCGGCATCACCAAGGTCGCCTTCGATCGCGGTGGCCGTATCTACCATGGCCGCGTCAAGGCCCTCGCCGACGGTGCTCGTGCCGCCGGTCTCGAGTTCTAGGAGGTATGTAGCACATGGCTCGTAATCAGAAGCAGCAGCGCGAGGCCTCCGAGTTCGAGGAGCGCGTCGTTTACATCAACCGCGTGTCGAAGACCGTCAAGGGTGGTCGTCGCATGAGCCTCGTCGCTCTCGTCGTCGTTGGCGACGGCAAGGGCAACGTCGGCGTTGGCATGGGCAAGTCCGCTGAGGTGCCCCTGGCCATCTCCAAGGCGTCTCTCGATGCCAAGAAGAATATGTTCCACGTGCCGGTGACCGATCAGGGCACCATCCCGCACGAGGTTCTCGGTCACTTTGGTGCCGGCCGCATCATCATCAAGCCCGCTGTCGAGGGTACCGGCGTTATCGCCGGCGGCGCTGTGCGCCCCCTCTTCGAGCTTGCTGGCATCAAGAACGTCCTGTCCAAGTCCCTCGGTACCGACAACGGCCTCAACATCATCAAGGCTGCCGTCGAGGGCCTCAAGGAGCTCTCCAGCCCTGAGGACGTCGCGGCTCGCCGTGGCCTGACGGTCTCCGAGATGTTCGTCGGTAAGGAGAACTAAGCATGGCTGACACCATCAAGATCAAGCAGGTCCGCAGCACCAATGGTTGCAAGCAGGACCAGGTCCGTACTGTCCGTGCCCTCGGTCTCCACAGGATCCGCGAGGTTCGCGAGATTGCTGACAACGAGTCCGTCCGCGGCATGATCTTCAAGGTCAAGCACCTTGTCGAGATTGTAGAGGAGTAGCAAATGCAGCTTCACGATCTTACTCCCGCGCCCGGTTCCACCAAGAACCGCAAGCGCGTCGGCCGTGGCAATTCTTCGGGTCACGGCACCACTTCTGGCCGCGGCCAGAAGGGCCAGGGTTCTCGCTCTGGTGGCACCAAGGGTGCCGGCTTCGAGGGTGGCCAGACTCCGCTGGCTATGCGCCTGCCCAAGCTTCCTGGCTTCCGCAACCCCCGTCGTATCGAGTACACCGCTGTCAACGTCGAGCGTCTCGAGCGTAAGTTCGAGGACGGCGCTGTGATCGACGGTGCCGCTCTTAAGGCCGCTCGCATCACCAAGAGCGAGTTCGAGCCCGTCAAGGTGCTCGGCAATGGTGAGCTCACCAAGAAGTTCACGGTCAAGGTCGACAAGGTCAGCGCTTCTGCGCAGGCCAAGATCGAGGCCGCCGGCGGAAAGGTCGAGCTGCCGTGCTAAATGGTCTTAAGAATGCTTTCCGCATCAAAGAACTGCGCGAAAAGATTCTTTTTACCATAGCTATGCTCGTCGTGTACCGCATTGGTGCGCACGTTCCTGTGCCCGGCATTCCCTTCCAGGGGATGCTGGGCCTTTTCTCGACCGGGAGTAACTCGGTCGCCGCAGGTGCTATGGCCCTCCTGAATCTTTTCTCTGGTGGCGCGTTGAGCTATGTCTCGGTGTTCTCTTTGGGCATCATGCCGTACATCACGAGCTCGATTATCCTCCAGATGCTCCAGGCCGTCGTGCCTTCCCTGCATGAGCTTGCCCGCGAGGGCGAGGTCGGTCAGACCAAGATTACGCAGTATTCGCGTTACCTCACCTTGGCTCTGGCTATCCTCAACTCCGTGGGTTACCTCTTCCTCTTTAAGAGCTTCGGCATCAGCTTTAATGGCGCCGGCGCTCCCGAGATCATCTTTGACCTCATGATCGTCGGTACGCTCACCGCGGGCGCCATGCTGATCATGTGGATTGGTGAGCTCATCACCCAGCGCGGTATCGGCAATGGCATGTCGCTGATCATCTTCGCGAACATCATGGCCGGTCTTCCGCAGGCGATCTTCTCCAGCACCGAGGGTAACGCCGGTGGCATCATCACCATGGTGATCATCTGCGCCATCATCTTGCTGGTCATCCCGCTGATCGTTTTCCTTGAGCGCGGCCAGCGCCGCATCCCGGTCTCCTACGCCAAGCGCGTCGTGGGCCGTCGCATGATGGGTGGCCAGACCACCTACCTGCCCATCAAGGTCAACACCGCGGGCGTCGTGCCGATCATCTTCGCTTCGGCGCTGCTGTACTTCCCGGCCCAGATTGCCGTGTTCTTCCCCGGCATCGGCTGGATCCAGGCAGTTGCCTCCGCGCTTTCGACCGGTTGGCTCAACTGGGTGCTCAACGTTGTCCTCATCGTGTTCTTCGCGTACTTCTACACCTCCATGGTGTTCAACCCCGATGACACGGCCGACAACCTCAAGAAGCAGGGCGGCTTTATTCCGGGCGTCCGTCCGGGCAGGGCTACCGCGGCCTACATCAAGAACGCGCTCAACAAGATCACGCTTCCCAGCGCTGTCTTCTTGGCGCTCATCGCCATCGTGCCTTCGATCATCTTCTCCTTTACGGGTAACCAGCTGATCCAGGCATTTGGCGGCACATCCATCCTCATCATGGTCGGCGTCGTGCTCGACACGGTCGACAAGCTCGAAGGCCAGATCAAGATGTATGATTACGATGGATTCTTTAAATAGGCTAGAGGAGGATTGCTCATGAACCTCGTATTGCTCGGAGCTCCGGGTGCCGGTAAGGGCACCGTCGCACAGGAGCTCGTCGCCGAGTTTGGCGTCGCTCACATTTCCACGGGCGACCTGCTGCGTGCTGCCGTCAAGGGTGGCACCGAGCTTGGTATTCAGGCTAAGAAGTACATGGACGCCGGCGAGCTCGTTCCCGACCAGCTCGTGATCGACCTTGTCAAGGAGCGCCTTGCCGCCGATGACGCCCAGCAGGGCTTCATCCTCGACGGCTTCCCGCGCAACACCGCCCAGGCTGTGACGCTCGATTCCGAGCTCTCTGCCATGGGTCGCGAGATTGACTGCGCCCTTCTGGTCGACGTGGCCCCCGAGGTCATCATCGACCGTCTGTCTTCGCGTCGCACCTGCCGCGCCTGCGGTTACACCGGCACCGCTGCCGATGCTACCTGCCCCAAGTGTGGTGGCGAGATGTATCAGCGCGACGACGACAAGCCCGAGACCATTAAGAACCGTCTCGACGTCTACGAGAAGTCCACGAGCCCGCTCGTCGACTACTATCGTGGCCAGGGTCTGCTCAAGTCGGTCAACGGTGACCAGGCTCGCGAGACCGTGTACGGGGATGTCAAAGAGGCTCTCGGTCTATGATCAAGATTAAGTCTGCAACGCAAATCGAGCAGATGAAGAAGGCAGGAGCGCTATCTAAGATGGCGCTCCGCCACGTTGGAGCCATGGTTCGCCCTGGTGTTTCGACCTTTGAGCTCGATCAGCTTGCGGAGCAGATTATCCGCATGCATGGTGGCACCCCGGCCTTTAAGGGTTACGGCGGGTTCCCGGGGACCATTTGCGCATCGATCAACGATGCCGTTGTCCACGGTATTCCCAACCCCGACATGATTCTGCGCGATGGCGATGTCATCTCCATCGATACGGGTGCCGTTGTCGACGGTTGGGTCGGCGATAACGCTTGGACGTTTTTCGTCGGTACCCCCACGCCTGAGGCCAAGGCTCTGTGCGAGGTTACGCGCGATTGCCTTAAGGCTGCAATCGAGCAGGCTGTTCCCGGTAATCATATTGGGGACATTGGGTATGCCGTCCAGTCTCTCGCCGAGTCTCACGGCTATGGCGTGCTTCGCGATTATGTGGGGCACGGTATTGGCCATGTGATGCACGAGGACCCCAACGTTCCGAATTACGGAAAGAAGGGGAGGGGCGTTCGTCTCCAGACCGGTATGGTCATTGCCATCGAGCCGATGGTCACGATGGGATCCAATCATGTGAGCACGGGCTCCGATGGTTGGATCGTTACGACCAACGACCACCTGCCCGCCGCGCACTACGAGAACACCGTCGCCATTACCGATGACGGTCCGGTGATTCTTACCACCGATGCGCAAGGATCCTGGTGTTCGCTCCAGGGCGGAGAAATGTAACAAGTTCCACGTAGTTGTGGAGCCATTACGAAGTTATTACGATGCGTGCATACGTGTTGTAAAATACTCAATCGCTGTCGTTTTCTAGAGAAAGATGATTGCTTGTGAAGAAGGAAGACGCAATTGAGCTCGAGGGTACGGTAAAGGAGCCGCTGCCCAACGCCATGTTTAAGGTTGAGCTCGAGAACGGTCATTCGGTTCTGTGCAACATTTCTGGCAAGATCCGAATGAATTACATCCGCATTCTCCCCGGTGACAGGGTTGTCGTGGAGCTTTCCCCGTACGACCTGACCCGCGGTCGCATCACCTATCGCTATAAATAGCGACACACATACACGCTCTTTTCCGACTGCAGGCTTAGCTCAACCTACGGTCGGTTTGCGTGTGAAGACCAGCCATAGTTTTAAACGCCTGCGGCTGGGCGAGTAGATAGTAGGGAAGTAGTTTGAGCGCTACCGAAAGGAAGAACGATGAAGGTACGTCCTTCGGTCAAGAAGATGTGCGATAAGTGCAAAATCATTAGGCGCCATGGCAAGGTCCTCGTCATTTGCGAGAACCCCCGTCATAAGCAGCGTCAGGGTTAAGAGAGGAGACTACGTTGGCCCGTATTAATGGTGTCGACCTCCCGCGTGAGAAGCGCGTTGAGATCGGTCTGACCTACATTTACGGCATCGGCCGCACCACTGCGACGAAGATTTGCGTCGAGTGCAACGTTAACGTGGATACGCGCGTTAAGGACCTCACCGAGGATGAGGTTAACGCCATCCGCGATTATATTGACAAGAACCAGATCATGGTTGAGGGCGACCTCCGCCGTGAGCGCAACCAGAACGTCAAGCGCCTTATGGACATCGGCTGCAACCGCGGCCTTCGTCACCGCAAGGGCCTCCCGGTCCGCGGCCAGCGCACCCACACTAACGCTCGTACCCGCAAGGGCCCGAAGCGTCAGATCGGTGCTAAGAAGAAGAAATAAGGAGCGCTAGATAGATGGCTACTGCTAAGAAGAACGTTCGCGCTGCCCGTCTGAAGCGCGCGGACCGTAAGAACATTTCCGTGGGCCAGGCTCACATTCGTTCTACGTTCAACAACACGATCGTTTCGATCACCGATCCCCAGGGCAACGTCATTTCCTGGAAGTCGGCTGGCCAGGTGGGCTTCAAGGGCTCCCGTAAGTCCACGCCGTTCGCTGCCCAGATGGCTGCCGAGGCTGCTGCCAAGCAGGCCATGGAGCACGGTATGAAGAAGGTTTCCGTCTTCGTCAAGGGCCCCGGCTCCGGTCGTGAGACCGCCATCCGCTCCCTCCAGGCTGCTGGCCTCGAGGTCTCGAGCATCCAGGACAAGACCCCCATCCCGCACAACGGCTGCCGCCCCAAGAAGCGTCGCCGCGTGTAACTGAAAGGATCGTATCAATATGGCAATCGACAGGACTCCTGTTCTTAAGCGCTGCCGTCAGCTCGGGATCGATCCCGCTGAGCTCGGTTATAGCAGCAAGAAGGAATCTATCCGTCAGCCCAAGCGCCGTCGCAAGGAATCTGAGTACGGCATGCAGCTGCGCGAGAAGCAGAAGGTCAAGTTCATCTATGGCGTTCTGGAGAAGCAGTTCCACGGCTACTTCAACAAGGCCCGTAAGATGAACGGCGTCACCGGTGAGAACCTCATGATCATCCTTGAGTCTCGCCTCGACAACGTCGTCTTCCGTCTTGGCTTCGCCCGCACCCGCAAAGAGGCTCGTCAGTCCGTCCGTCACGGTCACTTCACCGTGAACGGCAAGCGCGTGGACATCCCGTCCTACCGCGTCAAGGCCGGCGACGTCGTCGCTGTCGGCGAGAAGTTCCGTGACCTCCTCCCCATCAAGGAGGCCCTGATTTCCTCCGAGCGTTTCGAGGTCCCTGGCTGGCTCGAGGTCGATATCGAGAAGCTGTCTGGTAACGTGCTCGCTCTGCCGACGCGTGAGCAGATCAGCGGTGATATCAACGAGCAGCTCATCGTCGAGCTCTACTCTAAGTAGTCCATCCGGGCTGCTGAGGCTGGAGGTAATACATGTCAGAATTCATTAGGCCTCAGGTTCAGGTCGAAGAGATTAACGAGACGTCTGCTCGTGTCTCCGTTGAGCCGCTCGAGCGTGGCTACGGCGATACGCTGGGTAACTCCCTTCGTCGCGTTCTTCTGTCCTCGCTCGAGGGTGCAGCCGTCGAGGCTATTCAGATCGATGGCGCGCAGCACGAGTTCATGACCATCCCTAACATGGTCGAGGATGTCACCGACATCGTCCTGAATGTCAAGGGTCTTGTCTTCAGGGCTCTCGGCACGACCGACGAGGCGACCGCCACCATTTCGGTTGACGGCCCCTGCGAGGTCACCGGTGCGGACTTCTTTATTCCGTCCGAGTTTGAGCTGGTCAACCCCGAGCAGCACATCGCTACGCTCACCGAGGGTGGCCATCTCACCATGAGCATGCGCATCGGCTATGGCCGCGGCTATGTCTCTGGCGAGGCTAACAAGCGCGACAACGATCCCATCGGTGTGATTCACGTCGACTCGCTGTACTCGCCGGTGTCCCGTTGCGCCAAGCTCGTTGAGGCTTGCCGTGTCGGTCAGCATACCGACTACGACCGCCTTGTCCTCGAGATCGAGACCAACGGCTCCATCGCTCCGCGCGACGCCGTGGTCCAGGCTGCCAATATCATCAACCAGCATATGGCTGCCTTTATGAACCTTGCCGAGACCCCCGAGGTCGAGGAGGAGGCTTCGATCTTCGCTCCCGAGGTCACCAACGACAACGCCGAGCTGGACAAGCAGATCGAGGATCTGGACCTTTCCGTCCGTTCCTACAACTGCCTTAAGCGCGCCAGCATTCACTCGGTCCGTCAGCTCGTTGAGTTCTCGGAGAACGATCTGCTCAACATCCGTAACTTCGGTGTTAAGTCGATCGAGGAAGTGAAGGACAAGCTTGAGTCCATGGGCCTGAGCCTGAAGGCTTAATGCTTCGCATATTTGAGGAGAAACTAGACCATGCGTCACAACGTTAAGAAGGGCCTGAAGCTCGGCACCGATGCGAGCCACACCAAGGCCATGAAGAAGAGCCTTGCTAAGGCCCTCTTCGAGAACGACCGCATCAAGACCACCGAGACCCGCGCTAAGGCGCTGCGTTCGGTCGTCGACCCGATCATCACTTGGGCCAAGAAGGGCGACCTGCACTCTCGTCGTCTGGCTATCGCCAAGCTCGGCGATAAGCAGCTCGTTGCCGAGATCTTCGACAAGGCTGCCCAGGGCATGTGGCAGGACCGCAACGGCGGTTACACCCGCATCATGAAGCTCGGTAACCGTAAGGGCGACAACGCTCCCATCGTTATCATGGAGCTCGTCACCGAGCCTTGCACGCCTAAGGCCAAGAAGGCTGCTCCGGCCCCTAAGAAGGCCGCTGCTCCCAAGAAGGTCGAGGCTGTCGAGGAGGCTCCTGCTGAGGAGGCCGCTGAGTAGACATTCCGTCTGCATAGGCTATATTCGAGGGGTACGTTCGCGTACCCCTCTTTTTTTGTCGCGATACCGTTACTTGTTTGTTGGGAGCGCCCATGACTGCGCCGTCTGATTTCAATTCGATTTCCGAGCTTGACGCCACGCTCGTATTTCGCGTGGCCTATGATGGCTCGTCGTATAGCGGATTTGCCGAGCAGCCGGGACAGACGACGGTTGCGGGTGAGCTGCGTCGAGCCATCGAGACGCTGCTTCGCCGTCCGATCGATCTGACGTGCGCAGGTCGTACCGATGCCGGCGTGCATGCCGTGGCACAGTATATCAGCGTGCCCGTAACGGACGCTGAGCCCGCCCTTACGCGCCGTAGGTGGCTGCGGGCTATGGATGCCCTGCTGCCTAAAGATATCGCCATAAACGAGGTCTACAGGGCCCGTAAGGGCTTTTCTGCACGCTTTGACGCGCGTTCCCGTACGTATACGTACCGTATTGCCGATCGCGATGCGCGCCCCGTGCTGTCCCGTGGTGCCGTGTGGTGGCATCGCTATCCCTTGGACGTCGAGGCCATGTCTGCGGCCTGTCCCGCGCTTTTGGGTGAGCAGGACTTTAAGAGCTTTTGCAAGGTCGCCTCTGCCGTGGGCAAACCTACGCATCGCTGCGTGATGCGTGCCGAGTTTGGCCATGAGGTTGCGTTTGGCGAGGACATCCTGACGTTTACCATCGAGGGCAATGCGTTTCTGCATTCGATGGTCCGCACGATCGTGGGCACGCTTGTCGAGATTGGCATGCATCGCCGTAAACCCGAGTGGATGCGCGAGGTCATCGATGCTTGCGACCGTACCGCTGCGGGCCCCACGGCTCCTGCCTGCGGCCTTACGTTTATGGGCGTGGATTACGATCCCGTCGAGCTTGTCGTGCTCGACTAGGGGGGGCTCGACGCGTCGTGCGTCGACACCCGTCATCTGTGGGCTGCGCGTGTGCAACATCTGTTCTTGGCGTGCAATACAACCGGTGTCTCATTGCTTTTATTGCCGGGGTGTACCATGAACCACGATTTGATTCATTGCTGTCGAGAGGACGGATAACTTGGTTCGACGTGGCTCGCATCCGCGACTTTCGGTGATCCTTGTGGTAGAAGGTTCGCCCAGCTATGCGATGCGTGCGCTCGAGAGTATCCAGAACCAAGACCTCTACGATTTGCAGATTGTCGTTGTCTGCCGCGATGCTGCGCCCGGTGTGCGCCATTCGCTTCAGGTTGCTGCCGACAGGGACATCCATATTGATTTGATTGACGTCGAGGACGCGAAGCGCGGCGCTTGTCTTCGTGCCGGTTTTGATGCCTCGCGCGGCTCTCAAATCATCGCCATGAACGCCGATGAGTGGTTTGCTCCGCAGGCCCTTTCCAAGATGGTCGATATCGCGTGCGATACTACGGCAGACATAGTGCTCCCCACGGTGTCGCTCGACCGCTATGATGCACATCGAGAGCGCCATTCGCGCGTCTTGGATGCTGCTCATATTTCCATCGATAGCAAATCCTCGATGGTGACCGGGCTGCCCCAGTTGATTTTAGGCGGCCTAGTCGCTCAGACCTCTGGCGTGATGTACAGCCGCTCGCTGTTTGAGGCATGCCTTTTGTGCGACAAGGTGTTTCGCACAGTTGGGTTTATGGCGTGCGCGCTCTCGCGGGCGCAGTGCGTCTCCGGCTGCGGCGACGCTTGTTTCCACGTCACGGCACCTAAGCTTACAGATGCCTTTGATCCCACCATGTATGCCAAGGTATCCGATGACATCCGAGCGCTCGACGAGCTTGCGGACTCACTCTCGGAAGCAGATAGCGGTGGTCGGCTCAAGCTGGCAAGCCAAAAGTTCTACTTTGCCGGACTGGTCGCCTGCATCGAGAATTTGTGTCTGAGCCCGCATGGGGTGTCGTCAATCGAGCGTTCCGCCCGCATGCGTGATATGCTCGATGCGCCTCGAACCCGTCAGATGGTCGCCGCGCTCAAGGACAACCATCGGGGACTCGGTCTGTTGTTTGGGCCGATCGCCAGCGCCAAACCCGCGCGCTGCGTGATGTGTACGCATCTGGCTGCTTTTCTTAACCGGACGGGCGCAAAAACCGCCTAAACGGCTCATTACGAAACAAACTTGCATAGAATTGTTTCGAAATGCGTTCTTATACACAAAAGCCTTCAAATAGCGTTAAACTATTCAATCACTGATTGATTGTCTCCGCCATCTTTTGGAGAGAGGGTTTGTATGGCTAAAAAACGCAATGGGCGCCAGGATGCCATTAGAGATATTGTGCGCAATAAGGACGTCCGCACGCAGCGCGTGCTGGTCGATGAGCTCCGCGCTATGGGCTTTGATTGCACGCAGGCGACTGTCTCTCGCGATATTGCCGATATGGGGTTGCGTAAGCTCCCTGAGGGCATCTATGTTCTGGCAGAGGACCTGCACCTGCAGCGTATGGTTTCCGAGCTCGTAACGGGCGTTCTGCGCACCGATAATCTGGTTATGATCAAGGCTCAGCCTGGCACGGCTTCCGGCATCGCCGCCGCCGTTGATGCGGCAGAGCTGCCCGATGTGCTTGGCTCGCTTGCCGGCAACGATACGATTTTGGTTATTGCCCAGACGGCCGAGGACGGCGAGCGTCTTGAGGCGCTGATCAATAAGCTGAGCAATTCTCGCAAGTAGGCGTGCGGGTCGTGCGCTCGGCACCGTGCGCGCTGACATAGTGGCTTGTAAGGGGTATCGACGTTGGTCGGTACCCCCTTTTTGTCTGCCGGTATAAAGATCGCCCATCAGGTCGCTTTAAACTAAAAAGGCCCCCGAGCAGTTTAATAAGCTGCTCGGGGGCCTTGTTGCTTATGGCTGGATGAATTTCTAGCCGACCGTATCGTCAGGCGTGGGCGAGGGGTCGGGAGTGGGCGTAGGCGTAGGCGTGCCGCCATCGCCGCCGGTCGAACCACCAGTGGAGCCGCCCGTCGAGCCACCGGTGGTACCGGTGCCGCCGGTGGTGTCGCCGCCCGTGGTCTCGGTGGTCGTGGTCGTCGTTGTCGTTGTTGTGGTGGTTTCCTCTTCGTCCTCGTTCTCGTCCTTGTCGTCGTTCTCCGTCTTCTTGGTGTTGTTAGTGCCGTAGAACTTCCAGACGCTGTTGTTCTTGTACGTGGGGGCCGTTCCGGTCGCAAACTCCTCGCGCTCGGTGCCGGCAAGGACGGTGTTCATAAACCGCTTAAAGACGGGCAGGTTGGTGCTGTCGCCTAGCAGATCCGTGCCGTACTTTTGGATGGGGATCTCGCCTGCCGAATAACCGGTCCACAGGGCACACGCCAACTGCGGGGTGTAGCCGCAGAACCACAGGTTGGTGGTGTTGTCGGTGGTGCCCGTCTTGCCGGCATAGGGCTGATTGACGCTCAGGGCGCCGGCAGCACCCGTGCCGCTGCCCTGCATGACGCCGGACAGGACATCGGTGACCGCGGCGGCCTCGCCCTCGGTTAGCACCTGCTGAGGGTTATCGGTGTGCTGGTACAGGACCGATCCGGTACGCGAGTCGATCTCGGTAATGGCGATCGGCTGGCGGTATTTGCCTCCGTTGGCAAACGTCGCGTAGGCGGACGCCATCTCGAGCGGAGAGATCGAGCCGGTACCGAGCGTCATGACGGGAACGTCCTCGATATTGTCCTTGGCGGGATCGATACCGAGTTTTTTGACGAGAGAGATGATCTTGCTGTTGCCGACGGCCTCGGCCACCTGGATGTAGCCGGTGTTGGAGGAGTATGCCGTCGCCTGCTTGAGCGTGATGTTGCCATAGCTCTGTTTGTCGTAGTTTTGGACCTCGGTCGTGGTGCCCTTAGCCTTGAGCGGCGAGTTGCAGTTAAGGGTGACGTTGGGATTCATACCGTTTTGGATGGCGGTGGCGAGCGTAAAGGCCTTAAAGGTGGAACCGACGGGGCGCTTGGCCGTGGCGTGGTTCACGTGGTTCTCGTCGGCATTGTAGTCGTAGCCACCCACCATGCACTTGATGTAGCCGGTCTTGGGGTCGACGACGACCATGCCCATGTCCAGGCCGTCGAGCGAGAGCGTGTCCAGCTGCTCGCGCACGGCATTCTCAGCCACCTGCTGCATCGTGGGATCAATGGTGGTCTTGACGGTCAGGCCGCCCTTAAAGAGCACGTCAGTCGAGAACTCCTGCTCCAGCAGCTGCTTCACATAGGAGACAAAATAGGGCTGCGAGTACACGTCGACGCCGCTGCCCGAAATCTCGGTCACGTTAAGGGTGATGGGCTCGGCCTGTGCGGCATCGTGCTCTTCCTGCGTGATGTGGCCCAAGCGCAGCATGTTGTCGAGGACCTTATTGCGACGGGACAGCGCCAGGTCGGGATTGACCGTGGGGTCGTACTGCGAAGGCGAGTTGGGAAGGCCGATCAGCAGCGCGGCCTCGCTCAGGGTGAGGTCGGCGGCGCTCTTGGACAGATAGGTCTCGGCCGCGGCCTCGATGCCGTAGGCGCCGTGGCCGTAGTAGATGGTGTTGAGGTACATCATGAGGATCTCGTCTTTGGAGTACATATCCTCCATCTTGATGGCGATGTAGGCCTCGCGTACCTTACGCTCGATGGTCGAGTCGAACTGCTCCTCCTGCAGGATGGTGTTGCGCACCAGCTGTTGGGTGATCGTCGAGGCTCCCTCGTGGCCGCCGCCGATGGTTGCCACCGCGGCACGCGCGATACCCCACAGGTCGATGCCGCCGTGCTCGTAGAAGCGCTCGTCCTCGACGTCGACGGTGCCCTGCAGCACGTACGGGGAAACCTGGTCCTTGGTGATGGACTTGCGGTTTTGCGTGTAGAAGCTTGCGATCTTGTTGCCGTTGCAGTCGACGATCTCGGTGGGCTCGCTCACCAGATAGGCGTTGGCGTCGGTGTAGTCGGGCAGATCGGACAGCCAGCGGTTGACGTTGCCGACCATGCCGATGCCAAACGCTACGCCTGCAATCAGCAGAAAGCCCAAAAACGAGAGCAAGATCATGGGCAGGGCATGCGTCTTTGAACGGCTGCGTCCCTGTCGTTGGCGAGGACCCATATATTGACCTCCAGGTATGTCGCGCCGGACGGCGGATGTGCCGTCGGGGCAGGATGGACATAAGTTATTACACGATAAACCAAACGGGGCGCGCGAGGCCTCGTGTATGCTGGAAGACGGCATTTTTCAGAGTGAATGCATACCTTGGTAAGGAGTTTGCCGATGGCGATTCGGGCGATGGGGCCGAACGGACAATGTATGAACGGGTCGGGGGCCGCTGGGGCGGCGCTGCCCGAACTGCTGGCGCCGGCGGGCGGACTCGACCAGATGCTCGCGGCTGTTGCGGCGGGCGCCGATGCCGTCTATGCGGGTCTGGGCGGTTTTAACGCACGCGTGAGCGCTCACGGCTTTACGGATGACGAGTTTGCGCGCGGCTGCGCCGTGGCGCATGCCCATGGCGTGCGTGTGTACGTGACGCTCAACGTGTTCGTGTTCGACGACGAGTTGGCAGACGCGGTGGCGTTGGGAGCTCATGCACTGGAGCTGGGCGCCGATGCTCTGATTGTGGCCGATGCCGGGTTGGACTGCGCGCTGCGCGCGGCGATTCCCGGGGTCGAGATTCACCTGTCCACGCAGGCGGGCGTTCATAGCGAAGGCGCCGTGCGGCTTGCCGCCGATGAGCTGGGGGTCGAGCGCGTGACGACGGCACGCGAGCTGACGGTCGACGAGATTGCGGCGCTATGTGCCACGGGCGTGCCGATTGAGGTTTTCTGCCACGGTGCCATTTGCATCGGTTACTCGGGCGCCTGCGAGTTTTCGGCCCTGCGGCGCGCTCGCTCGGCGATGCGCGGCGACTGCACGCAGCCGTGCCGTCTGGCGTACGACCTGGTGGACGAGGCGGGGGAGAGCGTTGTTTCCGTTGAGGGCGACCGTCTGCTGTGCCCGCGTGACTATCTGGGCATTGCGCACCTGCCCGAGCTCGTTGCCGCCGGCGTGGCGTCGCTCAAGATCGAGGGGCGCATGAAGAATCCCGACTATGTGTTCAACGTAGTGCGGGTGTGGCGCCGGGCGCTCGATATGGTGCGCGATGGCGCGTGGGAGCCCGATATCGTGGCGGAGCTTGAGCGTGAGCTGGGTAGGTCGTTCAACCGCGGGTTCACCGATGCGTATCTGCGGGGGAGATCGGATGCCGAGCTCATGAGCTTTGAGCGCGCGATTAACCAGGGCGTCCGCGTGGGCTGCTTGGTGGCTGTGGGCCATGAAGAGGTGGCCGTCGAGCTCGATGCCGCCGTGGCTGCGGGCGATACGCTCGAGATCCGGTTTTATCCGGGCGTCGACGCGCGGCCCGACGTGCCCAAGCGCTGGCCTCAGGTGCCCTGCCCGGTGAATGCCGCGGCGGGGGAGCGCGTTGTCGTTCACTGCAAGCGCAAGGTGGATACGGGCTGCGAGGTCTATCTGATTCGCAGCGCCGGTGTGCTGGAGCAGACGGCGACGGCGCTGGAGCGTATGCGGGTCGAGGCGGACGCGGCTGTACCTATTGAGCGCATCGTTGAGGTTCTGCCGTTTGAAGGCGATGCAGTGGATGGCGATGCATCGAAGGGGGAGCTGATGGAGTCGCCGGGGCAGGGGGTTCCCACCCGCGTGGCTTTTGCCTGGCAGCTGATGGATGCCGACCCGCACGACGAGCTCGATCTGTCCGATGCGACCGTGGTGCTCGACGAGGTCTGCCGCGCTGGCGATGCCGAGCGGACTCGGTCGCTGATGCGGCGTGCCGGGCGCGTGGTCTGTCGCAACCTGGGGCAGGTGGCGATGGCTCGTGAGCTGGGCGTGATGTTTGACGTGGCAGCGCCGGTGTTCTGCGCGAATCGCACCACGCTTGCTTGGCTGCGCGGGCTTGGCGCACGGCGGGTGTACTTGCCTGCCGAGCTTGTCGCCAACGACGCTGGGCGCGTTGCCGGCCTCGCCGATCGCCCTGGCGTCTTGGGCCCCGTCGATGCCGACCGCCCTGAGCTTATGGTGTGCGAGCACTGCCTGCTGACCGCCGAGGGTACCTGTGCCACCGATGCAACGGGGCAGGTCCATTGTCGTGACTGCCAACGCCGTCGGCAGATGCGCTACCTAGTCGAGCGCGACGGCACGCGTCTGCCGGTCGCTGTCGATGCATGCGGCAGGACGAGGATTTTCCTATCGTAGGTGCCGCGTCGCGTCAGTTTGTTATCATATGAGAGTTTATGGACTTCCAGCACCGCCGTATCCGGCGAGGGTGCTATAGCAAAAGGAGGATACCCAATGCTGTCTGTTGACGAGCAAATGCGTATCATCACCTCGGGCGCTGCCAAGATCGTCCCCGAGGCCGACCTTCGCAAGAAGCTTGAGAAGGGCGAGCCCCTCAACATCAAGCTCGGCGTCGATCCCACCAGCCCCGACCTGCACCTGGGCCATGCCGTGCCCCTGCGCAAGATGCGCCAGTTCCAGGACCTGGGTCACAACGTCACCCTCATCATCGGCAACGGCACCGCGCTGATCGGCGACCCGTCGGGCAAGAACTCCACCCGCCCGCAGCTTTCGCAGGAGCAGATCGAGGCTAACGCCGAGACCTACGTGAGCCAGGCCATGAAGATCCTGGATCCCGAGAAGACCACCATCGTGCACAACGGCGACTGGATCCTGTCGATGGATCTGGCCGGCCTGCTGCAGGTGTGCTCCAAGTTCACCGTCGCCCGCATCCTCGAGCGCGACGACTTTACCAAGCGCTACCAGTCCCAGACGCCGATCGCCCTGCACGAGTTCCTGTACCCCGTGATGCAGGCCTTTGACTCCGTGCAGATCAAGGCCGACGTGGAGATGGGCGGCACCGACCAGCTCTTCAACCTGCTCGCCGGCCGCGAGCTCATGGAGAAGATGGGCATGGAGCCGCAGATCGCGCTCACCATGCCGCTGCTCGAGGGCACTGACGGCGTGCGCAAGATGTCCAAGTCGTACGGCAACTACATCGGCCTGACCGACGCGCCCAAGGATATGTTCGGCAAGACCATGTCCATCCCCGACGAGATGATCGGCAAGTACTATCGTCTGGCCAGCTCGCTCACCCCGGCCGAGGTCGACAAGATCGACGCCGCCCTGGCCGATGGTTCTGCCGACCCCTACGAGCTCAAGCGCGCTCTGGGCCGCGACCTGTGCGACACCTACCACGGCGCCGGCGCCGGCGACGAGGCTCAGGCCGAGTTCGACCGCGTATTCAAGGAGGGCCAGCTCGCCGACTTCCCCGAGAAGCATGTCGAGCTGACCGTCAACGACGAGGGCCAGATCTACCTCGCCGGCTTGCTCAAGGACCTGGGTCTTTCGGCGAGCGCCGGCCAGGCTCGTCGCGATATCGACGGCGGCGGCGTCAAAATCAACGGCAAGGCCGTGGCTCCCAAGAGCTATAACATTGATCCCAGCGCCCTCAAGCTGGGCGACACCCTCTCCGTGGGCAAGCGCAAGGGCTTCAAGCTTGTTTAGTTACGCGGTTTTACCAAACCGCGTAACAGCTCGACGCTGCGCGGGCCCCAGAGCGACAACTTGTCATTCAAAGAGGACGGCATGACCAGAAGGTCTATGCCGTCCTCTTTTCATGTCAATTTGTTCGCTCTGGAGCCCGCTCGCTGTCCGTCCTCCACCTACGGCGTTGCCCTGGTTGGCACTTAGGGCCATTTCTTTTTAGTGCAATGGGGTCAGGTTACTTTGCGTCAAGTTGGAAGTGCCGTTAAGCGGAAGGGGTGTTAGCGGGGCCTTCTTTTGGGCATACAATGGCTATTGGCTTGCTGCGGTGAAGGCTCGTCCGCTCCGCAGCTTTTTTCTACGGTTAAAGGAGTATGTATGTCCGTTGAGGTCATGAGGTCCGTGATCGATGCAGCCGAGGGCCGCGTGCCTGTCGACACGCTGTTTACCAATGTGCAGATTGTCGACGTGTACGGTCAGCGCGTGGCGCCCGGCAGTGTTGCCGTCAAGGACGGCGTGATTGTCGGCGTGCTCTACGACGGTCGTGACGATGCCGCCGGCACCTATGAGGCAACCGAGGTCATCGACTGCCAGGGCCGCTACATCGCCCCTGGTTTTATCGACGGGCACCTGCATATCGAGTCTTCGAACATCCGCCCCGCCGAGTATGCGCGCATGGCGGCGACGCGCGGCACCACCACAGCCATTGCCGACAGCCACGAGATCGCCAACGTGGCGGGGCTCGACGGCCTGCGCTTTATGATCGAGGACGGTCGCCGCGCGCCCATTTCCATCAAGTACATGATGCCCTCATGCGTGCCCGCGCTGCCCGATGAGCAAGCGGGCGCTGTGATTACCGCTGCTGACATGCAGGCGTTTTTTGCCGAGCATCCGGGCGACGTTTTTGGCCTGGGCGAGATGATGAACCTGCCGGGCGTCTTTATGGCCGATCCCGAGACCTGCGCTCGCATCGATGCTGCCAACCAGACGCCGTCCAAGCAGGTCGACGGCCATGCGCCGCTCGTTGCCGGCAAGGACCTCAATGCCTATGCCGCGGCGGGTATTGTTGCCGACCACGAGTCGACGATTCCCGAGGAGGCGCTCGACAAGCTGTCTCGCGGCATGTACGTGATGCTGCGCGAGGGTACGTGCAGCCATGATCTGGCCAACCTGTCGCCGATGCTGCTGGAGAATCCCGCGCGCGCCCGCCGCTGCTGCTTTGCGACTGACGACCGCGCTCCTTCCGATGCGCTTGCAGCCGGCATGATCGACAATGCCTGCCGCGTGGCGATTGAGGCCGGTATCGACCCCGTGGTCGCTATCTCTATGGCGTCCCTCTCCACGGCCGAGGCGTTTGGCCTGGATCACGGCTGCCGCGACCCGCACGAGCTCCGCGGTGCGATTGCCCCGGGCAAGCGTGCCGACCTGCTGGTGCTCAATGACCTGACGTTTGCCACGGCTCCGCATCGTGTATATGCCGCCGGTGCCCTGGTGGCGCAGGACGGCACCTTTGTGGGCGAGATCGCACCCGAGATGGCCGAGGTTGCGGCCCTTGCCGATGAGCTGCGCGCCTCCGTTAAGCTGCCGAAGCTTTCGCTCGACGTATTCGACTATGCCTTTAAGCCGGGCGAGGCCGTGATCGACGTGGTGCCGGGCAAGGCCATCACGGGCATGGTTCGTCCCGAGAGCGCCGAGGGCCTGCGCCGTATTATGCTGATCGAGCGCCACGGCCGCGGCGTGTCGCTGCAGGCCGAGGGCGCCGACGGTGACGGCCCCGCTGGCCTGGGACTCGTTGGCAAGCATATCGGCCGCGGCTGGGTGCGCGGCTTTACCATCACGGGTGGTGCCATCGCCTCGACGATCGGACACGACTCGCACAACGTGTGCGTCGTGGGCGACAACGCCGCCGATATGATGGCCGCCGTTGATGCCGTGGGCCAGGGCGGTCACGTGCTGGTGCGCAACGGCGAGGTCGTGGCGCGCATTCCGCTGGCGCTCGGTGGCCTGATGAGCGAGGGCACGGCCGAGGATGTCGCCGCGCAGCACGACGACTTTATGGTCAAGGCGCGTGCCATGGGCATCGAGCCGCCGCTCGACCCCATCATGGGCATCATTTTCCTGCCCCTGCCGGTGATCCCGACGCTCCGCATCCGCCCCGAGGGCATGTTCGACGTCACGACCTTCACCTACGCCGACTAGTCATCGGGGACGTTCTTAAACGACTAGTCGTCGGGGTGGCGTGTCGCCTGACGCCGCGACCGTGAGACCTCTGGCATGTGTGAGCTATTTGCTAGGTCCTTGTAACGTTTACGCCCGCAGAGTCTTATTTGAGCTCCCTTTGGGTACGTTGGAATTGGATATACGTCCGATTCCATCAAGCCCGAAGGGAGCTTTTCTATGTTTAAACTGATTGCATCCGATATGGACGGCACGTTGCTTGACGAAAACGGCCAGGTGTCTCCCGAGACCTACGAACTGATTCTGGCGCTACACGAGCATGGCGTGCATTTCGCCGCATCGTCAGGCCGTCGTTACGACCGCCTGTGCGAGTTCTTTGCACCTGTTCGCGACAAGATGGACTTTGTCGCCGCTAACGGCGCCCAGGTCTACGCCGACGGTAAGATGGTAGACCGCGAGGTGTATTCGCACCTGGCGATTCGAAGGCTCGCCCAGGCCGTCGCGACGTTTCCCAATCTGCATCTTGCACTTTTTGACCGAACCAAGTCCTTCTTGCTCGATGACGAGTGCAAGTTCGTGCGTGAGGTCGATAAGGACCTTCCCAATGCCGAGCGCATTTGGGAGCTGCCCGATCCCAGCGTAAATATCATCAAGGCGAGTATCTTTTGCGATGACTGTGCCGTTATGGACAGTGCCTACGTACTGCAGCGCGAGCTTGGCCAGCTCTTTACCTTTGCGCCTTCTGGAAACGCATGGATCGATGCCATGCAGCCCGGTGTGTCGAAAGCCTCGGGAATCGAGCAGCTCATGGAGCACTATGGCGTCGAACGCGACGAGGTCATGGCGTTTGGCGACTCGATGAACGACTACGAGATCAATCGCTTTGTCGGCACGGGCTGCGCGATGGAAAACGCGCGTCCCGCGCTCAAAGCGGTTGCCGATCGCGTCGTAGGCTGCAACCGCGACCATGCCGTTCAGCGTGAGCTCCGCCGTGTGCTGGAGAGTTTCTCCTAATCCGGCAGATGGGGACGTTCTTTTTCTGCCGGCAGTGGGGGACAGTCCTTGCAGCTTTTTGCGAAGAGTGTCCCCAGTGACTAGTCGTTTAAGAACGTCCCCAATGACTAGGCGAGGGCGGCCATGATGGTGCGGGCGACGCCGTCGTGGTCGTTGTCGAACTCGGTGATGGCGTCGGCGGCGTCGCGGTCCTCGGGCTCGGCGTTGATCATGGCTATGCCATGGCTCGCTGCCTGCAGCATGGGGATGTCGTTGATGTTGTCGCCGAAGGCCCAGGCGTCGGCGAGACGCTCGCCCAGGTGCTCGCATAGCCACGTGAGGGCCGTTCCCTTGGTGGTGCTCTCGCCCATGACCTCGATATTCATGGCGTACGAACGCGTGACCTCAATGCCTCCGAGCGTGTCGAGCTCCGCCGCGATGGCGTCGCGATCGGCTGGGTCGTGCCAGTACATGGCGATGCGTTCGAGTGTCTCGACCTCGTCGATCTTGTTGTCGATATCCATGTCGATCGGTGTTCGTGTGCGCTTGAGCGAAGCCGCGATGTGGGGGTCGCCGCCGCAGAATTCGTCCAGGCGCGTGTAGAGCGAGCGGGGGAGGAAGCACTGCCCGTCCGCGAAGATATCGAAGGTGACGTCATGGCCGGCGGCAATGCTATGGACGCGGTGGGCGATGGCGCGGTCGAGCGGTCGGCTCAAAATGCACGTAGCACGTGAAGTATCGGTGGGCGTACCGTCGTCGAGCTGCCAGACGCTGGCACCGTTGGCGCAGACCGCGTAGTGTACGGCGGGGTGAGCGAGGATGGGCTCAAAGATGCCCGACAGCGGGCGCCCCGTGCAGGGCACAAACTCAATACCGCGGCGCGCAAGCTCGTCGAGCATCGCCCAGGTGGCGTCGCTCATCTGCTTATCGCTCGTCAGCAGCGTTCCATCCATATCGGAAAACACAATCATTCGTTGCGATCCTTTCTACTGGCATAAAAAGCGTGGCCGAGGGCGGTGATGCCCTGGCCACGCTCGAGTTCTATGACGGTCCGCGTCCTAGCGGTCGGCGAGCGGCTTATACTCCAGCGGCTCGATCACCGGACGATAGGCCGGGCGGATGATGCGATGCGCGCAGAAGAGCTCTTCCATGCGGTGCGCCGACCAGCCGGCCATGCGGGCGACGGCGAACAGCGGCGTAAAGAGCGTCTCGGGCACGCCGAGCATCTTGTAGATAAAGCCCGTGTACAGGTCGATGTTGGCGCAGATGGGCTTGGTCATGCCGTGATCGCGCATCACCTGCGGGGCCAGGCGCTCGATGCGCTCGATGAGCGCGAACTCCTCGCCCAAGTCCTTCTTGGCGGCAAGCGTGCGCGCGTAACGGCGGCACACCTCGGCGCGCGGGTCGCTCAGCGTGTAGACGGCGTGGCCCATACCGTAGATGAGGCCCGTGCCGTCGAAGGCCTGCTTGTCGAGGATCTTGCCCAGGTAGGCTGCGACCTCGTCCTCGTCCTCCCAATTGGAGACATGCGCACGGATGTCCTCGTGCATGGACACGACCTTGGCGTTGGCGCCGCCGTGGCGCGGACCCTTGAGCGAGCCGATAGCCGCGGCGTAGGCGGAATACGGGTCGGTGGCCGAGGAGGACAGCACGCGGCAGGCAAACGTGGAATTGTTGCCGCCGCCGTGCTCGGCATGCAGCATGAGCATCACGTCGAGCAGCATGGCTTCGTCGCGGGTGAACGCCATGCCGCCGCGCAACACCTGCAGGATGGTCTCAGCGGTGGAAAGGCCGGGTGTGGGGTGCGGTACGTGAACCTCGGAGCCGCGGCGCTTGGCGACCGAGGCCATATGCGCGAAGGCGGCGATGCGGGGGAGACGGGCGAGCATGGAGATGGCGACGTCGATTTCGTGCTCGGGTGTAATGGCGTCGGGCTCGGCGTCGAAGGCGTAGAGCAGCAGCACGGCGCGCTGAAGCACATTCATGATGCTCGACGACACCGTGGTCATGGGGAACTCGCGGACGTATTCGCCGCTCAGATGCCTAAAAGCACCCAGGCGTTCGCAAAAACCGTCGAGTTCCTCTTTGGTGGGAAGCGAGCCCGTGATGAGCAGGTAGGCGACCTCTTCGTAGCCATAGCGATCCTCGGCCTGGGCGTTGTTGACCAGGTCTTCGATGCTGTAGCCACGAAGCGTGAGTTTGCCCTGATCGGGCACGACCTTTCCGTCGACCTTGTTGTAGCCGTGCACGTCCGAGATGCGGGTAAGGCCCGCAACCACGCCCGAGCCGTCGGCATTACGCAGGCCGCGCTTGACGTTATGCTCGACGAACAGACCCTCGTCATACGGATTAGTCGGCATGCCGTGGTAGAGGTTTTCGCTTTCGGGCGAAATCTGGCGGCTCGCCTCATAATCCAAGACCAGGCGGCTCAGATGGTCATCGAAGCGGTAGTAGATTTTCTTGGCGTCGTAAGCCATGCGCGCTCCTCTCGGGGCCGTGTGGGGGCGGCGTGCTTGGGTGCAGATGCGCCGGCCTGTTCCCGCACGGCCTGTTCGCTACAGGCGGTACATAAAGTTAAAGACGTCCTCGCGCTGGATGGACACGTTGACGCCCGAAAGCTCGCCGGCCTCGGCCAGCGCCTTCTGCAGCTCGGCGAAGTCGAGCTTGGACTCGGCGGTATCGGCCAGCATGGTCATGGTGAAGATGTCCTCGATAATGGACTGCGTGATGTCGCGGATGTCGACGTTGGCCTCGCCTAGGACACGGGTGACGCCGGCGACGATGCCGGGGCGGTTCTTGCCAAGGACGGTGATGACGATACGGGAGGACGAGATCTCGGCCATGGGAAACCCTTTCGCGTGATTGCGGCGCGCGCGGGGCGCTCCGCTACGGTACAGTGTTCATCATTGTACCTGTCTGGCGCAAAAAAGGCGCGCTCGCTGCGGCGTTACATGCCTGCAACATGAGCGTAAGGGGGAAGGCCGTACGGGGAAGAGCCGTCTGGCGCGTGTCCGGCTCGTGTTGGGTTGATTTCCGATCTCAGCCGAACACATTGAGCGGACAGGCCGTTCCCGCAGTCAGCCGAACGCCTCCGACGGCTGATTCCGAACTGGAAGCGGAGGGCATCCCCGCCCTTCGGTAGGGGATACCGCTCCGCGGCGCATGCCGCGGGCGGCGCCCCTATCGGACCACC
>UREZ01000021.1 GCA_900547025.1 uncultured Collinsella sp.
CCCGCCGCGCCCTGCATCTCGGAGACGGCTGCCATCTGCACGGAGCGCTTACCGGTCGTAGTTCCGCCACCCACGCCTACAAAGACCGGGCACTCGGCGACGGTCAGCAGCGCTTGCGTAATGGCGGGCTGCGGCGTGAAAGGGTAGACCGCAAAGACGGCGTCGGCGTTGGAGTTGCGGATAACCGCGACATCGGTGGTGTAAATGAGCGACTTGATGCGTCGGCCAAAGAGCGTGAAGCCGCTGGCCTCCTCGATCTCGTCGGGCATGCGAAGGGCAGCCTTGCGCAGGCGTCCGTCGATGGGCAGGGGCTCCATAGGGAGCAGGCCGTTGGGCGTGACGGCTACTTGGGGCTCGGTGAACTCGTTTGCAAGCTCGACCTCGGAAAAATCGACCGAGGCGACGATGTCCTCGTGCACCTCGGCGGGCACATCGATGGGAGCTTGGTCGTTTGCCGCCGCAGGCGTGTCGAAGGAGCTGGTGCCGACGAAGGCGTCGACGCGCTCATTTAGATCGTTGAGGGTATCCATGGAGGCTCGATTCTATGTGATGATGGCCGGCGCGATGCAGCCGGAATTGCGAATGCTAAATCGTTTGACGAGTTGATTTTTCCCCGCCGCGCCATCCGTTAGACCGAAGGGCCGGCGAACGTGAAGGAGCTGTGGTGGCGGGTATCGAGGTGCTATCTTGAAAGCCCCGTTTAAAAGAGAGGTGACGCGGTATGGAATTGACAGCAATGTTTGGCTCGATCGGCCTGTGTGTGGCCGCAATCGTTGCCGCCGCGGTCATCTACTTTGTGGTCACGGCCATTAAGGGCAAAAGGGCCGAACGCAAGGAGCGCGCGATGCTTAAACAACATCGCGACCAGCAGGGCAAACGCGCACAGAGATAGCTTGTTGAGTTTTGGATCCGTGCGCTAGCTGCGTTTTCGGATCAGGGCAATGTAGAAGCCCTCAAAGTCGCGGCTAGGCGGAATGGTGAGCGTGCCGGGCAGGCCGTTGGCGATGGCCGATACCTGACCCGCGGCAATGGCTTCGGTCAGAGCGTTGGACTCGATGCGCGGCTCCTCACCAGCTTCCTGGGTGCGTCGTGCTTCACTTTCGCTTGGCGTGCCGTCGAGGGGGATGAGCTCGCAGTCCATATGCTTGTCGAGGGCCTCTTGCAGGGCGTCCTCGTTTTCCTGCGGCAAGATCGAACAGGTCGAATAGACGAGCGTGCCGCCCGGTTTGAGGGCACCCATGGCGCGGTCCAGAAGTGCTCGCTGCGAGCGGGCGCACTTGCTCAGCAACTGCTCGGTGAGGCCGCGCAGGCTTTTCTCGTTGCCACTGATGACGGTGCCCGTGCCGGTGCAGGGAGCGTCGAGCAGGATGCGGTCAAAGCGGAAGAACTCGTCGAGCTCGCGTGCGTCGATGCGCATGACGGGCACGTTTTTGGCACCTTGGCGGTGGAGGTTGGACTCAAGCTTTTCGGCGCGGGGAATGCTCATCTCGCAGGCCGTGAGGTGTGCCTGGCCCTGGGTGAGGGCGGCGATCTGCGTCGTCTTGCCGCCAGGGGCTGCGCACATGTCCAGGATGTCCTCGCCTGCCTGGGCGCCCAGGACCAACGGCGGCATCATGGACGACAGGCTCTGCAGATAGATCTTGCCGTCGCGGTAGATGTCGAGATCCCACAGATCGGAAACCTGGGCCTCGGGCAGGATAAAGGCGTCCGGGTACCAGGTAACGGTTTGGTGCGCGATGCCGGCGGCATCGAGCGCCGCAGCGATGTCCTCGGCGGTTGCCTTGAGCGTGTTGGCGCGCAGTGTGACCGGGCGTGTGACCGCGGCGCCGAAGCCCTCGATCATGAGCTCGGCATCGGCGGGCGCATAGGCGCCGGCGACCGTATCGACCATAAAGCACGGCAGGTCGGCGGCGGAGTGCTGGGCGGCAAGCTGGTCGGAAAGCTCGGTGGAGGCAAACTGCCTAAGCTTGAGCTCGGGCTTAACCTGCTTTTTCTGCTTCCGACGACGCGGCTTGGACATCCGTCTTTCCTTCCCGTTCCAAATTGACTACTTTCCGGGCACGCCGCTGCTGGCGTGCTTTAGTACTGGCTCTCGTGCTTGCTAAAGAAGTCGAAGCGCGGGGGCAGCGGCTTCACGCGGTGCTCGCCGGGCTTCTCGCCCAGGCTCTCCACAAACTCATCCGTGGAGGCAAAGATGTTATCCCAGCTAAAGAAGGCGACCGGGTCAACGTCGAAGTACTCGCAGATGAGCTCGCAGCCGGCCGGCACGATGCCGTGCATGAGCACGGTCGCTACGCGCAGCTCGGTAAAGGCGTCGACGAGGGCCTGCGTCATGGCGGCGTTGGCCGGCTCGCCCTCGAGCTTGTTGGCGGCCTTGGAGGCATCGCTCCAGCGCTTGTTGGCGGCGCGCAGGTAGTCGTCGCACACAGCGAGCGCTCGGTGCGTCTCGAACTTGTACATGGCCTGCTCAAAGGCGAGGGCCGCCTGCTGGGCGGCTTCGACCACGGTGTCAGAAGCGGCACCGGCGGGGATGCAACCGTTGCGATAGGGACTCTCGTCGCCCTCCTTGACGGCGACGCCGTAGAAGCAGCTGCGGGCCAGGCGGTTGAACACGCCGGTCAGCAGCGCGCTCTCCTTAAGGGCGGGGTCGATAACGCGCTTGTCGTCGCAGGCGCGCACCTCGTTGCCGTCCTTGTCCTTGCCGGTCACGCGCGTGTCGTATGCCTTGGGGCTAAAGCTCACCGGCTTCTCGGACAGGCCGAGCGACAGCCAATGCGCGCGCATCTGCTCGCAGGTGTAGTGGTTGAGCAGGTCGTCTGCCGGCGGGGGAGGAGTCTGCGAGGACGAGCTGGCCTTTTTGCCCATGTAGAGCAGGTGGTAGCAGGCGCTGACGGTGCTCTGCGTGAGGTTCCAGCCTAGGGCCTCCCACATGGCGGTCTGCGCGATGCAGTAGAAGTAGATGTTGTCCTGACCGATAAACTGGTAGATCTGAGCGTCGTCAGAGCACCACCAGTCGCGCCAGTCGAGCGAGCTGTGCTGGTAGGTGGGCGCGGGCACCTGCGTGGAGTCGGCAGCGGGCTCGCCCATGAGGGCGGCATCCTGGGCGGCGACGCCCTCGGTCACGCCGGCGGCCTTGGCATCGCGCGCGAGCACGGTACGCGTATAGCTGATGGGCGCCCACAGGCTCTCGGGCCAGCACCAGCAGGTGACGTCGGAGACGCCATCGACCTCGGGCACCGGAACGCCCCAGTCGATGTTGCCGGTGATGCGGAAGGGCACGAGCGCCTTGCCGCTGCGGAAGCGCACGCCGCCGTTGGCGAGCACCGCATGGGCGTCGTCGCGCTCCTTCCAGCTGGGGAAGGTGACGGTAAAGCTGCTCTTGTTTCCCTCGGGCTCCAGCACGGTGTGCTCGGGCAGCTGGTCCTCGACGGCGTCGAAGGCCTCGCGGAACTTGTTCTGAATATAGAGCTGTGCCGGCAGCAGCCACTCCTCCATGGTCTTGGAGACCACGGAACGAACCTGCGGGTTCTGGGCGAGCTTGGCGGTGTAGGTCTTCATAAAGTCGAGGTAGGCCGGCAGGTCGAAGTAGAGGTTGTCTACCGGGCGCAGCTCGGGCACCTCGCCGGTGAGCTGGCTCTTGGGCGCGATGAGCTCCTCGGGCTCAAACTGGTGACCCAGGTCGCACTCGTCGGCATAAGCCTTCTCGGACTTGCAGCCCTGGATGGGGCAGCGGCCGATCACCTGGCGGCCGTTGAGGAACGTGCCGGCCTTGGCGTCGTAGAACTGCAGCGTGGAGCGCTTGGAGATGGTGCCCTGTTCGTGCAGACGCTCGATAATCTCGGCGGTCACCTCGTTGTGAATCTGCGCAGCCGGCTCAAGGCCCGAGCCGCCGTAGATATCGCAGCTGATGTTGTAGTTGTTGAGGGTCGCGGCCTGGCGGGAGTGATTGGACTCGACATACTCGGCGATGGACTTGTCGTAGCCCTCGTTCTCCTTGAGCTTGCGGTAGCTCTCCATGATGGGCGAGCCGTAGCAGTCGGTGCCCGAGGTGAAGATGACGTTCTCGCGGCCCAGACGGTCGCGCAGGAAGCGGGCGAAGAAGTCGGCCGGGACAAAGACGCCACCGACGTGGCCAAAGTGAAGGCCCTTGTTGCCGTAGGGCTCGCCGGCGGTAACGATGGCGCGGCGAGGCCAGCTGGGACGGTCGTTCATGGAGTATTTGGATGCCATGGGACTCCTTCGCATATGGTGAGAGCGCGGCCGGGCGCAAGGCCTGGCGACGCGGTGGTCAATTCGTGCATATCGTTCGACATTATCGCACATGCGGACGGGTACGTGGCAGGGGCGCTATCCTAAGATGCTATGAATGAGATTTCCAACATACATGCGTTTGAGGACGAGGATTTTCTGCACGCCTGCTTTGTGTGGGGGATGGCCGTGCTCGGCGCATTTGCCGTGTGCCTGGTGCCGGTGTTTATGCTGCTGGGCGGACCCGCGGACCTGGATGCGGCTGACGCGGGCGGTTGGACGGCGGTCGTGGGCTGGATAGTCGGCTTGGCTGCGATCTCAATGGCGTCGTTCGCCGTGCACGAGCTGGTGCACGGTGTGTTTTTTAAGCTGCTGGCGCCTGCGGGCGCGAAGGTGACCTTTGGGGCGAATCGCGAGACAGCGATGATTTATGCCTGCGCCGAAGGCGTTGTGTATTCTCGCCGGCGGTACGTGGCGGTTTGCCTGGCACCGACGGTTGTTGTGACGACAACGCTTGCCCTGGGGTTTGCGTTTTCGGGCCATCCGCTGCTGTGCTACCTGGCGGCCGGCTTGCATTTGTCGGGCTGTGTGGGCGACTGGTATTACGTGCGGACCATCTTGCGCGACCGCCGCATTGTTGCCTGCGAGGACACGTCCTTCGGCGTGCGCTTTTTTGGGTGAGGAGATGTCGATGAAGCCGTTGTTGCTGCATGCGTGCTGTGCGCCGTGCTCGCTTGAGCCGGTTCGCCTGCTGCGCGAGGAGGGGTTTGAACCCACAATCTGCTGGACCAACCCCAATATTCAGCCGCGCGATGAATGGCAGCGCCGCCTGGACGAGCTGCGCCGGTGGTGTGCCGACGGCGGCATCGAGCTTATCGAGGCAGGGGAGGACCGCGAGCGCTGGGAGACCGGCGTGGCACCGCTGGGTGCCGATCGACCCCGTCGCTGTCGCGCGTGCTATGCCTTGCGCTTGGCCGAGGCGTGCCGCGTGGCCCAGGAGCGCGGGTTTGAGTTTGTGGGCACGACGCTCGCCGTCTCGCCGTATCAGCTGTTCGAAACCTGCAATGATGTGTTGGAGCGTCTGGCTGCCGCTCGCGGTCTCACTCCGGTGATTCGCGATTTTCGTCCGTATTATCCCGAGGCCACGCGTCGCTCGCGCGAGCTTGGCATGTATCGGCAGAACTACTGTGGTTGCCGCTTCTCGGCTGTCGAGGCGGCCATGGACCGCGCCCGTATCCGCGACGAGCGCAAAGCCGCCAAAAAGTAGTTCATTTGGGACGTCAGCCTGCTAGGATGTAGAGCGGACTTTAGCTATATAAGGAGTATCCGACGTGTCTATGCGTACCGATGATTTTGACTATAACCTTCCTGAGGAACTGATTGCCCAGGCGCCTGCCGAGCCGCGTGACTCCTGCCGCCTGCTGGTGGTTGATCGCAAGGGCTCCCAGGCGGGAACGCCGCTGGAGCACGGCGGTACCGTCGAGCACCGCATCTTCCGTGACATCATTGACTATATCGAGCCGGGCGATGTGCTCGTCATCAACAAGACGCGCGTGATGCCGGCCCGCCTGATCGGTCGCAAAGCCGGCTCGGGTGGCGTGGTCGAGACGCTGCTGCTCAAGCGCCGCGAGGATGTTGACCCGCTGGGCCATGTTTGGGAGTGTCTGGTCAAGCCGGGCAAGCGTCTGAAGCCCGGTGCTCAGATTGAGTATCGCGCCGGTGGCGCCCATGCGCCCGAGGGCGCGCCCGTGGTGCTGACGGCCGAGGTCATCGACTTTGTCACCGATAGCCGTGGCGGCCGTCTGGTGCGCTTCGAGCCGGCCGGTTGCAATGCTGCCGGCGAGCCGCGCACGCTCGACGAGGCCATCCACGCCGCCGGTCACGTGCCGCTGCCGCCCTACATTACCGATTACGAAGGCGATCCCGAGAAGTACCAGACCGTCTACGCCATGAAGGAGGAGCATTCGGCCGCTGCTCCCACGGCGGGCCTGCACTTCACGCCCGAGCTCATGGCGGCTATCGAGGCTAAGGGCGCGAAGTTTGCCGCTGTCGAGCTCGAGGTCGGTATCGATACCTTCCGTCTGGTGGAGGAGGACGACCCTACGCAGCACGTCATGCACACCGAGCGCTACCACGTATCGCAGGAGGCGGTCGACGCCGTGCATAAGGCTAAGGCCGAGGGGCATCGCGTGATCGCCGTCGGCACCACGGCGGTGCGCTCGCTCGAGAGCGCGTTTGACGCGGACGCGCCGGTGTCCGATCCGGCTGTGACGGCGCGCTATTTTGAGGGCCGTGAGGACGGCGCCGATACACTCGGCCGCGGTGACATCGTGGTGCGCGAGAACGCGACGACGCAGCTCTACCTCATGCCTGGCTCGACCTATCACGTGGTCGACGCGCTGATCACGAACTTCCACGTGCCGCGCTCCACGCTCATGATGCTCGTGAGCGCACTTGCCACCCGCGACCAGATCATGGATGCCTACGCCGCTGCCATCGAAGAACGTTATCGCTTCTTCAGCTTTGGCGACGCGATGCTCATCTTGTAGGTTACGGCGTTTTACAAACGCCGTAACCGGCCGATGCTGTAAACGCCCCTAAGCGGCAATCTGACGTTCAATCGTCGGGCATGACCAGAAGGTCAATGCCCTCCTCTTTCACGTCACCTTGCTCGCTTAGGGGCGTTTTCGCTGACGTTGCCAAAATATCGGCGTTGCCTTGGTTGGCACTTGGGGACAGTCCTAGTTTTGATGCATTGACTAGTCGTTGGGGACGTTCTTGTTTGACTAGTCGTTTAAGAACGTCCCCAATGACTACTTGGTCGTGAAGAGCCAGATTGCGATGATCACCAGGACCACGGCGATGATGCAGACGATGGCTCCGGTGAATTTGATGCGTGAGTCGCGGGTGCGCTCGCGCACGTCGTCCTCGGCGGCTTCGAGTTGGGCCACTTCGCGCTCGGTTTCGGCGTGCTCGGCCTTATCGCGGGCCAGGGAGCCCGCGAGCGATTCGGTAATCTCGGGATGGTCATGCACCTCGGTTGCCTGCTCGATGATCGACTGTGCGTGCGCGACGTCCGCCTGGGCATTGGCAATAGCCTGCTCCTGCTCTCGACGCGCTTTGTCCTCGGCGGCGATCTTCTCGCGCAGTTCGCGCTGGCGCGTTGCGGCGGCGGATTTTGCAGTCTGCAGCTCGTCGCGCGCGGCATCGGCCTCGGCCGTCACGGTCTGATGGGCTCGCTTGGCGTCGGCGATGGGGGCTTGCGCCTGCTCGACGGCGTGCTCGGCGGCCGCGAGCGAGTGCTCAAGATCGGCGGTGATGTTCGGGACATCTTCCTCGGCTTTGCGCAGGGCATCGGCCGTGTCGGAGATCTGCATCGAAAGCTCGCTGGTGCGCACCGTGTAATTGGCGGGATTCGCCGAAGGATTGCGCTGCAGCTCGGCATACTCGTGGCGCAGCGTTTCGAGTTGAGCGCGCGTGGCGTCGACGGTTTGCTGCGCTGCGGCAACGCCGGCGTCGCGCTCGGCCTGCACCTTGTCGCGGATGCGCTTGGAATCCTCGAGGCGTCGAACGAGGCGGTTACCGGTCTCGCGCGAGCTGGCTTCGCGCGCCTCCACGGCATCGAGTGCGGCTTTGAGACGCCGCTCGGTGGCATCGTCCTCTTCTTTTATTTGCACGAGCTGCGCCTTGAGCTCTGTTGCCTTGGCAGCATGGGTATCGCGGTCGATTTCTGCCGCCGCGGCGGCCTTTTGTGCCGTGTCGATAGTCTGGCGCTGCTCGGCGACGATTTGGTTGTAGCGGCCTGCGATATCCTGACGCGTCTCGAGCTCCTCGCCTTGATCGGCGATGCGCTGCTCAAGTTCGGCTAGGTGAGCGCGGGCGTCCGCGAGTGCCTTCTTTGCGGCGTTCATCTCGCGCATGGCCGACGCGCCCTGGGCGATAAAAGTGCCCACGGCGTTAGCGGTGTTTGAGACGGCGCTCCCCAGGTCGCGGCTCGTGGCGGGGGAATGCGAGGTGGTCGGGTGCGCGGCCTCGGCGGCATTCATATCGGCAGTCTGCGGCGCGGCAATATTGCCGGTGCCGCCTTCGATTACGGAAAAGCCCGCTGCGTGCGGGTCGACCGCGTCGGCGCCGATCGTGGGGTGCTCGAGTTGCAGGAAGGAGGGCATGGTGCTGCCCTGGTCGGCAACCGGGGTCTCGCCGGGCACAAACGTCGAGGCGGCCTCGGCGGCTTCCTCTTCCTCGGCGTCGACATCGGCATCGGCGACAGCGTTCTTCATCGCTTTGACGGCATCCATCATGGAGTCCATGACGGCGTCGAGCTCTTCTTCCGATGACACCTCGATGGGGCCCGCTACTTTCGGAGCGTCTTCAGTCTTGGGCTCAGTATCGCTCGGGTCCGGCTGCTCTAGCTGCTCTTCTTTGTCTTGCTCTGCGGCGACATTTGCGTCTGCGGCCTCGTCTGCGGCGGCAGGAGCCTCCTCGACAGCGGCATCAATGCCGCCATCGTTGCTGGTAGAAGTATCGCAGTCGTCAATGGTGTCTGCGGAATCATCAATATGCTGTTGAGTCTGGGGGTCCAGCTCGTCTGTCATAGGCATGTGCTCCTCATCGTTGTTTGTCACCCTATGATAAAGTCTCGCGCCGACATCCCGCGCCCCGCAGCAAAGTTTCAAAACGTGTTCGATGACTCGTCGCGTTAACAAAAACTCGGCCGCTCTATCCAATTTGTACTTGACATTCCCTTCGCCGAAAGACGTTGCGCCGTTCGCCTGCCATGGGCTTTATTTTTCACTTGAAGAAGCTAAAGTTGCATTTCAGCTTTTGGCGCGTTTATTTTGGATGCGCGCAGTCGGCGGGCGTGCCCGTCGCGATTTTGAAAGGACTTCGTATGGGACTTTTCACTGGTAAGACCGTGATCGTCACCGGCGGCGGCAAGGCCACGCTTAAGGACGGTTCTGCTGGCTCCATCGGCTACGGCATCGATATCGCATTTGCCAAGGAGGGCGCGAACCTCGTCATCACCGGCCGCAACGTCGCCAAGCTCGAGGCCGCCAAGGAGTCTCTCGAGGCCGAGTACGGTGTCAAGGTTCTGCCTGTTCAGGCCGATGTCTCGGCTGGTCAGGACAACGAGGCCGTCGTCCAGAACGTCATCGACAAGGCCATTGAGGAGTTCGGCCGCATCGACGCCGTCGTCAACAATGCTCAGGCTAGCGCCTCGGGCGTGACCATCGCCGATCACACCATGGATCAGTTTAACCTGGCCATTTACTCCGGTCTGTATGCTACCTATCTGTACATGCAGAAGGCCTATCCGCACCTGAAGGAGACCAAGGGCTCGGTGGTCAACTTTGCCTCGGGCGCCGGCCTGTTTGGCAACTACGGCCAGTGCAGCTATGCCGCTGCCAAGGAGGGCATCCGCGGTCTGACTCGCGTTGCCGCCAACGAGTGGGGCAAGGACGGCATCAACGTCAATATCGTTTGTCCGCTTGCTTGGACCGCTGCGCTCGAGAACTTCCAGGATGCTTATCCCGAGGCGTTCAAGGCCAATGTCCACATGCCGCCGGCGGGCCACTACGGCGACGTCGAGAAGGAAATCGGCCGCGTGGTCGTTCAGCTCTGCGGTCCCGACTTTAAGTACATGAACGGCGAGACCGTCACCCTCGAGGGTGGCATGGGCCAGCGGCCGTAGGGGTTACGCGGTTTTACCAAACCGCGTAACGGCTCGACGCTGCGCGGGCCGCATTTGGACAATCTGACGTTCAACTTCAAGGGCGCGACCAGAAGGTCTATGCCGCCCTCTTTTCATGCCAATTTGTTCGCCCTGGCGACCGCTCGCTGGCATTGCCAGAGCATCGGCGTTGCCTTGGCTGTTGGAAATGATTCCAATGACTATGACCCCTTTGCGCCAGTTTCTGTCGAGTCGGTGCTCTTTGCGGGTTGCCCGTATAATGGTTTGCGTATGAACCGCAACCAAGGAGTTCCAGTTTATGGACCAGAGCCTTTTTAAATTCGATCTGATCGCCGAGGACCCGACCACGCATGCGCGTGCCGGCGTGCTGCACACCCCGCACGGCGACATCGAGACGCCGATCTTCATGCCCGTGGGCACAAAGGCAAACGTCAAGGGCATTCCTACCGAGACCGTCAAACAGCTCGGCGCCCAGATCGTGCTTGCCAATACCTATCACCTGTCCATGCGTCCCGGCGAGGACACCATCGCCGAGCTGGGTGGCCTGCACAAGTTTATGAACTGGCACGGCCCTATCCTCACCGATTCGGGCGGCTTCCAGGTGTTCAGCCACAACGACGCGGTCAAGCTCACTGACGAGGGCGTGCGCTTTATCGTCAACGATTACGACGGTCGCCACGTGTTCTGGACGCCTGAGGACAACATGGAAATCGCCATGAAGCTCGGTTCCGACATCTGCATGCAGCTCGACCAGTGCCCGGGCTATCCCGCCACGCGCGCCTACGTTGAGCGCGCCGTTGAGCTGTCGAGCATGTGGGCTGAGCGCTGCTATAAGGCGCATACCCGCGACGACCAGGCGCTCTTTGGCATTGTTCAGGGCGGCATGCACCTAGATCTGCGCCTGCGCTCGCTGCGCCATCTGGAGGAGTGCGGCGACTTCCCCGGTTACGGCATTGGCGGCTACTCGGTGGGCGAGGACCACGAGACCATGTTCGAGACCCTGGCACCACTCGTAAGCGAGTACATGCCCAAGCACAAGCCGCGCTACCTGATGGGCGTCGGCAACCCCACCACCCTCGTGCGCGGTGTGGGCGTGGGCATCGACATGTTCGACTGCGTGCTGCCGACGCGCACGGGCCGCATGGGTACGGCGTTCTCCAGCGAGGGTCGCCTCAACTTCCGCAACGCGCGCTTTGCGCACGACGACGGCCCCATCGATCCCACCTGCACCTGCCCGGTGTGCACGGGCGGCTACAGCCGCGCACTCATTCGCCACATGGTCACGCAGAAGGAGATGCTCGGCGGCATTCTGCTGTCGATGCACAACATCTACTACCTGCTCAACCTTATGCAGCGTGCCCGCCAGGCCATTATCGAGGGCCGCTACGGCGCGTTCGTGAGCGACTGGATGAACAGCCCTGCGGCGGTGGACTACTAAGAGCGGCGCGGGCGCTTGCAGAGCGCGGGCAACGGCAAAGGGCGAGCGCCGGCCGGTCGTCGCGTTCGCTAACACGGTCTGCATGACCGCTGACCGATAGCTTGCAAGCACTTGATGCATCGTGGGTACCATACCGAATAGTTGATGTTCGGGCGGGTGTTTGGCGCATGGCGTCGACCCCGCCCGCTTTTCTTTTTCTCGATAGGAGTACCCATGATTAAGAATGAGAACGTCGAGGGCGAGCCTGCCTACGACGAGACGTACCGCCGCGGCCCCGTGGTCATGCGCGGCCCCATGATTCCTAAGGACAACACCTACGCCAACCTGCTGGCGCCCGAGGAGTCGACCGACTGGCTGCATGCCGATCCGTGGCGCGTGCTGCGCATCCAGGCCGAGTTTGTCGATGGTTTTGGCGCGCTGGCCGAGCTCGGACCCGCAGTGACCATCTTCGGCAGCGCCCGCACGCCCAAGACGGACCCGGCCTACAAGGCGGCGCGCACCGTCGGCCGTAAGATTGCTCAGCGCGGCGTGGCGGTTATCACCGGTGGCGGCCCCGGCATCATGGAAGCGGCCAACAGGGGAGCGGCGAGTGTCAACGGCAAGTCAGTTGGCCTGGGCATTGAATTGCCGCACGAGCAGGGGCTCAACAAATATGTGAACCTCGGTATGGACTTCCGCTACTTCTTTGTGCGCAAGACCATGTTCGTCAAATACAGCTCGGGTGCCATTGTGTTTCCCGGTGGTTTTGGTACGCTCGACGAGATGTTCGAGGTGCTCACGCTGGTGCAAACGCACAAGGTCAAGCGCATGCCGCTTGTGCTGGTAGGCAGCGAGTACTGGCAGGGCCTATTCGACTGGCTTAACGGTCCGGTGCTGGATGCCGGCATGATTAGCCCGCTCGATCCCGAGCTCGTGCACATCACCGACGACCTCAACGAGGCCGTCGACATTGCCCTGAGCGGGCTGATGTAGATCAATCGTGCTCACGCGACATGAATACGCATGGCAATCTGATGTTATCTAACATCAGATTGCCATTTATATTGGGTATACTGGTGTAAAAGACGAGGGCGAGGAGGTCGCAAATGTCTACAGCAACAGTTAAGCCTACGACGGTTCGAATCGAAGAGGGGCTCAAGGAGCAGGCGACTGAGTTCTTGGATTCGGTCGGCCTCAGCCTCAATTCCTATCTCAATCTTGCCGTTCGGCAGCTGGTAAATCAGCGAAAGATTCCTTTTGAGATTGTAGGAAGGGCGGAGGTGCCCAACGAGGCGACGAGGCGTGCCATGGTGATCGCCGAGGCTCATGAGTTGGGGATTTTGCCGGACGATAGCCTGTCATTCAATAACGCTGATGAGCTTATGTCATTCCTCGATGAGGAATAGCGATGTTCGAGATTAAAGTCGAGGCTCAATTTAAGGTGGACTACAAACGAACGATGCGCATGCATCCGCAGCTAAAAAGTGAGTTTAAAGCGGCGGTTGCGGAGCTTGTGGCTCATGGGTCACTTCCGGCGGAGTATGGCGCCCACGAGCTCTCAAACCCGGGCGGAAACTACAACGGCCACATCGATTTCCACCTATCCGATGGCTTGGTCGATGTGGTCGTTCTTTATCTTCCCCATAAGACTAACCCAGTGATTAGGCTGGTGAGAATGGGCACTCATCAGGAGCTGTTTCAGGGTCCGCTGGGCTGATCGCCGATTTCCAAGTTGCGGTGGAATAGGGATTGATTTGCGGTCGATTGGCCAAAAACAGTCCCTATTTCACCGCAACTGATAGGCGCGCCCCGTTCGCTGCTGCGGCCCCCGGTTCTCCTCATTGCTGGATTTCGCTCAAAAACTCAGCGGCGACTTCGTTGCTTTTGAAACGGATGCTGCGGTCTTCTTTCTTGGGGAATGCCAGCAGCGGGATAGTCCCGTACCAGACAGTTTCCTCGTCAATCACGGCCGCGCACAGCCGCCCTTTGGCCTTGACGGAATAGTCGACGTTCATCTCGGCAAAAATCGCTTTCGCGTCATCGCGCGGAGGTGAGGCAACATAAACCTCAAGGGTAATCCCACGGGCGGCTGCGCCTGCGAGTGTGGTGGTGAGTTTCGTGAGGCATGCGGCGGATGCGTAGGATGCGGCTATGAAGGCACTCTTTGTGGCACCGGTGATGTCTTTAATTAATGCCTCAATAGCGTTTGCCGGCTCTATGAGAATGTTGCAATCGGGTTGCTCGCTGTCCTCTGCTGAATAAATTTCGTACCCCAACTTGGCGTACGTCTTGAGTCTTTTCTGGTACATGCGGGCGAGCATGGGTATCGACAGGTCAATGTAGTCGAATATCTCAACCTGTTGCTTGCCCTCGTGGCTTCTATGCAGTCTGCCCACCTGCTGCGTTACGCTGCCGTCCCAAGATATCGGCGTGGCAATGAAAAGGGTGTCAAGGTAGGACAGATCGAAGCCCTCGCTCAGAAGGCTTTCGGTGGCGACGATGATTCGATGTTCATGCTCAAAGCCGGGAAGACTGTTCAGTATCGCTTTTCTTTCTTTGGCGCCGATTTCTCCGGTTAAGAGTATGGGCTCGTGTCTGCGATCATTAAGCAACCTGAACAGTTCCTCAGCATGCTTTTTCCTTTTGGATAGTATGAGCGGATGTCGACCGTTTGACGCTGCTTCGAGGGCGTCATCGACAATCAATTCGTTTCTTGCCGCATGTGCACACAGCATATCGAGAATCTGATTGAAGCTTGCATCCGGCTCGTAGGCGGATAGCCGAATGCCGGTAAATCTCGGTCGAACGATGCGCTGGATGCCCTGCTGAATTGCCTGCGTTTTTGGATCGATGACATAGCGAAGCGGGCCGCAGAGCATCGAGAGCGCCCGCGTGAGTCCGTCGGAGCGCTCGGGTGTCGCGGAGAGGCCATATATATATTTGGCTGGAGCGGACTTGAGGACGAGCTCGAGCTGTGGCGCGGCAGCATGGTGGCATTCGTCGCAGATAATGAGGCCGTAATTACGAACAAGGTTCTTAACTATCGGCTCCCCGGTTTGGGAGTCTTTGCCAGATAGCGACTGAAAGGAAGCGACGTCGATAAGGCCGCTGACGGCGGTTTTGCCCCCTCCGATTTGTCCAATAAGGGGAGGTTGCTTTTTGCTGATTCGTCCTTTTGGCGTTCGGACCGGCTCTCTGGTGTCCGTAATGTCGAGAAATCGTTCGAGCTGCGATTTCCATTGGGCTATGAGCGCGGTCTTTGGAACAATGACGAGCGCCGGAAGACCAACGGCGGCAATAAGATAAGCTCCGATGACGGTTTTACCGAAGCCCGTTGGCGCAGACATGATTCCATCTTCGTATTCAAGCATCTGGTCGGCGGCAATTTGCTGTTCGGGATGAAGGGTCCCTTTGAATGCCATCTCAATTGGATTGCCTGTGCTACGTTCGTCTGAATAATGGGCAGTAACGTGGGCTTCTTGAATCAGCTGCTCAAGTTGGGCTTTGCAGCCTCTGGGAATCGCGACGCGGCCATCTCTAAGTTCGCTGAGGTCTATGAGTCGCGGTTTGCCGAATACTGATTGATGCATAGATTGCGCACGGAAGAACTCCGGGTTGGCAAATGTCGCAAGCCTGCGGATTTCCATTTGAGCTGCCGGGCTCAGAGACTTTTCGGGGATGTAGAGCATATCGGCTTGTGTGACGAGCAGGTTCGAGGGGAAGTCTCGTGGCGTGAGCGGGAGCCGCTTTCGTGGCTTTTGGACATTGCGCCTGGTTTTGTTTGTCGCTGCAGCTGTTGCTATTCCAAGCGGTTTGTTTTTGGTGTCCTCGATCAGACGATCCACCGTCGCACGCGAGATTAGTTGGATTTGCGAAAGGTAAAGCCATTGGTCGGGAAAGGGCTCGAATCGTTCGTCAACAAATACGCTGTTTCCTTCCCGCTGCGCTTTTCCCTGAAAGGGCAGCGCAATGAGATTTCCAAAGCCGCCTTCAGGAATGGTGGACTGCGCGGGTATCATTCGGTCAAAGGCTTCGAAGGTGATTGTCTTGTTGAGTGCCGCTGCTTCGGCGATAAGGCAGCTACCGAAATCTCGTGCTGTCTTTGCGTTTATAGGTTCTAGGAAGAAAAACCAGATATGCGCGCCGTTGCCTGACCTTGATCGCTCGACCGCAGCGTTAATTCCATGGTTTTTTACGACAAGCCTGATAGCGTTTGTCGCTTCTTTCCAATCGGCTTTGTCAAAATCAATGACAAGGACATTTGTGTTGCAGTCTTTGTCGAGAACATATTGACCTATGACGTCCCGGAGCCTGTCGTCGCTGCCTTTGAAATGGGCGATAATGGCGGCATCGTTCAGCTCAAGGAATGTGCGGCTGCGACATTCAGCGCATTTAATTCTGTGATGGTTTGCTTTGGGGCAAATGCCTGGCTTCCACTCATTTGCGCAGGCGGGTGTATAGCCGATGCCCCCGTCTTTTCTGCGATACCCGTGAGCGTGCACATCTTTGCGGCCGGTAAAAAGATTGCGAAAGAGCTCGAGTTTGTCGCGCGCTGGGCTCGCGCTGGTAACGATGCCCTCGGTCTGTGCACGTTCGCCGAAAGATTTGCCGGCTTTGTCCCATTCTTCGAGTGTTGCGTAACGGATGTCTGGACCGTTGCTACAGATTACGATCTGCTTACGCGGATCTGAAGCGTGGACAACCGTTTTATTGAGTTTGAATAAGGCGTTCCCGAAAAGGGCGTATTGATGCGTGCCGTTGCTCATTTGAAAGCCATTCTTATCAGCGTTCATTGGGATGAGGGTACGTCATTTCAGCTTTATGAGATACGCGATTTCGATTTTGGTTCGGTAATAGTGGGGTACCGATCCGTGAGTGGCAATCAGCCGGTGCCAAAACGTGCGGCGGCTGTTGTTAAAGGTTTTTGACGGCTATGGGGCGGGTTGGCGGCGTGGGGAGGGGTTTTCGAATGACCCCGTGGTCAAATAACGTCAAATGTGAGTACTGCTGTTAATGTAGTCTCATAACATTTGGCAAGAATAGAATACCAATTCGACATTATTCTATATATCTAACCCACCAAACACGGCATTTTGAGCCTTGGCAAGGCGTGAAATTAATCGAAACGATCGATTCCGGCGAGATTTTGCTGCTACTAATTTGGTGGCAGTACTCATATTTGCCATTTTTGTCCAGTGGGTACCGCGAGGGGGTCTGTTCGACTGGCCCAACGGCCCGGTGATGAGCGCCGGTATGATCAGCCCGCTCGATCCGGATCTGGTACACATTACTGACGACCTCAACGAGGCCGTCGACATCGCCCTGAGCGGGCTGATGTAGAGTAGCTAAAATGGGACGGGGCTAAAAAGACTGGTCTGAAACGTTTGATACCAGTCTTTTTAGCCCCGTCCCAAACGAACTGCTTCTAAGTTGCGGTGGAATAGGGATTGATTGGCGGCTAATAAGCCAAAAACAGTCCCCATTTCACCATAACTGATGTGGGCGTCCCTAGCGAGTTGGCTGGTAGCGGGGGCAGTAGCTGATGGCGATGGCGTCGACGCCTACATGGGTGGCGATGGTGCAGCCGATGGGGCCGGTGCCGGCGTCTACGTAATCCTGACCCGCGAGTGCCTCGTTGACAAGCTCCTGCTCCTCGGCGGCGCCGGTCGTGAGCACGCGCACGCTGGAGCCCGGATACTCGGCCAAAAATGCGAGGCAATCGGCCATGGTGTTGGTAACGATGCGCTTGGCACCGCGGCCCTTTTTTATGGCCTTGATCTCGCCCGATTTCCACTCCGGCGAAACGGCCAGGCGAATGTTGAGCATTTGCGTGAGCTGGCCGGCGAGCTTGGGCGCGCGGCCGTTCTTAACGAGATTCTCGAGCGTGCGGGGAATCAGCAGCAGGTGGGCGTCGGGCAGCGTCGCGCGGATCTGCGCCTCGGTCTCGTCCAGGCTGCGGCCGTCCTCGCGCATGGCCAGCGCGTACTCCACCAGCAGGCCCTCGGCGCCCGAGCCGGTGCGCGAGTCGATGCAGCGCACGTCGAGCTCGTGCGTCTCGGCCGTCAGGCTGGCGTTGGCGTAGCAGGCGGACCACTCGCTGCACAGCGAGATAAAGATGGCGCTATCGTGGCCGTCGGCGCGCACGCGGTCAAAGAGTTCCTTGAACTCGCCGGCACTCGGCTGCGAGGTGTGCGGCAGCTGCTCGGAGCCGGCCATGCGGGCGACGTACTCTTGGGCGGTAATCTGCACCTGGTCGAGCAGGTCCTCGCCCTCGATAATCACATGCAGCGGAATCACGTAAATGCCGAGCTCTTGGGCGCGGGCGGGGGAGATGTCCGACGTGGAGTCGGTTATGATGGCAAAAGACATAATTGCACCTTTCGTTGGGGCGCGACGGCGCCGCCTTCTGAGAGCAAAGTGCGACAAGTATAGTGGAGTCGTTCCACATTTCTAGGTTCAATTGTTGAATAGTCAACAGTTTGAAGTGTCGGTGTGGAAATCGTCAACTGGGGAAGAGGGATGCCGATGGAGGCGCTGGAGATATGCAAACGGCCGGTCGTGCTGTTTGATTTTGATGGCACGGTGGCCGATACGGGTCGGGCGGTGATGACCTCGACGCGCAAGACGCTGGCTGCACGCGGGTTTTCGGAGGCGCAGATGGGTGACCTGCGTCGCATGATCGGGCCGCCCCTGTGGAAGAGTTTTCACGACTTTTATGGCTTCTCCCGCGAGGAGTCGCTTGTGGTGGCCGACGAGTACCGCGCCTTTTTTGACGAGCTGGGACCGGAGGAGTATCCCGTGTTTGACGGGATCCCCGAGCTGCTGGATGGGTTGGTCGCCCAGGGCAAGCGCTTGGCCGTGGCGACGTCGCGCATGGAGGCAAAGTGCGTTGACATGGTGGGAGAGCTGGGACTTTCTCAGTTTGAGGCGGTGGTTGGCATGAATCCGCCGCAGGGGCGCGAGACCAAGGCCGATTCGGTCCGCGACGCGTTGGCGGCCTTGGGTGCGGCCGCGGGCGATGCCGTGATGATCGGCGATCGCTTTAACGACGTCGAGGGCGCGCACGCGATGAGCGTGCCGTGCATTGGTATCTATTCGGGCGCGGCGGCGCCGGGCGAGCACGAGGCGGCGGGTGCCGATGCAGTGGTGCACTCGGTGGCCGAGCTTGCTAAACTTTTCGCTATATAGGTATTTGATGTGAGGGGCGGGCACGCTCGCCGCTCATTGGTAAGGAGGTCGTCCATGAATCAGGTGGAGCAGAGCGTTGCCGAGTATGTCGACGAGGTCTGGGAGGATGTCGTCGCCGATATCGAGCAGCTGGTGAGTTATCCGTCCGTGGCAGTTTCTGCCGATGCGGAGCCCGGCGCGCCGTTTGGCCGCCCGGTCCGTGACGCGCTCGATTGCGCGCTCGGCATCGCGCAGAAGCTCGGCTATCAGACGAGCGACGACGAGGGCTATGTGGGAATCGCCGATATCCCGGGCCGCGGCGACAAACAGCTCGCGACTATCTGCCACGTGGACGTGGTTCCCGCCGGCCCTGGCTGGAACACCGACCCGTTCACCATGGAGCGCCGCGAGGGCTGGCTGCTCGGTCGCGGCGTGATTGACGACAAGGGCCCGGCGGTATTGTCACTCTACGCCGGCGCCTACTTGCTCAAGCACGGCATTGTTCCGCGCTACACCTTCCGCGCGCTGCTGGGCTGCGATGAGGAAGTGGGCATGTCCGACGTTCACCATTATCTGGAGAACAACGCAGACCCCGACTTTTTGTTTACGCCCGATGCCGAGTTCCCGGTCTGCAATGCTGAGAAGGGCCAGTTTGGGGCGACGTTCGTGAGCCCCAAGATCGACGGCGGGCGCATTGTGTCCTGGAGCGGTGCCGAGGCGAGCAACGCCATTCCGTCGCAGTCTATCTGCGAGCTCGCGATTGCCGCCGATGAGCTGCCGGCGCCGGTCGAGAATGCTGACCGCCTGGAGATCACGGCTCTCGACAATGGTCATGTGCAGATTTTCGCCCACGGTATTGGCGGTCACGCCTCGATGCCCGAGGGGACGATCAATGCCGTCGGCCTGATCGTGTCGTATCTGCGCGAGGCCGAGGACGCGTTTGGTGCACGCGACGAGCGCCTGCTGACGCCTGCCGAGCACGAGTTCGTCAAGTTCCTGGCCTTTGTGCATGCGGATGCCTATGGTCGCGGCCTGGGTATCGACGCGACGAGCCCAGCGTTTGGCCCGCTTACCTGCAACGCTGGCGTCATCCGTGTGGCGGATGGCCATATCGAGCAGGTCATCGACGTGCGCTTCCCCGACAGCACGAGTGCCGATACCATCCGCGAGCAGCTCGAGCCGCTCGTGGGCCGTTTTGGCGTGACGTGCCGTGTGGGTCGTGCGAAGGTGCCGTTCTCGGTGTCTGCCGACGATCCGGCCGTGAAGGCGCTTATCGATACCTATAACGAGTTCACCGGCAAGCATGCCGAGCCCTTTGCCATGGGCGGCGGCACGTACGCGCGCAACTTTGCCCGCGCCGTCTCGTTTGGCCCCGAGGAGACCGGCCTGGAGCTGCCCGCATGGGGCGGCCAGATGCACGGCCCCAACGAGTGCGCCAACGAGGAACAGCTCAAGCAGGCGCTCAAGATCTATATTGTTGCGATCCTCCGTTTGAATGAATTAGAGCTTTAGGGTTACGCGGTTTTACCAAACCGCGTAACAGCTCGACGCTGCAAACGCCCCCAAGCGGCAATCTGACGTTCAATCGTCGGTCGCGTACAAAAGTACGCTTCCCTCCTCTTTCACGTCACCTTGCTCGCTTAGGGGCGTTTTCGCTGACTTATGCTCAACCTGTGGGGTTTCCAAGGTAGTCCTTGGGGACGTTCTTAAATGACTAGTCAAACAAGAACGTCCCCAACGACTAGTCGTTTAAGAACGTCCCCAACAACTACCTTCCTCTGGTGTAAAAGGTGCGCCATGTTCGGCGCTGGATTGTTATTCGTTTGTAAAGGCCGTGCTGCGCTTGCGGTAAGGGTCTATCAGATGCCCGTAAAAAACCGCAGTTGGCGCGGGCACTGCCCGATCGAGGCCGTATCTTTCCAAACAGCAAAGCGGGCAGGGTGCTCGCGAGTCGCATGTATGAAAGGAAGATCATGCTCGATCAGGCTTATTCTCGTCGTCAGTTCCTCGGCCTCGCTGGTGGTCTTGCCAGCATCGTCGGTCTCGGTCTCGTTGGTTGCGGCGGCTCTGGCGCTTCCGACGCCGCCGACAAGGGTAGCGCCGCTGCTGCCGAGTCCGTCTCCGGCGAGGTGACCTACGACGGCGCCTCCTCGTTCCAGGCTCTCGTCGAGGCCGCTGCCGAGAAGTTCATGGACGCCAACCCGGACGTCTCTGTTTCCGGCTCGGGCAACGGTTCGGGCAAGGGCCTGACCGCCGTCGCCGCCGGCACCGTCACCATCGGTAACTCCGACGTCTTCGCCGAGACCAAGCTCGAGGCCGACCAGGTCAAGAACCTCGTCGACCATGAGGTCGCCGTTGTGGGCATGGGTCCCGTCGTCTCCAAGAACGTGACGGTCGACGACCTGTCCCTTGAGCAGCTCAAGGGCATCTTCTCCGGCCAGATCACCAACTGGAAGGAGGTCGGCGGCGACGACGCAAAGATCGTCGTCCTCAACCGCAAGGCCGGCTCCGGCACCCGCGCCACCTTCGAGGCCGCCGTCTTTGGTGACGAGGCCGTTGACTTTAAGGGCGACGCCGAGCTCGACAAGTCCGGCGACGTCCAGACTCAGATGGGCAGCACCGACAACGCCATCTCCTACCTCGACTTCTCGCACTTCGATGACTCCAAGTTCAACGCCATCAAAGTCGAGGGCGTCGAGCCCAAGAGCAAGAACGTCACCGACGACTCCTTCAAGATCTGGGCGACCGAGCACATGTACTGCTCCAAGGACGCCGACGAGGCCACCAAGGCCTTCCTGGAGTTTATGCTCTCCGACGACGTCCAGGGCAAGCTCGTCGAGGAGCAGGGCTTCATCCCCGTCTCTGCCATGAAGGTCGTCAAGGACGCCAGCGGCAAGGTCTCCGCTAAATAAGTAATCGCCCCGGAAAGGTTTGCAATGGCAAAACAGCTGCCAAAGCGCGACCTTGAGAACGTGGGCCTGGGCGTCACGGGCGCGTGCGTTGCGCTCGTGACGCTTGTCGTTGCCGCGCTCATCTTTATGGTCGCCCAAAAGGGCCTCTCGGCTTTTCTCAAGGACGGCGTTTCGGTCGTCGAGTTCTTCACCGGCACCAAGTGGGACCTGGCCAACACAGCCGAAAGCGGCCTGCCCTATACCGGCGCCCTGCCCCTGATCGTCACCTCGTTTGCGGTCATGGTGCTCTCCACGCTTATCGCGCTGCCCATCGCTATCGGCTCTGCCATCTTTGCGGTCGAGATCCAGCCTAAGTTTGGTTCCAAGATCTTTCAGCCGCTCATTGAGCTTTTGACCGGTATTCCCTCGGTCGTCTTTGGCCTGATCGGTTTTCACGTGGTCGTCGGCCTCATGAAGAGCGTTTTCCACGCAAGCACGGGCTTGGGCATCTTGCCCGGCGCCATCGTGCTGGCCGTCATGATCCTGCCGACGATGACCACACTTTCGGTCGATGGCCTGCGCGCCGTGCCCGACAGCTACCGCCAGGGCTCGCTCGCGCTGGGCTACACCCGCTGGCAGACCATCTGGCACGTGGTACTCAAGTCCGCCATGCCGTCGCTCATGACTGCGGTCATCCTTGGTATGACCCGCGCCTTTGGCGAAACGCTTGCCGTGCGCATGGTTATCGGCGGCATCGAGGCCATGCCGATGTCGCTGCTGTCGCCGGCGTCCACTATCACCACCACGCTCACCACGTCCATGGCGGTCTATGCCGAGGGCTCGGCCCAGGACGATGTTCTGTGGGCGCTCGGTCTGCTGCTGATGGGCATGAGCCTCATCTTCATCCTGATCATCCACCTTATCGGCCGCAAGGGGGCGAAGGCTCGTGGCTAGCACGCGTATCCACATCGACGAGGCGAGGCTCGGGCGTGTCCAAAAGCAGGACCGCTTCGCCACGGGCGTGTTGACGGCGATCGTCGCCATCGTCATGCTCATCGTCGTCTCCATGGTGGCCTATATCCTGTTCGAGGGCATCTCGACGCTGTTCCAGCCGGGCTTTCTCACGGAGCCGTCGCGCGCCAACGGAACGCAGGGCGGCGTGCTCTACCAGCTGTTCGACTCGTTCTACCTGCTGCTGATCACCCTGATCATCTCGGTGCCCATCAGCCTGGGCGGAGCGGTCTTTTTGGTTGAGTACGCGCCGGACGGACCCATCCGCGACATCGCCTCCACCGCCATCGAGACGTTGTCCTCGCTGCCTTCCATCGTCGTCGGCATGTTCGGTTTTCTGGTGTTCTCGGTGCAGCTGGGCTGGAAGTACTCCATCATCTCCGGCGCCGTCGCGCTCACCATGTTCAACATCCCCATCCTGGTGCGCGTGATCCAGCAGGCGCTCGAGGACGTGCCGCAGGCCCAGCGCGATGCGTGCCTGGCCATGGGCCTCACTCGCTGGGAGGCCACGCTGCACATCCTGATCCCCGAGGCCATGCCTGCCATCGTGACGGGCATCGTGCTTTCGGCCGGTCGCGTGTTTGGCGAGGCCGCAGCACTGCTTTTTACCTCGGGTATGAGCTCGCCGGTTCGCCTGAACTTCTTGAGCTTTAACCTGTCGAGCCCTACTTGCGCCTGGAACGTGTTCCGCCCCGGCGAGTCGCTCGCCGTGCATATCTACAAGATCTATGGCGAGGGCAGCCCCGAGGCCCAGCAGATCGTCTGGGGCACCGCTGCACTGCTGATGATTTGCGTGCTGTTGTTTAACGTAATCGCCCGCATTGTGGGCAAGCAACTGGCAAGGAAGATGACGGCCGAATGAGCGAGATGAATGTAACGCCCGCAACCGAAGCGGCATCGTCCGACACCCAGGACTTCCTGTCGAGCGTGGGGGAGAGCGAGAGGCGTGTTCGCGTGAGTGGCAAGGCCGTGAGCGACGAGGTCGTGCTCTCCACCAAGGACGTCAACGTGTACTATGGCGACCACCATGCGCTGCGCAATACGTCGCTCGACTTTCACAAGGGTGAGATCACGGCGCTCATTGGGCCTTCGGGCTGCGGTAAGTCGACCTTCTTGCGCAGTCTCAACCTTATGAATCGCGAGATTCGCGGCTGCCGCGTGGAGGGCGAGATTAACTACCGCGAACGCAATGTGAACACCAGGACCGAGAACACGTACGAGCTGCGTCGCTCCATTGGCATGGTGTTCCAGCAGCCCAACCCTTTCCGCAAGTCCATTCGCGACAACATCACGTTTGCGCCAAAGCGTCACGGCATTACCGACCGCGACGAGCTTGATCGCATGGTCGAGGAAAGCCTGCGTGGTGCGGCGCTGTGGGACGAGGTCAAGGACAAGCTCGACAAGAGCGCCTACGCGCTTTCGGGCGGTCAGCAGCAGCGCCTGTGCATCGCGCGCACGCTGGCGCTCAACCCCGATGTGATCCTGTTTGACGAACCCTGCTCGGCGCTCGACCCCATCTCGACGCTGGCGATCGAGGACCTCATGTCATCGATCGTTGCCGACCGTGCCATCGTCATCGTGACGCACAACATGGAGCAGGCGTCGCGCGTGTCCAACCGCACGGCGTTCTTCTACATGGGCGATATGGTTGAGTACGACGAGACTGACGAGATTTTCCAACGGCCCAAGGATAAGCGGCTGAATGATTACCTCACCGGCATGTTCTCCTAGTCCGGGACATGCTTGAGGCCCGCGGCGGCCACGGTTGCCGCGGGACTGATTGGAGAGGCGGGTCATCTCTTTTGGGAGATGGCCCGCCTTTTTGTGTCGTGTGCGGCCCGCCTTTTCGCTGCTATTATGGACAACGTTGAATTTCTACGAAGGAGCAGGGCATATGGCGATTCTTTTGGGATGCGATTCCGTCAGCCTAGAGTTTCCCACCAAGCATATTTTCGATAGCGTGACGCTCGGCGTGGGCGAGGGCGACCGTATTGGTATTGTCGGTAAAAACGGCGACGGCAAGTCGACGCTGCTGAGCGTGCTCGCCGGCACGCTGGAGCCCGACGACGGCCGCGTGACGCATCGTCGCGGCACCACGATCGGCCTGCTCGGCCAAAAGGACCAGCTTGTCGACACCGACACCGTGCACCATGCCGTCGTGGGCGACACGCCCGAGTATGAGTGGGCGTCGAGCC
>UREZ01000022.1 GCA_900547025.1 uncultured Collinsella sp.
CACGCAAAGGAAAGCACTTAATGTGCTTTCCGTCTTGCGCAGGACTGTAGAGCAGGAAACTTCATATGCGCCCCTCCCGGGCGCAAGCAAAAGGGCGACCCCTGTTCGGAGTCGCCCTTGTTGAGCTGCTTATGTGTAGCTGTTACTCGGCGTCGTGGTGACGGCGGGGCTTGCGGCCTCCATTGTCACCGGGACGGCGCGGACGGTCGTTGCGCTCGGAGCGCTCGCGACGCGGACGCTCACGACGCTGGAAGTGCTCGCCGTCGCCCTCGGAGGCACCCTCAGCACGTGCCGGGGCCTCGGGCTTATCCAGACGATCGAGCGAGATCTTACCGCGATCGTCGACCTCGATGACGACGACCTTGACCTCGTCGCCGACGTTGAGGACGTCCTCGACCTTCTCCACGCGGCCCTTGGCGACGCGGGAGATGTGCAGCAGGCCGTCCTTACCGGGCAGCAGGTTCACGAAGGCGCCGAAGGGCTGGATGGAGACCACGCGACCGGTGTACTCCTCGCCCGGCTCGGGAACCTTGATGATGAGCTTGATGCGCTCGACGGCCTGGTCGACGGATTCGCCGGTGCCGCCGACAAAGACGGTGCCGTCCTCCTGGATGTCGACCGAGGCGCCGGTCTCGTCCTGGATGCCGCGGATGACCTTACCGCCGGAACCGATGACGTCGCGGATCTTGTCGGTCGGAACCTGAATGGAGACGATGCGCGGAGCGGTGCTGCGCGTGGTGTGGCGCGGCTCGGGGATCACATCGAGCATCTTCTGCAGAATGAAGGCGCGACCCTCCTTGGCCTGCTGCAGGGCGCGGGCCAAGATGTCGAAGGTGAGGCCGGTGGCCTTGTTGTCCATCTGGAGGGCGGTGATGCCCTCGGTGGTGCCGGTGACCTTAAAGTCCATGTCGCCCAGGAAGTCCTCGAGACCCTGGATGTCGGACAGGACCACGGTCTTGCCCTCCTCCTGGATCAAGCCCATGGCAATACCGGAGACCGGGCGCTTAATGGGCACGCCGCCGTCCATAAGGGCGAGCGTGGAGCCGCAGGTCGAAGCCATCGAAGAGGAGCCGTTGGACTCCATGACCTCGGAGACGACGCGGATGGCGTAGGGGAACTCGTTCTCGTCGGGGAGCACCGGAAGCAGGGCGCGCTCGGCCAGGTTGCCATGGCCGATCTCGCGGCGCTTGGGGCTGCCCATGCGGCCGGTCTCGCCGGTGCAGAACGGCGGGAAGTTGTAGTGGTGCATATAGCGCTTGCCCTCGGTGGGCTCGATGGTATCCAGACGCTGGCCCTCGTTGAGCATGCCGAGCGACAGGACGGAAAGCACCTGGGTCTGGCCGCGCTGGAACAGGCCGGAGCCGTGAACGAGCGGCAGGTAGTTGTCCTTCACCATGATGGGACGGATCTCATCGGCGGCACGGCCGTCGACGCGCTCACCAGTCTCGACGACCATGGTGCGCATGGCCTTCTTCTCGAGCTTCTTGAGCGCCACGGGGATCTCGCGCTCCCAAGCGGCCTGCTCCTCCTCGGTAAACTCGGCGCGGATGGACTCCTTCAGAGCCTCAACCTTACCGATACGAGAGAGCTTGTCGGCATCACGAAGGGCGGCCGCCATCTCGTCGTAGTGGGCGAAGATGCGCTCCTGGACCTCCTCGACGGGCTGGTCGAGCGGGTACTCCTTCTTGACGATGGGGCCGTTGACCTGCTCCCACTCGGCGACAAACTCGTCCTGGGCCTGGCAGAAAGCAGCAAGGGCCTCCTGGCCAAACTTCATGGCGGCGAGCATGTCGTCCTCGGAGATCTCCTCGGCGCCGGCCTCGACCATCGAGATGAAGTCGGCAGAGCCGCCCAGCTCCAGGTCCAGATCGGAGTTCTCGCGCTCCTCGTAGGTGGGGTTGACGATAAACTCGCCAGTCTCCACGTTGCGGCCGATGCGCACGCAGGCAAGCGGACCCTCGAAGGGCACGCCACCGAGCGTCATAGCCAGGGAAGCACCCATGACGTTGATGACGTCGAAGGGGTTGACCTGATCGGCGACGAGCGAGGTGGCGACGATGTGCACCTCGTTGCGGAAGCCGTCCGGGAAGCTCGGGCGAATCGGACGGTCGATCATGCGCGCGGTGAGCGTGGCCTTCTCGCTGGGACGGCCCTCACGCTTGAGGTAACCACCCGGGATGCGGCCGGCGGCGTACATCTTCTCGTTGAAGTCGACGGTCAGCGGGAAGAAGTCGTAGTTCTTGCGCTCCTTGGAGACGACCACGGTGTCGAGCATCGTGGTGTCGCCCTGCTTGACCAGGCAGGCGCCGGTGGCCTGCTTGGCAAGCTCGCCCGACTCAAAGGTGTAGGTCTTGCCGTACAGCTCAAAGGTCTTAGATACGAGTGTCATTGTTCTCCTTACCCCACAGGCCCCTTGCCTGCGGGCTTCTCATGTGACGCGGGCCCCCTGCCCCCGCCACGCTTCAGAGCGTGATTGTTCACGCCCTTACACAAAAAGAGCGCCCCGCTGCGCAGGACGCTCTTAGCATGTACAAATCCTTACTGGATGTTGTCGCGGATGCCCAGAGCCTTGATGAGCTCACGGTACTCGACGATGTCGTTCTTCTTGATGTAGGAGAGAAGACGACGACGACGGCCGACGAGCATGAGCAGGCCACGACGGGTATGGAAGTCCTTCTGGTGGGACTTCATGTGCTCGGTCAGCTCCTTGATGCGCTCGGACAGGATGGCGACCTGAACCTTGGGGTTACCGGTGTCGACCGGGGTGTTACCGAACTGGGCAGTCAGCTCCGCCTTGCGCTCTTTGGAAACAGTCATTGTTTCACCTTTCGTTTTACGTCGCCCGCGGGCGACTCGATTCGCCTCGGACTGGGAAGCCGCCGGTGGAGCGAGCAACCAAGGTCGAGGTACCAACAGGTCGGTATGTTACCACAAGCAGCCCACCCCTGCGCATCATCACCGACCCAACATGAATTCCATCGCACGGAGGCGCTGATCGGTGTGCGTCGCAGCCCAAACATGCGAAAGCCCCAGCAAAAAGGCTGCGGTATGGGGGTCGATCCTCTCGGCCATGAGTGCATCGAAGGTCATGGACATGAGGGCGCGCAGCCATGCGACCTCGCCGGTCGACACCAGCTCGGCACCCGGAACGCTCGACGCGCACGACCCGCACAGAAGCCCGCCGGCTTGGGCCGAAAAATGCGAGAGCATGGGATCGCCGCACGAGACACAAGCCGAGAAATCGGGTCGGTAACCAACGTGCGACAGCAGTTTAAAGACAAAGGCCGCCACGAGCAGGTCCATGTGTGCCGAATCGAGCCCGCTACCGACAAGCGTGAGCGCCCGCTGCGTAATGGCAAAGGTAAATGGATCCTCGGCATCCTCGAACGAGCACACACGCGCAACCTCGGCAATCGCGCTGGCGGCACAGGTCGTCTCGTAGTCAGGAGCAGCACCGAGCGGCGCCTCAATAAGCTCCGCCTGAGAAACAACGTCGAGCGAGCGGCCATGCGCCAATAGCATATCAACGGTGCAGAAGAGCTCGCAGCGGGCCGCAAGGCGACCGCCAGGCTTACGTGCGCCCTTAGCCACGGCACGCACCTGCCGACCCCGCTCGTCAAGCATCGTCAGGATCAGGTCCGTCTCTTTGAGCTTGGTTTTGTCGAGAACGAGCACCTTCGTGCGATATGTCCGGGAGCCTGCCATGCGCGCCGTGCGTCCTTAGTCCTCGGCGTTATACCCAAAGCGGCGAATCTGGGCCTCGTCGTCACGCCAGCCGGCCTTGACCTTCACGTCCAGCTCCAAAAAGACCTGCGTGCCAAAGATGCGCTCAAGATCGCGACGGGCGTCGATACCGATATGCTTGATCATCTCGCCGCCCTTGCCGATGATGATACCCTTTTGGCCCTCGCGCTCAACGTAAATGGTGGCGTGGACGCGCAGCACCTTCTTGGTCTGCTCGAGCGCATCGCAGATCACGCCAACGGAGTGCGGAATCTCATCACGGGTGCGACGCAAGACCTTCTCGCGCACAAACTCGGCAACGAGTGTCTCGTCGGAAGCGTCAGTACCCATGTCCTCGGGGAACCAACGCGGACCCTCGGGCAAAAAGTGCGCAACGGTCTCGATGAAGGCATCGACGTTGAAGTTCTTGACCGACGACGTCACGATCTCGTCGTCATATTCCATGAGCTCATGGGCGGCCTTAAGCTGTTCCATGACCTGTGCGGGGTCGGCCTCATCGGCCTTGGTAAGCACCAGGACCTTCTTGGAACGAGCGTTCTTGACGCGCTCGGCAACCCAGGCGTCTCCCCTGCCGATCGGCTTGGTGGCATCAATCAAAAACGCGACGACATCGACATCGTTCAGCTCGAACAGCGCACTCTTGTTGAGCTCGGACCCCAGGCCGTCCTTGGGCTTGTGGATACCCGGGGTATCGACAAAGACCAGCTGGTAGCCGGGACGGTTGACGACGGCGCGCATGCGGCGGCGGGTCGTCTGGGCCACCGACGAGGTGATGGCGACCTTTTTGCCGTAGCAGGCGTTGAGCAGCGTGGACTTACCGGCGTTGGGGCGGCCAACCAGGGCTACGAAGCCGCTGCGAAAACCGGGTTCAACGTCGCCAAAGCCCGCGAGGCTATCGTCCTCGTCGCACAGGGCGTCGAGCTCCTCGTCGCTCATGCCCTCAAACGGATCGAATTCCTCGACTTCCTCGTATGCTTCGGCCGCTTCGGCATCCGCCGCATCCAGGACCTCGTCGTCCAAAATTTCATCGATAGGCTGCATAGTGTCGGACATGAAAATCCCTTTCTAGATAAAGCCGAGCGCGTGGGCAAATACCAGCACGCCCACAATCGCGGCGGTGATGGAAAGAACGTATACGGAGGCGGCGGCGATATCCTTCGCGCGCTTTGCCAGCGGATGGAGCTCCTGGGTCGCCAGATCGACAATCGCCTCCATGGCGGTGTTGCATAGCTCGCCGTGAATCACCAGGCCACAACAGATGATAATCGTGGCCCACTCGGCAATGTCGAGCCCCACGATGCAGCCGGCAATGACGGTGCACACGCCCGCAACGAGCATGACCTTAATATTGCGCTCGGTCTTGACGGCGGTGACGAAGCCCTCCATGGCGTAGGAGAACGACTTTAAGAAGGACGGATGGTCCTTGTTCGATCCGGGAATCATAGACGGCTCCTAGTCGTGGGCGTGGTTGGTGATGGGGCCGACGTGGACCAGCTTGGGGTCCTCGCCGCGCTCGAGCGCCAGATCGCGCAGGATGGCGTCCTCGCGGGCCTCCATGACCTCGGCCTCGTCGTCCTCGATATGGTCATACCCCAGCAGGTGCAGCATGCCATGCACGAGCATCAGGCGGCACTCGTCGGCAGGGCTATTACCAAAGCCGGGGGCCTGACGGGCAATGACTTGCGGGGCCAGGATGATATCGCCAAGCTCAAGCGTCTCGTCGGCGGGAATATCCTCGTCAAAGGCCGAGTCGCATTCAAACGAGAGGACATCGGTGGTGCGGTCGATACCGCGCCACTCGTGGTTGAGCTCGTGCATCTCGTCCTCATCGACATACGAAAGGGAAATCTCGACTTCACGCTCAACGCCTTCGGCGGCAAGCACGACCTCGCAGATGTGTTCTACCTCCTGCGCGTCGAGCAGCGTATCGAGCTCGGCATCGTTGCTGATCAATACACTCAACGGGACTCCTTTCGGTCGTGCACGCGCTGCTCGCGCACGTCATCATAAGCATCATATGCCTCGACGATACGTCCCACCAGGGCATGGCGCACCACGTCGGCACGCTCGAGGTGAGAAAATGCGACATCGTCGACACGGCCCAAAATCTTCTCGACATCCGCCAAGCCACCACGACGGCCCACCAGGTCACGCTGGCTCAGGTCGCCGGTAATCACAAACTTGGAGTTAAAGCCCAGGCGCGTCAGAAACATCTTCATCTGCTCGGGCGTGGTATTTTGGGCCTCGTCGAGCACCACGAAGGCGTCGCTCAGCGTGCGGCCGCGCATGTAGGCAAGCGGGGCGATCTCGATCACGCCGCGCTCCATGAGCTCATCGGTGCGCTCGCGATCCATCATGTCAAAAAGGGCGTCGTAGAGCGGGCGCATGTACGGATCGATCTTTTCCTCGAGGGTGCCGGGCAAAAAGCCCAGGTTCTCCCCCGCCTCGACAACCGGACGCGTCAAGATCAGACGGCCCACCTCGTGACGCTTGAGTGCGGCAACAGCGAGCGCCATGGCCAGATAGGTCTTACCGGTACCGGCAGGACCCAGGCCAAACGTGATGGTATTTGAGCGGATGGCATCCACATAGCGCTTTTGACCGAGCGTCTTGGGGCGAATGACGCGACCGCGATACGAAAGCAGCACGTCATCGCGAAGCGACGTAGCCTCGTGCTCACCGTCGCGCAAGACAGCCAGGCAGCGAGAGACATCGTCGATAGACAGCGTGCGCCCGGCGGCCGCCTCGCGAAAAGCGTGTTCGAAAAAACGCGCCACGAGTTCGACCTCATCCGGGTCACCGCTCACGGCGATGCTATCGCCACGGGCGACCACGTGAGCGCGAACCAAACTCTCAAGCGCACGAAGAACGCCGTCGCCGACGCCCAAAACGCGCGAGGGATCAATTCCCTCGGGAACGGTAAGTCTAATCTTCGAGGCTTCCATGAACCTCCCTGCGTGCATGGACCAAGCCGGAATCATCGACTCCGATGATAGCAACATCGAGCAGGCACGGGGCTGTAAGTCCACAGGTATCGTCAAGACGGGCATGATGGAACGAGCCGAGCGTCAGGTTGTCACCATACTCGAGCACGGCACGCTCGACCGTGCCCACGCGACGACGAGCGTCGGCAATAGCGAGCTCCTGTGCGGCGGCCCGCATACGGCGGCTGCGCTCGGCCATAACCTCGGGTGGCACCTGGTCGGGCATGTCGGCAGCAAGGGTACCGGGACGCTTGCTGTAGCGGAACACGTGCATACGCGAGAAACCCACACGGCGGCACAGCGCCAGCGACTCCTCGAACTCCTCGTCCGTCTCACCAGGAAAACCGACGATGACATCGCACGAAAGGGACGCCTGGGGCAAGTTGGCGCGAATCATACGCACCGTGTCCTCAAAGGCCTCGGCGCTATAGGGACGGCCCATGCGATGCAGGGTCGCAGTGCAGCCGGACTGCACGGGCAGGTGCAAAAACGGGGCGATACGCTGCGGATAGCGAGCCATAACCTTAAGCAGGCGCTCGGAGATATCCATGGGCTCGACCGAGGAAATGCGCACATGCGGAATAGACGTGCGCTCCATGATGGCCTCGAGCAGCTCATCGATTTCGACGTGCTCGTCGGTCGCGCTCTTGCCATCGTAGGCACCCAGGTTCACACCGGTCAGCACCACCTCGGGCACGCCGGCCTCCTGGGCCTCGCGAACTTGCTCGAGCACGGACTCGACGGGCACGGAGCGCTCGGGGCCGCGTGCCTTCCACACAATGCAATAGGTGCAGCGATGGTTGCAGCCGTCCTGAATCTTCACGCCCAGGCGAGAGCGACCGAGCGCATCGACCACCTCGCCATCGCTGCAGGCGGGAACGCTATCGGATTCGACACCCAGCACCTCGCAGACGCGCTCGGCGACGTCAATCTTGGACGGCTCGGCGATCACGCGATCGGAGAGCTCCAGCAACTCCTCGGGATGCAGGTTGACGACGCAGCCGGTTACGACCACGTAAGGCTCGCCCGGATAGGCCAGCGCATGACGGACGGCCTTACGGGTCTTGGCCTCGGCCTCGCCCGTAACGGCACAGGTGTTAATGACGATCAGATCGGCATCCTGGGGCTCCACCATAGCAAAGCCCAGGCGCATAAGATCGGCAGTGATACGGTCAGACTCAACCCGGTTGACGCGGCAGCCGAGGTTGACGACGGAAATATGGGGTGCGAGCACGCGGGCTCCTTAATCGAGGATATCGTCGAGGGCACTCTTGATACGGTCGGTCACCGACTTCTTACCGGAAGCGACGTCATCGCCCATCTCATCGGCAAAAGCACGGAGCAGCTCGCGTTGCTTATTGGAAAGATTGGTGGGAACGACCACGCGCAGTTGCACGATCAGGCGGCCACGCGAACCGCCACCGCCAATGCGCGGCATGCCGTAATAATTGACGCTCACGGTATCGCCGTACTGGGCGCCGGCGGGAACCGTCACCTTAACGACCTCGTCGGGCATAATGCCCTCGACCTCGATCTCGCAGCCGAGCGCAGCCTGCGCAATCGAGATATCGCTCACCAGGTACAGGTCATCACCGTTGCGCTTAAAGCGCTCATGGTCGGCGACGCGCACGTTGACAATCAGGTCGCCCGAAGGCTCGCCGCGAAGGCCGGCCTCGCCAAAGCCGCTCACACGCAGCTGGCGACCGGTCGAAACGCCGGCGGGAATATCGATGTCGATCTTTTCATGCGAAGGCGTGCGGCCCTGACCGTCGCAGGTCTCGCAGGGATGGTCGATGACCGTGCCCTCGCCATGGCAGTCGGGGCAAGGCGAAGAGGACTGAACCTGGCCCAGGAACGAACGCTGAACCGTCGTGACATAGCCCGTGCCGTGGCAGCGGCCGCACTGCTTTTCCTGTGCGCCCTCTGCCCTACCGGTGCCGTTGCAGTCCTCGCAAGGAGCAAGGCGGTCATAGCTGATCGTCTTTTTGCAGCCGAGCGCCGCCTCCTCGAGCGTCACCGAAAGCGAGATGGCCATGTCGCGTCCGCGACGACGCTCACGACGGCTGCGGGCGCCACCGCCGGCACCGCCGCCAAAGAACGACGAGAACAAGTCGTCCATGCCCATGCCACCAAAGATATCGTTGATATCGACGTAGCCCGAACCACCAGGACCGTCGGCGGTGCCGTAACGGTCGTAATTAGCACGCTTCTGCTCATCGGAAAGAACGGAATAGGCCTCGTTGAGCTCCTTGAACTTGGCCTCGGCCTCGGGGTCGTCCGAAACGTCCGGGTGTACGGTACGGGCCTTCTTTAGAAACGCGCGCTTAATCGTCCGCGCGTCGGCATCCCTGTCGACGCCAAGCACCTCGTAGTAATCCCTATTTACCGACACGACCGAATCCTTCCGACTTTCATTATTGTCACAGTGCGTCCTATACCCAAGCTGGGCTGGCCGCAAACAGAGGGTTTGATGTTATTGCATTTGGTACGGCGAAAGCATGGCCCGTTGCGAGCAGCTCGCGAACCAAACTGACACGAGCGCGAACATGAAGCCGTTGGCAAAACCGTTGGCAAACTGCATCGCACCGCGCTTCCACCACAGCAGACTACGATGAAGCACACCGTCCGAAAGCACCATAAACAGGCCCATGGTAAACGGAATAAAGCACATCACGGCAAAGGCCGAGAACACGCCCGAAATGGCCGACAGCACCAAAAACGGCGCCACGATGCCCATCAGGTAAAAACCGGTACGAGCTTTGCCTTCCAAGCGCTCGGCTTCAACATGGGCGCGGCCGACCAAGTCGCCGCCCGCGGCACCGTTGGTGCCAGCATGTCCCATGCCGCTAATGCGGACCTCGTCGCCATCGTGCGTGCCGGCAGGAAACTCAATCGTCTGCTCGGAGGTTGCGCGAGTACGACCGCTGCCACCACAATCGGGGCAGGGGTCGGCCACGACCTTACCGGAACCGCCGCACTCGGGGCAGACCGACTGGAACGTACCCGCACCAAACAGGAAGGACAGGTCGACGTCGATGTGGCCGCGGCCGCCACAGCTTGGGCAGGTATGGGCATGCTCGGAGGAGACAGAACCCGAGCCGCCGCAATGTCCGCACGTATCGAAGCGCGTGTAGCGGACGGTCTTGCGGGCACCGCCCTTGGCCTCCTTGGCGTCAAGTTTGATATCGACGACCACGTTGGCGCCGTTCTCGGGATTGTAGGCAGCCTGTCCACGACGCTGCTGGCCCCAGGCGCCACCAAAGGGAAAGCCGCCCTCAAAAGGATTGCCATAACCCGTGCTGCCGGCGTAGCTGCCACCATAGGGCGAAGCCGTAGGAGCACCGGCAAAGGGATTGCCAGAACGCATGGCGTCGTAGCGCGCACGTTTTTGCTCATCCGAAAGCACGGCGTAGGCCTCGGAAACCTCTTTAAACTTTTCCTCGGCATCCGGCTCTTTGTTGACGTCCGGATGGAGCTTGCGGGCCTTTTGCTGAAAGGCCTTTTGAATATCACGTGAGGTGGCGTCCTTGGAGACACCCAGAATCTCGTAGTAATCTTTTTCGTTCATCGTCGCCATGCGCGGCAACCTCCTGCTCACAGCAGCGTATATATTTCGGTAATTCTACCCGAGCGACCTAAGCTAGATCCCAAAACAGCTCGAACAGAACATTTCCATCGAGCCAGCCCAGGTGTGTCGGCGCTAAACGAGCTCGAACATGGCCCGCGATGACATCTGCCGAAGTGAAGGGTCCCTCATGGACTCCGAGCGTCTCGGGCACCCAAGTGGCAAGACCCAATTCGAGCGCGCGATCGCAGGCAACTGCCAGCTCATCGGCCGGGACGGCACGAGCCGCGCGAACCAAAAGGTCGGACGCGACACCGCGCGTCATGCGACAAGCAAGCATCAGGTCTTCGGCCGCAGCCTCGCGCTGCGAGAGATATTCGGCCTCGAACGCCGTCGCGTCATCGTCACGTTGCACCAGACGCACGCGGTACGAATCGCCTCGAGAAGACACGCCGGGGAACAAACCTGCAAGACGATCGAAATCCTCGGCATCGAGCATGCCCGCGGCAGAGCGACCCAGGCCCAAATAGCCCTGGCCGGTCCAGTAGGCAATGTTATGGGCGCACTCATGTCCGTCGAGCGCATAGCTTGCCACCTCATACGGGTGATAGCCGGCCGCACCCAGACGCTCACGCGCCACATCCATGCACGAAGCTTGAAAATCCTCGTCGGGCTCGACCGACTCGTCGCGGCACGCCATGCGATAAAGGGGAGTCCCCTCCTCAAGCGTGAGCGGGTAGACCGACACATGATGCGGAGCCGCCGCCAGCACGCCATCGAGCGTGCGCCTCCAACTCGCTGCGGTCTGCCCAGGAAGTCCGCACATAAGGTCGCACGACACGTCAAGCCCAGCGTTCTTGACTGTCGCGATGGCGGCAAGCCCCCGATCGGCATCGTGAATACGGCCGATAGCGGTAAGTTCGATGTTATCGAGCGTTTGCACGCCCAGAGAGACGCGTGTGACACCAACCTTGGCAAGCGCAGCGGCAAGCTCGGCGGTCAGCGACTCGGGATTGGCCTCGCAGGTAAACTCAACGGGGGCGCACCACGCACGAATACGCCGCGCCAGCTCCACCAGGCGCTCCCCCGCCAGCGACGGCGTACCACCGCCAACATAGACGGTGCGGGTCTGGTCAAGGGCACCAGCCTTGCCAAAAGCATCGAGGCGCGCGAACAACTGCTCAAAATAGGCATCGAGCGCAGCGCTCAGGTCGCACGGAGCAAAACTGCGCGAGTCGAAGTCGCAGTACCGGCACTTTTGGGCACAGAACGGCACGTGCACGTACAGCGCGGTAACGGCCACCCTTAAGCCTCCAGCGGATGAGCAGGCACCGACTTGCCAGCGGCAAGGGCGGCCTCGCAGGCCACCACATCATGCTCGATCTCATCGACCAGCGCCATAAACTCCTCATACGTGGAGCAGCGCACCACATGGGCACGCCAAGCGGCGGCATGGGGCATGCCTTTTAAGTACCAGCTTGCGTACGTACGGGCACGCGACATGAGCGGCAGGAGCTCATGTGTCAGCGTTAGGTGCTCACGCAGGGCGTCCAGGCGCTCGACGGAGCTGCGAACCGGCACCGGTATGCCATCGAGCGCAAGGGCGCGAGCAACGCCAAACACCCACGGGTTCCCGTAGATACCGCGCGCGATAAACACCGCGCTGGCACCCGAGTTGCGCAGATGCTCCGAAGCATCCTCGGCCGAGAACACATCGCCCGAACCAATCACGGGAATCTCAACGGCGTCGGCAACCTCATCGACGACCGACCAATCGGCCTGGCCCGTATAGAGCTGCGTGGCGCAACGACCATGCACGGCGACTGCGGCAGCCCCTGCGCCCTCAAGCATCTGGGCAAATGTCGCGGCATTGCGGTCCTCGGCATAAAAGCCTTTGCGAATCTTGACGGTCACGGGTACATGCGCCGCGCCCACCGCCGCCTCGACGATCTTCTCGGCCAAATCGGGCGTGCGCATGAGCGCCGAGCCCTCGCCCTTGGTAACGACCTTGCGGGCGGGGCATGCCATATTGATATCGATGAGCGACAGGCGATCGCCAACGCGCTCCTCGACGGCGGCGACGGCACTCGCAAACTGATCGGGCTTGGAGCCAAAGAGCTGCACACAAATCTGCTGCTCCTCGTCGGCCGGCAGCACCAGGCGCCACGTTTTGTTGCTGGCATAGGCAAGGCCTGCCACGCTCACCATCTCGCTGTAGGCAAGGTTGGCACCGCGGCGGCGGCACATGATGCGGTAGGCAGGGTCGGTCACGCCCGCCATGGGAGCCATAAGGAACGGTTGCTCGGCATAGGCGCCCAGCAACCGCTCGCTGTATTCGGAAAGCGCCATAGGCCTACTCGTCCACCTTGAGAATCGCCATAAAGGCCTCCTGCGGGACCTCGACCGAGCCGATGGCTTTCATGCGCTTCTTGCCCTCTTTCTGCTTCTCGAGCAGTTTGCGCTTACGCGAAATATCGCCGCCGTAGCACTTGGCAAGCACGTCCTTGCGACGCGCCTTGACGGTGGAGCGGGCAATGATCTTGTTGCCGATAGCACCTTGGATGGGCACCTCGAACAGCTGACGCGGAATAATCTCCTTGAGCTTGTCGCATAGGCCGCGGGCAAGACCGTAAGCCTTGTCCTTGTGGACGATAAACGACAGCGCGTCAACCTCGTCACCCGAAAGCAGGATATCGAGCTTCACAAGCTCGGATGGACGGTACTCGTTGAACTCGTAGTCGAGCGAGGCGTAACCCTTGGTGCGGCTCTTGAGCTGGTCAAAGAAGTCCAGGATGAGCTCGGCGAGCGGCATGTCGAAGCGCATCTCGACCGATTTGCTCGTGAGATGGATCATGTCGGTCGTAATGCCGCGGTGCTCGATAGCGAGTTGCATGACGGCACCCGTATACTCGGGCGGGCAGATAATCTTGGCCTTGAGGTAAGGCTCCTCAATGCGCTCGATACGCGTAGCCTCGGGCAGATCCTGCGGGCTGCGGACATCAATCATCTCGCCGTCGGTCTTGTAGACGTGATAGTCCACCGAAGGGCTCGTCGCAATAAGGTCCAGATTGAACTCGCGCTCCAGACGCTCCTTGACGACCTCCATATGTAGCAGGCCCAGGAAGCCCACGCGGAAGCCAAAGCCGAGCGCCACCGAGGTCTCGGGCTCCCACACCAACGACGGGTCGTTGACGTGCAGCTTATCGAGCGCGTCACGCAGGTTCTCGTAGTCCTTGTTATCGATCGGGAACAGGCCCGTATAGACCATGGGCTTGGCCTCGCGGTAACCGGGAAGCGGCTCGGGGCAGGGATTCGACGCCCACGTGAGGGTATCGCCCACGCGAACGGCCTCGGGGTCCTTCAGGCCCGTGACCACGTATCCGACCTCGCCGACCGTCAGCGCGTCGACCGGGGTCTCGGCGGGACGCTTGACACCCACGCCATCGACCAAAAAGTCGCCCTTTGCCTGCATCATGCGCAAGGTATCGCCTTTTTTGATGGAGCCGTCAAAGACGCGCACCGTGGCGACGACGCCACGATACTCGTCGAAGTACGAATCCAGAATGAGTGCCTTGAGCGGCGCGTTCGCATCGCCCTTGGGCGGAGAGATCAAAAAAACAATGGACTCCAGCAGATCGTGGATGCCCTCGCCGGTCTTGCCCGAGACACACACGGCATCATCGGCAGGAATCGCCAGGTCATCCTCGATCTCGGTCTTAACCTCATCGGGATGGGCCGAGGGCAGGTCGATCTTGTTGATGGCCGGCACAATGTCCAGATTGGCGTTCATGGCGAGCGTCGCGTTGGAGACGGTCTGCGCCTCGACGCCCTGCGTGGCGTCGACAACGAGCACCGCGCCCTCACAGGCTGCCAGCGAGCGCGAGACCTCATAGGTAAAGTCCACGTGGCCCGGCGTATCGATCAGGTTGAACTGATACGTCTCGCCGTCGTCGGCGTCATAGGACACGCGAACGGCATTGGACTTGATCGTAATGCCGCGCTCGCGCTCGATATCCATGGTGTCGAGCAGCTGCGACTCCATGTCGCGCTCGTCGACGGTATGGGTGAGCTCGAGGATGCGGTCACTGATCGTGGACTTGCCATGGTCGATGTGCGCAACAATCGAGAAGTTGCGGATGTGGGAAATGTCAATTGAAGTATTCATGCGGACTATCTTACCCGAGCGATACAAAAAATGGAGCCTGTTCCATAAAACAGGCTCCATTTATGCGCGTAATCTGTGTGGTGTGAAATTTACAACTTAGGCGTTGATGCTGTTCACGAGCTTGGCAAGACCGGACTTGCGGTTGGAAGCCTGGTTCTTGTGGATAACATGCTTGGCGGCAGCCATGTCGAGACGCTTGGTGACGGTCTTGAGGGCAGCCTGGGCCTTCTCGGCGTCGCCCTCGGCGACGGCGGACTGGACGTGCTTGGTCAGCGTCTTGAGCTCGGACTTGACAGCCTTGTTACGCATGCGAGCTGCCTCATTGGTGCGGATACGCTTCTTCTGAGACTTGATGTTTGCCACTTCTGGAGTTCCTTTCGAGTTCCTTGCAAAAAATGTATGACACCTCTGAGACACGGTGAGGTCATGCAAGCGTCTACTATAGCACGCTCCCCCTCAAAGGGATAGAACGAATTTGTCAAATAGGCAGGTATCATCACGATTTTCTCAAGATGTTCGTAATCCAGAGCAAAAGCGCGGTCTGAGAATCGGCCGAACCCTTCAGCGCGAGCTCCACATCGACCGCGCCCTCGAGCGCGGCAACGAGCTCTGCCATCGAAAAGCGACGTGCCCAGGTCAGGTGATTCTTGACCTGCCAGGACTGGAGCTTAAGCGTTGCGGCCAGCTCACGACCCTGTCCGCGCGCATCGAGCGCCTTGCCAACGATAAGCTCGCGGATGCGGCCGCACAGCAATGTGTAAGTCCACACGTAGCTCTTGGCGGGCAGTAGATTGAAGAGCTCGAGCGAGCGTCGCATGTCACGGGCCGAGACCGCATTGAGAAAGTCCCAGGGCTGGACTTCGGCCGTGCGCACAATCCAGCGCTCCACATCGGCAAGCTCAATCTGGGGCGCCTCGACCATCTGGGCAAGCTTAGCCAAATCGTTATCGAGCATACGAGTGTTTTCACCCGAGCGTGAGACGAGTTCCTCGGCGGCCGCCGTCGTGATCGACTTGCCGTGCTGCGTCGCCATCTGCTGCACGCGGCGCGGTAGCTCCCAGCGCTTGGTGCCGGAGCAATCGATCACGGCCTTCTTGTCGATCTTGGCGATCGCCTTATACAGGCGCGTGTTCTTGGCAAGCGAGTCGGCAATGATGAGGCAGACCGTTGTGGGGCTGGGACTTGCCAGATACTCAACGAGCGGCTCCGAGACCGCCTTGGCGAGCTTTGAACAACCATCGAGGATCACCAGGCGAAACTCGCTGCCCATGGGAAAGGTGTTGAGCGATCCGATAATGGACTCGATATCGGGGTCCTTGGTCATGTCGCGCTCGTCGAGGTTGAACTCGACCATACCCGACTTTTCCAGACGCGCTTTCATACGCGAGACGGCGTGATCGCGCTTGACTCCGTCGGTACCGACGATCAGATATGCCGGCAGCAGACCGGTTTCGGACATTGCGCTCCCCTCCCGCAGGCCTTCGTATTCGCTCCGTGCCATTCTAGCCCAGGGGCCCACCACACGCCAACGACGTCGTCACGGTCGCTGGCATCGCATCGCAAAGCCATTCGCAGTCGGCGTGACGGTAATGTCGCCGTGTTCGATAGTGCACGCGAACACGCCGCCCGCTTCCTTAACGGCATCGATGCAGGCATCGGACGGATGGCCGTATCGATTCCCTTCGCCCGCACTCGCGAGGGAAAGCTCGGGCTTCAGGACGTCCAGCAACTCATCATCGACTGAAACCTTAGAGCCGTGATGCCCAAGTTTAAGTACGTCGATATCCCCCACCTCCTGCACGAATTCCCGTTCTTGGTCGATCTCGGCATCACCGGTGAGGAGCATACGCAGGCCCTTGCCTTCCTGAACATATGAGAGCAGCAGGACAAGCGAGTCCTCATTTCCCTCGCCATCCACGGACTCGAATGGCCACATCACGCGGGCGCAAAATGAGCCGATGTCGACTGTATCCCCACGGCGCACCTGCCGATACTCCACGCCAGGTCGGTTCAATACCTCGGCAGGAGCATCCTCCAGCGCATCAGCCGCCACGGCAATCGTTCCGACCGAAAACTGTTCGAGCACGGCAGGCAGACCACCCCAGTGGTCCTCATCCCAATGCGTCACAAAGACGGCATCGATATGGTGCACGTTATTGCGAACCAACGCCGCCACCACGCGCTCGTCGAGCCCGCAGTCGACGAGCGCTACTGCGCCGCCCTCGCGGATAAGTATCGCATCGGCCTGGCCCACATCGAGTACCGTCACCGAAGGCGGAGCGAATCGATCCCAGTAGACGTATGGAATCGCAGCCAAGAGCACCAGGCATGCAAGCCCCACCGCCATAGGACGTGCACGGGGACGCGGCCACCAGACCAGCAGAACCGCCAGCAAACACGGCACTAGGTAAATCCACATGCTATCGGGCGGCACGCTCACGGATGCACCCGGCACGGCGGCAAACAGCTGCTCAAAGAACAGCGCGCAACGGGCGGCAATCATGGGCACAACGAGCGCCCAAGTCCGCAACGGCGCCACGAGCGAAAAGGGAACCAGCACGATCGACACAGCAAGCAGTACGCTCACCACCGGACCGATGACCGCATTTGCCAACGGAGCAATGAGCGAGAACGTACCGAAGGCAGGAATGGTAATGGGGAGCGTCGCCAACTGCGAGCACAGTGTGACGGAAAGCATACTGGCAATGCCCGATGGCACACCCAGCTCACCCAAAGCGTAGGAGGCGTACGGGCAAAAGCACAGGATGGCAAAGACGCTGGCACATGAAAGCTGAAAGCCCATCTCGAACAGCACCGTCGGCCGCAGTAGCACAAAGATGGACATGGTTACCAAGAGTGCCGATTCGCCGTGCCGGCGACGCCCCGCGCCGTTTACGACAAGCGTCGCGAACACCATGCAGCACGCGCGCACGGCCGAAGGAGACGCGCCCGTAAAGGCAGCGTAGCCAACAAGCGTTATCGCCAATATCGCCCGCTGAAGACCACGTGAGCACCGAGTCTTTTGCAATGCGCCCTCGATTACAAACCCCACGATAGCCAAATGGCTGCCCGAGACGGCGATAAGATGCGCCGTCCCCGTCACCGAAAACCAATCGCCCGCCGGCTGGGCGCGCAGCTCGGCCGAACGACCGCAGGCGACACCGGCTATGAGCGCACGCGCCGGGTCGGTCGCAGGCGCAATGGACGCAAGCAGCCCATTTCGCAGCCGAAGCAGCGGCCCCGGAGAGCCCTCATCGACCGGCACAATCCGAACGGCTTGAACCTTGCGCACCTCGCCTCGGAGCACGCGCGATCGTCCATATGCATCGTTCTCAAAACGTGAAACGCGACCGATAACACGCACGTGCGCCCCGACCTTGAGCTCGCGGTCACACGATAGGCGAACCGTTGCCAAGTTCTTACCGTCCGCGCGTGCCTCGCAGGTATAGGAATACACGTCGTCGTTTATGGATGGATCACCCTGCACGACAAACTCGAGGCTGCTTGCCGCTCGACCGTCGAGCGCCTTCGAGGCGCCTAGCGTGCCCACAGCCCACCACGCCGAGACGACCGCTCCCGGCACGAGACCGACGGACGCGGCATACAGCCACCACTTCCAAGGGGCAAGCCACGCACAAGATTGAGCCAGCACAACGAATACCGCCGCCGCAACGGGAATGGCCCATAGCAGCCCGACCGCCGACGCCTGCTCCCTCAGCAGCGCATCAGCGGCCACGTTGAGCACCAAGGCGCAGCTCATGCACATGCCGGCACACAGGGCCATCGTCCATGGCATCAGGGGCCGCGGAGGCATCACATGTTCGCGCTCGGTCGCACTCATACGCAGATGCAATCTTTGATTTTGGCAAGCTTCTTCTCGCCGATTCCCGACACACGCATCAGATCGTCAACCGAGGCAAAAGCACCGTTCTTTGTCCGCTCATCGATAATCGACCGGGCCATGGAGGGACCGATGCCCGAAAGCGTCTGTAGCTCTGCCGAGCTTGCCGTATTAATGTTTACTAGGCCTGTTGCGCTACTCACGCCCGATGACGCGGAAGCCCCACCATCAACATCGGCTTCCGCAATGGGCGCCTGCTGCTCCCCTTCCGTTGGAACGTGGATTTTTTGTCCATCGACGACCTTGGATGCCCGATTGAGCCCCGTAACGTCTGCCTCGGGCGTCAGCCCGCCGGCGGCATCAATCGCCTGAGCCACCCGCGCGCCGTCCTTGAGACGATATACACCGGGCGACACAACGGCGCCATCGACATCGACATAGACCTCTGCCGCGGCAGAAGCCTTAGTCGAAGAGCCTTCGGATGTCTTTCCGCTCGAAGCATCGCCGGATCCCGGCTCCACCAACGAGCCCAAACCATCAGTGCGCTCAAACGACACGCCGCCGGCACCGCCGCCAAGGTTCGCCATCGCCAAGCCGCTCGCCATCGCAATGACGCCCAGCATCGCCACCACCACAGCCTTATGACCGAGCAGCTTGCCTGCCCAGCGGTCCATCTTTTTGACCCGTTCGTGTTGTTCGCGCTGCGCCATAACAAAACCTCCCAACAACATCGTGTCAGGAAAAGAGCCCTGCAACAGCCATGCTTCAAAACCGGTTTTCGCGGTCAAACCAAAAGCCGACCAAAACCTTGCACAAATCTGTCCATTTATTCAGGCACACGTCAGCAAATGAACACTTAGCCGCAAAATGCCCAGATAGCAAAAGACCGACGATGCAAGAGCATCGTCGGTCTATGCACAAATTTACTCGTGATCTTGGTAAATCTCACGCGGAGCAAGCTCCGAATGTTTGCATTTTAAGGTCTTAGGGGCCTTATACGTGTTGCTTTCGAAGTCGATGTACTCGGCCTGCTTGAGTAGGCGCTCGATCATCTCCTCGTGATCGAACAACTCCCAGGCCTCATGCACGGCATCGAGTTTAGCGTGCGTCTCGGGACGACGCGGCATAAACAGCGTGCAGCAGTCGGGAGCGGCCTCAGTCGAGATATCGAACGTACCAATCTCCTCGGCGCGCGCGATAATCTCCTGCTTGTCCGAACCGATGAGCGGACGGAACACGGGGATCTTCACGGCCTCGTTAACGGCCATGATATTCTCAAGCGTTTGGGAGGCAACCTGTCCAAGCGATTCGCCCGTCACGATGGCCTTGGCGCCCTCGATGTGTGCAATGCGCTCGGCAACCGAATACATAATGCGGCGATACATGATCACGCGCAGGTTGCTGGGACAGGTGACCGAAATCTCACGCTGGCAGTCGCCAAACGGCACCACGTACAGGCGGCCGATCTGGACACCCGGCTCAAGCGCACGGATGATGTCCTGCACCAAATACTCGCTCGTGTCGGGCGTCTGCGGACGACCTGAGAAATGCACCGGCACGCACACCGCGCCACGACGCGCGAGCATCCAGGTCGCCACCGGAGAATCAATACCCGACGACAGCAGCGTCACGACCTTGCCGGCAGAACCCACCGGCAGACCGCCCACGCCGCGCTCGGAGCGTGCGTACACGTAAACGCTACCCTGGACCACCAGTACGTGCACCATCGCGTCGGGGTCGTGCATTTGAACCTTTTTATCGGGGAAGGCCTCACACAGTACCTCGCCCACCTGTCGATTGATATCAATCGAGGTGAGCTCGTAGTCGGTGTTAGAGCGCTTGGCATGCACCTTAAACGACTCAAAGGGACCAAACTCGCGCAGCGCCTTCACGGCGGCGGCGCAGTACTCCTGCGGGTCGCGGTTCGTGTGATATGCCAGGGACACGCGGGCAACGCCGGGTACGGTGCGAATGACGCGCGCCGCCTCGTCGGCCTGATGCTCATTAAAGGTCACGAGGATATAACCGGAAATTCGAGACACGGCATTCACGGAAAAGGCGGCCAAGGCCGCCTTGATGTTATCCATGAGGATATGCTCAAAATGTGCGCGGTTCTTGCCCTTCAGTCCAACCTCGTGATAGTGGACCAGGCAGACGCGGGCTGCCATTTAGGCTTCAGCAACCTTGTGGCCGAGCGCCTTCTCGTAACGGGCCTCGTCGTAAGAGATGTCGCCGTCGACAATCTCGTCCATAGCCATCGAGATGGTATCGGCACCGGAAAGCCCGATGGTGATGTCATCGACATCCTGGACGGCAAGCACGCGGTTGTGCTGGCCACGCAGCATGCTATTGATGTCGCAGGCGCGCTTGGAGGCAAGCGAAGCGAGCAGGAAGCGGTTGTGATCGGTCTTCTCCAGAAGATCGTCAATGCAAGGCTTTACAACGGACACGGACCTCAGATCCTTTCATGCATATCGAGAACGCGAACGAGCTCATCGGTCGCGCGGTCGAGATCGTCATTCACCACGACGTCGTCGTAGCGGTCGGCAAGGGCAAGCTCATCGGCGGCGTTTGCCATACGCAGCTCGATTGTCTCGGGCGTCTCGGTACCGCGACCGACCAGACGCTCGCGGAGTACCTCAAGCGAAGGCGGCTTGATAAAGATCAGCACGGCCTCGGGGAAACGCTCCTTCACCTGCAGGGCACCCTGGACATCGATCTCCAAAATCAGAGATGCGCCAGAGGCGAGCTTGGATGTGACCTCGCTCACCAACGTGCCGTAGCAGTTACCGTGGACCTCGGCCCACTCAACAAACTCACCGTTTGCCACGCGGCGGTCGAACTCCTCGCGCGTCAGAAAAAAGTAGTTGACGCCGTCGACCTCACCTTTGCGTGGTGCTCGCGTGGTAGCCGAAACCGTCAGGCCCAGGTTCGAGCGGCGCTCGCGCACACGAGTGACGAGCGTACCCTTGCCTGCGCCTGACGGTCCAGAAATCACAAAGAGCTTGGAATCCTGAGCGCTCACTTATTTGGTCAGCTGCTCGAGGAGCTGCTCGCGCTGACGGACGCCGAGGCCCTGGACGCGACGGGTAGCGGAGATACCGAGCTCCTCCATGATCTTGGCGGCCTTGGCCTTGCCATAACCAGGGAGAGACTCGATGAGGGTGGAAACCTTCATGCGGGAAGCGATGGGGTCATCGGAGTTGAGCACGGACTCGAGGGACTTCTCGCCCTTCTTAATCTGCTCGCGAAGCTCAGCGCGGGCGTGACGTGCGGCAGCAGCCTTCTCAAGAGCCTGCTTGCGCTGCTCATCGGTAAGCTGAGGGAGTGCCATTCGTACCTCCAAAAAGTTAGGTTATATCTGATTCAATAATTGGCATTTTAGCACGTAGAACGTACAAAATGCCCAATCGCGGCTCCATAGGTTAGACGATACCCGCAAAAAGTGCAATATACTGCGCCCAAAGTTAAGCCCCTGACCTGCGATTCCACACAAAGGATGGGAAAGTTTACGCAGGCACAGGGGCTATTTTGTGCTAATGAGACCCAAAAGTGGTGACTTAGGGGAATCTTTTACGAGACGTTTTCGACCAGCTCGGCGACGATGGCGTCAAAGGCGGCAACCGGATCGTCGGCACCGGTGATGGGACGGCCCACCACAATGTGGCTTGCACCGCGCTCGATAGCCTGGGAAGGCGTCGCCACGCGGGACTGGTCACCAAGGGCGGCACCCACCGGACGCACGCCCGGAGTCACGATCAGGGCATCGGGACCCAGCAGCTCACGCATGTCGTGAGCCTCCATCGGCGAGCACACGATGCCATCGATACCGTTGGCCTGAGCGAGCTTTGCAAGGCGGGCGGCCTCCTCGGACACGGGCGACTCGACGCCGATCTCGCTCAAGGCATCCTGATTCATGCTCGTGAGAACGGTGATGGCGACGAGCTTGGCGCGGTCCTCGCGCGCCTCCTCGGCACCCTCGCGGCAGGCAGCGAGCATGGCGCCCGAACCCAAGCCGTGAACCGAAAGCAGGTCGGCACCGGCAAGCGAGGCCGAACGGGCGGCACCGCGAACCTGATGCGGAATATCATGGAACTTAAGGTCAAGGAAGACCTTAAAGCCCAGGTCCTTAAAGGTCTTGACGATCTCGGGGCCCTCAGCGTAATAGAGCGTCATGCCAACCTTGAGCCAGGCGGCATGGCCCGAAAGCTCGTGGGCGAGCTCGAGTGCGCGCTCACGGTCGCAGTCGAGGGCGACGATCACACGGTCGCGGACATCGGTCTCTAGCATTCGAAAGCACCTACCAGCTCGTTGATGTCCTTTACGCCCTGGGACTCGGCCCAGGCCTCGAGCTCGTGCGCGATCTTGAGCGAAGCGCACGGATCGACGAAGTTGGCCATACCGACCGACACGCAGGTGGCGCCGGCCAGGATAAACTCGGCCGCATCCTCGCCGGTCATGACACCGCCGACACCGTTGATGGGGATATCGACGGCCTGGGCAACCTCCCAGACCATGCGCACGGCGATGTGGTGGCACAGCGGGCCCGAAAGGCCGCCCTTGGGCTTGGCCACGCGGGACTTGCGGGTATGAACATCGATGGCCATGCCCTGGATGGAGTTAATGACCGAAAGGCCGTCGGCTCCCGCGGCCTCAAGAGCCTTGGCAATCTCGGCGACGTTAACCGGAGCCATCTTTACGAACAGCGGCTTATCGGTCACCTTACGGCAGGCAGCCATGACGGCAGAGGCGCCCTCGGGCGAGGAGCCCATGGCGGCACCGCCGGCGGCAATATTGGGGCAGCTCACGTTGATCTCGTAGCCGGCAGCCCAGGGGCACAGCTCGACATACATCTCGAGCGCGCGGACAAACTCCTCGACGGAGTGACCGGCGACCTGGCAGATGACCTGGCAACCGTCCTTGGAGAGCTGCTCGAGCCACGGACCGGACTCACGGGCAAAGGCAGCCACGCCGGGATTCTGAAGGCCCACGGAGTTGATCATGCCGCCCGGGATCTCGGCCATGCGAGGCGCGGGGTTGCCGGGCCAGGGCTCGGCAGCACAACCCTTGGTGGTGATGGCGCCCAGCTGGGAGACATCAAAGAAGTTCTGGAACTGCCATCCGTAGCCAAAGGTACCGGCTGCGGTGTTGATGGGGTTCTGCATCTTGACGCCGCCGAAATCGACGGCCATGTTCACGGTACCCACTAGAAGACCACCACCTTGGAAGCATCGAACACGGGGCCGCACATGCAAGCACCCTTCATACCGTCGACCGTCTCGACATTGCAGGTGTTGCAGGCGCCAAAGCCACAGCTCATCATGCGCTCGAGCGACACCTCGCAGTACGCACCGGCCTCGGCGGCAGCGGCGGCGACTTTCTTCATCATGACGGCGGGACCGCAGCTGGCGACGTAGTCGTAGCCGCCCTCGCCGAGCAGCTCGGCTGCCGGGTCGGTGCAAAAACCGTGCGTGCCCAGCGTGCCATCGTCGGTGCACACGTTAACCGTGGCGCCCAGCGCGCGGAACTCGTCGATGCCCACGGCCTTGGAAGCGGTGCCAAAGCCCAGGCACACGTCCACATCAACACTCTGCTCGGCAAGCATGCCGGCAAGGCACAGCACAGGCGGAACGCCGATGCCACCGGCGACGAGCAGGGCCTTCCTGGTGCCCTCGGGTACCATCCAGCCACGGCCACCGGGGCCCAGCAGGTTAGAGGTGGAGCCGGGGCCCATCTGGGACAAACGACGGGTATCGTCGCCCACGACGGCGTACCACAGCTCGACGGTGCCGGCCTCGGCGTCGGCGCGGTAGTAGCTCAGGGGCACGCGAAGCAGCGAGGACGCATCACCGGGTACGGCGATGTTCACAAACTGACCGGGCTTGAGCGCACTTGCAAGCTTGGGGGCCGAGATGACGAGCGAGAAGACGCCGTCGGCAATCTCCCGGTTCGAGACGACCTCGAAGTCGTGCATGCGTGCAGTGGAAGGTGTGGGCATAAACGCTCCAATCCCCCATGCGGTTGCATGGTCCAAACGAATAGAAAGCGCGGCACCGCAAGGGC
>UREZ01000023.1 GCA_900547025.1 uncultured Collinsella sp.
CGGCGTGCCGGTCTTCCGCGGTGACGGCGAGCACCCGGTCGATATCGCCAAGGGAGCCATCCAGGAGGCCGTCGACCACCTGCGTGACGTGGTCATCGTCGATACCGCCGGTCGTTTGCAGATCGACGAGCAGATGATGCAGGAGGCCGTGGACATCAAGAAGGCCGTCAAGCCCGATCAGGTGCTGATGGTCGTCGATGCCATGACCGGCCAGGATATCGTCAACGTCGTCTCGACCTTCGCTGAGCGCACCGACTTTGACGGCGTGATCATCTCCAAGCTCGACGGCGACGCCCGTGGCGGCGGCGCGCTTTCCGTGCGCCAGGTGACCGGCAAGCCTATCAAGTTCGTGAGCATGGGCGAGAAACCCGATTCGCTGGAGCCGTTCTATCCCGATCGTATGGCCAAGCGAATCTTGGGCATGGGCGATGTTGTCGGCATCATCGAGAAGGCCCAAGAGGCGGCTGACGCAGAGCAGCTCGAGGCCGCCGAGCGCATGCTTCGCGAGGGCTTCACCATGAACGACATGCTCGACCAGATGAAGGCCGTCAAGAAGATGGGCGGCATGAAGGGCATTCTGGGCATGCTCCCCGGTGGCCAGCGTGCGCTTAACCAGATGGGTGGCAACCTGGACGAAGGTATCTTCGATAAGAACGAGGCCATCATCATGTCGATGACCAAGGAGGAGCGCCTTCGCCCCTCCATCATCAACGGCCAGCGCCGTGCCCGCATTGCCAAGGGCGCCGGCGTGACCCCCACCGAGGTCAATAGCCTTTTGAAGCAGTGGGGCGAGATGAACAAGATGATGGGCCGCATGCGCACGATGGCCAATCAGGCACAGGCCGGCGGCAAGAAGGGCAAGAAGGGTAAGAAGGGCAAAAAGATGCGCATGCCCAATATTCCCGGCCTGGATGCCATGGGGCTGGGCGGCCTGGGCGGCCTGGGAACGGGCGGCCCCAAGTCCGATATGGACCTGCTGCGCCAGATGGAAGCGCAGATGCGTAATAAAAAGTAACGATTGGTTGAGTCGTGTATGGCGAAGGCCGCCCGGATAGTATTCCAGGCGGCCTTCGCCGTTCGTTCGCAGGTTGTTGCGCACGTGGAAGCGTGCTGGCGCCAGGGCATTTGCCGCTAGTCAGCGCTTAATCTTTGTAAAAATCCAACGTACCAGTCTGAATGCGAGCACGACAATCGCAATCAGTATCGCAAGTATGACGATTTCGGGACCGCGCATAAAGCCACCGCCCTAGTACGCATAAGTATGCAAGGTCGTTCCCTGCATTTCTGCACCCAAGAACACATTTCCCGTATACACACCTGGTATAGACACATTCACGCGCTGAAGCGCTCGTGTGCTATTCCAGGTAAAGGAGTCAGATGCCGTTCCCAGCGGGACAGAATAATTCGAACCCCATGCGCTCGTTATCTTATGATTGCCGATCTTGATGTAGAACTCCTGAAATATAACCGAGTTATAGTAGACCCTCCATGTACCAGAGGCGTTTTGATAATAAGAATCCCATGCGTTACATGGCTCAACAGTCGGTATATATTCAATTCCAATTTTGCTTTCAGTTCCATTCGGCAAAACAACGGTATATTCCTGACTGGCCCGATCTTTCAGTTGAAATGAAACACTCACGGGATATTCGCCATTGTCATTAGTCATGAAATCATCCGCAAACCCTATTGAGGGCGCAAATAGCGATAGGGTAGCCACCAACAGTAGTAGCGCAACACGTAAAGAAAGGCGCTTGTTCATAATGCTCACTCCTAGAAGAAATTCAGCTCCACCAGCTAGGCTCGTCTAAGACGCTTATTGCCGAATATGGTTCCAAATTTTGATAACATCATGAACCTCCGTATGTTTCTCTCAAGATAACATTTTAAAGTGCTCATATGCAAGTACTTTAACTTCCCTATATGGGAGTCCACGGTTCACGGTCGGATTCCCACATTCATCCGCTCGAGTACGGATGAATGTGGGAGGTGTTCGGATGAAGTTGATATTCAAGGGTGCTGCCGCGCTTTGCGTGTGCCGGCCCAAGTGTCCCATCCGATGCCGCACGCCTGGTCTACAATAAAAACCGCTTATAGACGACTGACAGGAGGGTCAATGAGCAAAGCTGATCAACAGTTTGTAACCATGTGCCGCGATATTCTGGACCATGGCACCACCACCGAGGGCCAAAAGGTCCGCCCGGTGTGGGAGGATGGCACCCCTGCCTATACCATTAAAAACTTTGGTGTCACGGCCCGCTACGACCTGCGTGAGGAGTTTCCGGCTCTTACCCTGCGTCGTACGGCCCTCAAATCTGCCATGGACGAGATCCTATGGATCTATCAGAAGAAGTCCAATAACGTGCATGACCTCAACAGCCATATCTGGGATGAGTGGGCCGACGAGACCGGTTCCATCGGCAAGGCCTACGGGTATCAGATTGGCCAGAAGAGCCATTATGCCGAGGGTGACTTTGACCAGATGGACCGCGTGCTGTACGACCTTAAGAACACGCCGTACAGCCGCCGCATTATGACGAACACCTATGTGTTTAGCGATCTGTCCGAGATGCACCTGTATCCGTGCGCCTACAGCGTGACGTATAACGTGACGCAGCGCCCGCAGGATGACAAACCGACGCTCAACATGATTCTCAACCAGCGTAGCCAGGACATTTTGGCCGCGAACAACTGGAATGTGTGCCAGTATGCCATTCTGCTGATGATGGTTGCGCAGTCGGTCGATATGATTCCCGGCGAGTTGCTGCACGTGATCGCCGATGCCCATATTTACGACCGTCATGTCGATATCGTCCGCGAGCTTATCGAGCGCCCGCAGTTTGCGGCTCCCAAGGTAACGCTCAACCCCGATGTGCATGATTTCTACGCGTTTACGACCGATGATCTGATTGTTGAGGGCTATGAGCACGGCCCGCAGGTCAAGAACATCCCCATTGCGGTGTAGGTGACGCGCATGACGTGTAAGCTTTCTGCCATTGTCGCTGTGTGCGATGACTGGGGCATTGGCTGCGAGGGTGACATGGTCGTGTCCAATCGCTCCGATATGCGCCATTTTGTAGCGTGCACCAAAGGTTGCCCGGTCATTATGGGACGCAAGACACTTCTGAGTTTTCCCGGCGGACGACCGCTCAAGAATCGCCGCAATATCGTGCTCACCCGCGACGAGAGCTTTGCTGCCGAGGGTGTCGACGTGGTGCATAGCGTCGACGAGGCCTTGGCCGCCGTGGCCGATGAGCCCATTGCGTGGGTGATTGGCGGCGGCGAGGTGTATCGACAGTTCTTGCCGTATTGCGTCGAGGCCGAGGTTACGCATGACCATTGCGTGCATGACGTGGATACGTACTTTCCCGATCTGGATGCCGATCCCGCGTGGGAGATTGCGAGGCGTGGCGGTGTTGCCACGATTGCCGCGGGCGAGGGTGACGAGGGTCTCGATTATGAGTTCGTGACGTATCGTCGCGTTGAGGCGTAAACCCGATTATCCCTTCGGTATTATCGGGTTGAAATGAGTGGCGGGGCAGCGCATGGCGTTGCCCCGATATTTGTATAGGTGCTGTAAAGAAGGGTGCGGGCTGGCTGCTATGACTGATGCCGTTGAGGTGCTGCGAATCGATTCGCTCGAGGACGAGCGGCTCGATGCCTACGTGCGACTGACCGAGCGTGAGCTTCGCTGCGTGCTGGAGCCGCAGAAGGGCATTTTTATCGCCGAGAGTGCCAAGGTCATCGAGCGTGCAGTGCGCGCCGGATACGAGCCGGTGAGCTTTCTTTTGGGCGAACGCTGGCTCGACCAGATGATGCCGCTGTTTGAGCGCCTGGTTGTGCGCGAAGGTGCGGGCCCGGTTCCCGTGTTCGTGGCCTCGATGGAGCTTATGGAGCAGCTGACGGGCTTTAACGTGACGCGCGGTGCGCTCGCGGCGTTCCGTCGCCCGCGTCAGATTCCGGTTGATGAGTTCTTGGGCGGCGTCGTCGAGGCGGCGGGGGAGCGCCCGGTGCGCGTGTGCGTGCTCGAGGGTATTGTCGACCACACCAACGTCGGCGCGATTTTCCGCTCGGCGGCTGCGCTGAACGTCGATGGCATTTTGGTGAGCCCTACGTGCTGCGATCCGCTGTACCGTCGCTCGGCCCGCGTGAGCATGGGCACGGTGTTCCAGGTGCCCTGGACACGCATTGGCAGCGAGGCGCGCGTATGGCCGCATGATGGGCTGGCGGCGCTGCACGATGCCGGCTTTTCGTGTGCCGCGATGGCGTTGACGGATGATTCGGTGTCGTTGGACGATCCCGCGCTGCAGGAGATTGACCGCCTGGCAATCTTTATGGGCACCGAGGGTGCCGGCCTGGGCGCCAAGACCATCTCGGGCTGTGACCGAGCCGTGCGCATTCCGATGGCGCACGGGGTCGATTCGCTTAACGTGGCCGCGGCAAGTGCTGTCGCCTTTTGGCAGCTGTGCCCGCATGTGAGCAACGAGTACCACTACCAGCCGGGTTTGTATCACTAGGCAGATATTTCGCACCGGGCTCTGGTTTGTGGCGTTTCGGCCGATATCGGTCGGTGCTAAGCTGGCATTGGCTTTGGTCTTAAATTTCCGTTTGTTGTATGACGTACGCTAGTGGGGAGGGCGTGTGGCTAAGAAATCTACGGCTATCGATGTAACCCAGGGTGTCATTTGGCAGCAGCTGCTGTCGCTGTGCGTTCCCATCTTTTTTAGTTCGTTCTTTCAGCAGGCATACACGCTTATCGGTACCTATATTGTCGGTCAGTTTGGCGGCAAGCTCGCGCTGGGTGGCATTCAGGCCACGATGGTGCTTACAGAGCTCTGCATCGGCTTTTGTGTCGGCGTCGGTGCCGGCTGCGCGGTCATTACGGGCCAGTTTTTTGGCCAGCACGATGACGAGCGCCTGAGCCGATCGGTCCATACGGCCATGACGCTCGCGCTGGTGGGCGGTATCGTTTTCTCGATTCTTGGCATAGTGTTCGTTGAGCCCATGCTGGTGCTTATGAACACGCCGCATGAACTATTGGCCGAGGGCGTGGCCTATGCCCGTTGCTATTTTGCCGCGATGGTTGCGGCGCTGCTGCTCAATATGGGAACGGCATTGCTGCGCGCCGTGGGCGACACGCGCGGGCCTGCTGTGATCATCGCTTCCGGCTGCCTTGTTAATGCGGTGCTGGATGTCATCTTCGTTGCCGTGCTGCATATGGAGGCTCTGGGCTGCGGCATCGCGGTGGCGCTGACCATTTGCTCCAACGCCACGATGATCGTGATTCGTATGATGCACGCACCGGGTGCGTGGCGGCTTTCACTGTCCAAACTTGGCATTGATCCTGACATTTGTAAGAGCATGATCTCGTGTGGTCTGCCGCTTGGCTTTCAGTCTGCTGCGTATTCGATTTCCAACGTTTTGATTCAGGTGTCGGTCAACTCGTTTGGTGCCGATGTCACCACGGCTTGGGGTCTTTCGGGCCGCTTGGATGGCATTGTCTGGATGGTTACCGAGGCGCTTGGCGTTTCGATCACCACGTTCTCGGCACAGAACTTTGGCGCGCGCAACTACGAGCGCATGCGCAAGGGCTACCATACGTCACTCGTGCTGTCGTTTATGCTCATTGGTTGCCTGTCTGCCGTGCTGCTTGTGTTCTCGGGTCCGTTGTCGCGTCTGTTTGTCGACGATGCTTCGATCTCGGCGTACACCACGACGATTCTTCATTTTATCGCGCCGTTCTACGCGATTTTCTCGATTATCGAGAACGCGTCGGGATCCATTCGCGGCGCCGGCGTGAGCTTGCAGCCGATGCTGCTCACGATTTTTGGCACCGTCGTGCTCAGGGTTATCTGGGTGTTTGCGATTATGCCGTTCGATCCGTCGCTTGAGCACCTGCTGCTGGTCTACCCCGTAACCTGGCTCATCACCGCCACGATGTTCACCATCTACCACCACAGCGGCAACTGGCTCGGCCGCGCCACTGCCTAGCCATTGGGGACGTCCGCAATGGCTAGTATTCGATGCCTTGGCGGGCTAGGAGGCCTTCGTCGAAGTAGTGTTTGACGGGGCGCATTTCGGTTACTAGGTCTGCAAGGTCGGCGAGGGGCAGCAAGCCACGGCCGGTGAACACGAGCTCCGTGGTGGTTGGTTTCATCGCGATCAACGCTTCGACATCTTCGCGCGTCACAAAGCCCCGTCGCATGGCTTCTCCCAGCTCATCCAAGATCAGCACGTCGACCTGGCTAATCTGCTCGCGCGCCAGCTCCATGATCTGTGCGGCACAGGCTTCGGGCGTGTCGCGGTCGGCTTGTACGATGCGTAGCCCCAATCGAGGTGCTGCGTCATGTTCGGCACAGTGCAGCTTCTTGGCAAACTGAAGCATGAGCACGTTAAGTCCATAGCCCGTGGCGCGCAGCGCGAGGCCCAGCGCAGCCGTCGTCTTGCCCTTGCCGTCGCCCGTATAGATTTGAACCTTGCCGACTTCCAGTGATGCCATCTCTGTCCTTTCGTGCCCGGCGTCGGTTTATCGCCGTCTGGGTTGGGTATTCTAGAAAGCATTATCAACCCCAGTAGATGGAGTTCAAGCAGATGGAGATGGATGACAACAAACGTAGACGGAATATGATCCTCTACGTGCTCATCGCCTTCGTCGTCTACCTCGTGCTCTCGACCGTTCTGTTCCCCAACATCGGTCACACGCAGCAGATTACGAAGACCGATTATTCGACGTTTGTCAAAGCGCTCGATAAGAAGAGCGTCGAGAAGGTCGAGTACAACACGGATGATTACACGATTTATTACACCAAGAAGGGCGAGGACGAGAACATCGCCTACAAGACGACCGGTGTGCCGAATGACGCGGGCTTTACCGATCGCGTGCTTGAGTCCGGTGCTTCTCTGGAGTCGGTCGTTCCCGATAAGAGCTCGGGTCTGATGACCTACTACCTGCTCACCCTCATTCTTCCCATAGCCATCTTCTTCCTCATCGGTTGGTGGCTCAACCGCCGCATGAAGAAGGCTATGGGCGATGACGGTCCGTCGATGAACTTTGGCGGCGGTGGTTTTGGCGGCGGCGGACTGGGCAAGTCCGGCGCGCGCGTGATCGCCTCCAAGGACGTGGGCGTGACCTTTAAGGACGTTGCCGGTCAGGAAGAGGCCAAGGAGTCCCTTAAGGAGGTCGTCGACTTTCTGGAGAAGCCGCAGCGCTACGAGGAGATCGGCGCCAAGCTGCCGCGCGGCGCTCTCCTTGTCGGCCCTCCGGGTACTGGTAAGACCCTGCTTGCCAAGGCTGTGGCCGGCGAGGCGGGCGTGCCGTTCTTTAGTATTTCTGGTTCTGAGTTCGTCGAGATGTTTGTCGGCCGCGGTGCTGCCAAGGTTCGCGATTTGTTTAAGCAGGCCAAGGAAAAGGCCCCGTGTATCGTGTTCATCGACGAGATCGATACCATCGGCAAGAAGCGCGATGGCGGCGGCTTTAGTGGCAACGACGAGCGCGAGCAGACGCTCAACCAGCTGCTGACCGAGATGGACGGCTTCGATAACCACAAGGGTATTGTCGTTCTCGCTGCTACCAACCGTCCCGACAGCCTTGATCCGGCCCTGTTGCGCCCCGGCCGTTTTGACCGCCGTATCCCCGTTGAGCTGCCCGACCTGACCGGCCGTAAGAACATTCTTGAGTTGCATGCCAAGAGCGTGAAGACGCAGCCGCCGATCGACCTGACCGCGATTGCCCGCGCCACGCCCGGTGCCTCGGGCGCCGACCTGGCCAACATCATCAACGAGGGTGCCCTGCGTGCTGTTCGCGAGGGTCGCAAGCGCGCCACGCAGGACGATTTTGAGGAGTCGGTGGAGGTCGTCATCGCCGGTCAGCAGCGCAAGTCCACGGTGCTTTCCGACCACGAGAAGCAGGTCGTTTCTTACCACGAGATTGGCCATGCCATTGTCGCCGCTCGCCAGAAGGGCTCCGCGCCGGTCACGAAGATCACCATCGTTCCGCGCACGAGCGGTGCCCTGGGCTACACCATGCAGGTCGAGGAGGACGAGCGTTTCCTGACCACGCGCCAGGAGGTGCTGGACAAGCTCGCCGTCTACTGTGGTGGCCGTGCAGCCGAGGAACTCATCTTTGGCGAGATGACGACCGGTGCCGCCAACGATATCGAGCAGGCCACCAAGCTCGCCCGCAACATGGTGACGCGCTTTGGTATGTCCGATGAGTTTGGCATGATGGCGCTCGGTACCGTTCAGAATGCGTACCTCAACCAGGACACGTCGCTCACCTGCGCCCCCGGTACGGCCGAGCGCGTGGACGCGATTGTCGCCAAGCTGATCGAGGATGCGCACGACCGCGCCCTGCAGATCCTGAAGGAGAACAAGTTTAAGCTCCACGAGCTGGCTCGTTATCTGTACAAGAAGGAGACGATCACGGGCGAGGAGTTCATGAATCTCCTCACGCGCGAGAATCCGCTGATGCCGAAGCAGCAGTAATACTAGTTGCGCAGTGTCAATCGCCCCATTTGAGTTTCTATCTCAAATGGGGCGTTTTGTTTGGGAGGGATATGTATGAAGATCGTGGTGAGCGCCTGCTTGATGGGCGAGAGCTGCAAGTATAACGGGCTCGATAACTACCACCGCGCGTTGGTCGAGGCTTGCGAGCGCACGGGGACCGAGGTCCTCCTCGTGTGCCCCGAGGTCTTTGGCGGCCTGCTCACGCCGCGCAAGCCGTCCGAGATTGTGAACGGCGAGGTTCGTACCTGCGAGGGCATCTCGGTTGATCGTGAATTTCGCCTGGGTGCCCAACGTGCGCTCGATATGTGCGAGCAGGCAGGCGGACCGGAAGAGATAGTCGCGTGCATCCTTCAGGACCGCAGCCCCTCGTGCGGTGCGGGTCACATCTACGACGGCACCTTTAGCAGTACGCTCACCGCGGGCAACGGTGTTTTCGTCGACCAGCTCCTGCGCCACGGCTACCGTGTGATCCCGGCAAGCGAGTTCGACCCCAGCATGCTGGAGCAATAAAAAACCACCACAAGGGCACTGCTCCCTTGTGGTGGTTTTGGCCTGGGTCTAGAGCGTGTGGCCGTAGGCGTTGGCGGTCTTGATGGCGGCGGCGAATTTTTCGTCGGTGAAGGGCTCCGGGTTGCCTTGCTTCCACTCGTTGGTGGCGTGCGCGTGCTCGCACAGGGCAGGGATATCGGTCTCGGAAAGCCCGACCTGCTCAAGCGTTACGGGCAGCCCCATCTGCTTGTTGAAGTCAGCATAGCGCTTAAGGTTCTCGGTGTCGCCCGTGTAGGCGAACAACACCAGCACGCCCAGGCTTACGACTTCGCCGTGCAGGTAGGTGCCCTCACGCGGAATGCTGCAGGTGGCGTTGTAGAACGCGTGCGCCACGCTCGAGTTGTAGTAGTAATCGTTCTGGTTGGTCAGGTTCGAGACATAGCCCGTGTTGACCACGATGTCGAGCGCGATCTGCTTGACGGCCTCGCTCGACAGATTCTGACGAACGTCCTCAAGACCCTGAACACCATAGGTAAACAGCGGCTCGGAACAGGTGTGGGCAAGAGCCAGGCCAAGGCCGGCGGTGTGCTCCAGGTCGCCGGCGCTCGTGGCGTACTCGACTTCGGGCTGCTTGGACAGGGCGTCGCCCACGCCGGCCCAGAAGTACTCCGCCGGAGCCTCGGCGATGATCTTGGGATTGATGAAGATGTGCGCCGGTCGGTTGGGGTACGAATAGCCCTCGAGCGATCCATCGTCGTTGTAGACGACGGCAATGGCGGTCGCGGCGGAACAGTTAGAGCAAATCGTCGGCACCGTAAAGACAATCTTCTTGAGCTCGATTGCCGCTGTCTTGACGGTGTCGAGTGCCTTGCCGCCGCCACAGGCGATAAGCACGTCTGCCTGCTGGCAAGCGGGGGAGTTCACGACCTTGGCGATATTGGCGCGCGTACTGTTGGTGCCGTAGACGCGCGTCTCCAGAATCTCGACGTCGGTACCTTCAAGCGCCGCCTCGATGCCCGGCAGCGCCGCAGCTAGGGCTCGCTTGCCACCAATGATGGCGACTTTCTTCGCGCCGTACTCCGCCAGTGCGGCGGGCAGCTCGGTAAAGCAATCCTCGCCGACGGTGTAGTCGCTCATTCCGATTGTGCGCATTGCAGCCTTCTTTCGTTAGTTAAAGTGCTTTCAGGTATTTTGCTCCTAGAGAAGGCTAACGACCACGAGAAATTTCTTACGTATGAAACCAGTGTTGAGGGTTTTTCGCCGGCGCGGAACGTGCTAGCATACTCCGCATAAGCGTTGATGGGGACGAGTAGTCGGCCGTCCGCATGCCACAGAGAGCGGGGAGCGCTGAGAACCCGTGCATGCGACCGATGAAAATCACCCCGGAGCTGCGGTCCCAACGGACGTGCCGCGCAGGCACGTCTTAGTAGATATCGCCGAGATGGTCGTCGATACAGGCCAGCCGAGTAACGGATGCGAGCGCGCGAATACGCGGGCGAGGGCATCTAAGCTGGGTGGTTAAACGAAGAGCTTTTGCGGGCATACAGCCCGTTTTTGTGGCGCTTCGTCCCAGCTTGTAGGGACGGGCGCTTTTTTGGTGCCCAACGGGCGTGCGCGCCCACGACATGAAAGGGGTACCGTGGCAAACGAGTACAAGCAGACGATGAATCTGCCCAAAACCGGTTTTCCCATGCGTGCCGGTCTTTCCAAGTCCGAGCCCAAGCGACTCAAGGACTGGCAGGACAACAAGGTCTACGAGCAGGTTCTGAAGAAGAACGACGGTCACAAGAAGTTCGTGCTGCACGACGGCCCTCCGTACGCCAACGGCCCGATCCACATCGGCCACGCCATGAACAAGATCTCCAAGGACATGATCAACCGCTACTGGATGATGCAGGGCTATGAGGTTCCCTATGTCCCCGGTTGGGACTGCCATGGCCAGCCGATCGAGCATAAAGTCGAGGAGAAGCTCGGCACCGAGAAGTTCAACCAGACCTCCACGGCTAAGATCCGCGAGCTTTGCAACAAGTTCGCTGTCGAGAACATCGAGCTGCAGAAGGCCGGCTTCCGTCGCCTGGGCGTGCTCGGCGATTGGGACAACCCCTATCTGACGCTCTATCACCAGCATGACGCCGCCGACATCGAGGTTTTCAAGGCCATGTTCGACAAGGGCATGATCTATCGCGGCCACAAGCCGGTTCACTGGTGCAAGCACTGCCACACCGCACTTGCTGAGGCCGAGATTGAGTACTCCGACGAGACGAGCCCGTCCATCTTCGTGCGCTTTGAGATGACCTCCAAGCCCGCCGGCCTCGAGAACTTCGACGGCCCGGTTGACTTTATCATCTGGACGACCACGCCGTGGACCATCCCCTCCGACCAGGCAGTTTCCCTCAAGCCCGGCGCCGCCTATGTCGCCGTTGAGCACGAGGGTCGTGCCGAGGTCATGCTCGAGGACCTGGCTCCCAAGTGCTGCGAGGAGTTTGGTTGGGAGTACACCCCGGTTATGGTCGACGGTAAGCCCTATGTGGTTCCCGCCGAGACCTTCCACCACATCCACTACAAGCAGCCGATCTTTGACGGTGTTGAGGGCGTGGCGCTGCTGGCCGATTACGTCGGTGTCGATGACGGTACCGGTATCGTCCACAACTCGCCCGGCCACGGCGTCGACGACTACTTTGCCTGCCTCAAGGAGGGCATTACCGACATCTGCATGCCGGTCGATGATGACGGCAAGTTCTACACCGGCGAGGAGTTTGGCACCGGTGGTCCCTTCAGCGGCATGGATACCGATGAGGCCAACCCGCACATCATCGAGTTCCTGCGCGAGCGCGGCACCCTGGTCCTCGAGAAGAAGATCACGCACAGCTATCCGCACTGCTGGCGCTGCAAAAACCCGGTGCTCTTCCGTGCTACTGACCAGTGGTTTGTCTCGATGGACAAGACCGGCTTGCGTGAGCAGGCTGGCAAGGAGGTTCGCGAGAACGTCAAGTGGTATCCGGCTCACGCCGCCAACCGCATCGGCGCCATGGTCGAGCAGCGTCCCGACTGGTGCATTAGCCGCCAGCGCAACTGGGGCGTGCCTATCCCCAGCTACACTTGCGCCGACTGCGGCGAGAAGGTCATGAACGACGCCACGCTCGACGCCGTCATCAAGCTCTTCCACGAGAAGGGCTCCGACGCCTGGTTTACTGACGCTCCCGAGAGCTACCTGGGCGAGGCTTGCGTCTGCCCCAAGTGCGGCGGCCATCACCTCAAGGCCGATAAGGACATCCTCGATGTGTGGTGGGACTCCGGCGTTTCCTGGAAGGCCGTCTGCGAGTATCGCCCCGAGCTTGAGTACCCGGCGGACGTGTATCTCGAGGGATCCGACCAGCATCGCGGTTGGTTCCAGAGCTCGCTGCTCACTTCGGTGGGCGCCAACGGCCATGCTCCTTACAAGGCGGTCGTCTCGCAGGGCTTCACGCTCGATGGCCAGGGCCGCAAGATGTCCAAGTCGCTCGGCAACGTCATCGACCCCAATAAGGTCTGTGACGAGATGGGCGCCGACATCATTCGCCTGTGGGTCGCCTCGGTCGACACCAGCTCCGACGTTTCCATCGACCACGAGATTCTCGCTCGTACGTCCGATGCCTACCGTCGTTTCCGCAACACGCTGCGCTTCCTGCTCTCCGAGCTCGAGGGTCAGTTTGAGCCCGAGACCGACGGCGTCGCCTTTGCCGACCTGCTGCCGCTCGACAAGCTCATGGTTGCCCGCCTGACTCAGGTTCAGGCCGAGGTCGACGACGCTTACTCTTGCTACGAGTTCCCGCGCGCTTACCGTGCGCTTTATGACTTCGTGGTTACCGAGCTTTCCAACGTGTACCTCGACGCCCTGAAGGACCGTCTGTACTGCGATAAGCCCGGCTCGCTCGAGCGCCGCAGCGCCCAGACCGTGCTGGCCGAGCTCTTCTCGATGCTCATGCGCGACCTGCAGCCGATCCTGTCCTACACGGTTGACGAGGCCATGGCATATGCGCCCGCTGGCTGCGTCGATCACCAGAAGTACGCCGCGCTGCTCGATTGGTACAAGTCGCCCATCATGGTCGACGAGGCCAATGAGTTCGAGGGCGTGCTCGAGGCTTCGCTCGAGCTCCGTAGCGCCGTGACCAAGGCCCTTGAGGATGCCCGTTCTGCCGGCACCTTCACCAAGAGCCAGCAGGTCCGCGTCAAGGCGGTCGTTCCCGCCGAGATGTACGCGCTGCTGACCGGTGATAAGGCCGTCGACCTGGCCGAGTTCTACATCGTCTCCGATGTTGAGCTGACCCAGGGCGAGGAACTCTCCGTTGCCATTGAAGCTGCCGAGGGCGAGTGCTGCGACCGTTGCTGGAACTACCGCACCACCGTCGGCGAGTACAACGGCCACGCGCATATTTGCGAGAGGTGTGCGAATGCCCTTTAAGGCACGGTAACTCGGCATTTTAGTTATAGGTAGAATTTGGGCGCCTTCGGCCCATTTGCTCCGCTGAATAAAAGCGGCATTCTGTTTTTCGGAATGCCGCTTTCTTTTTATGCTGGTTATTTCGCTTGTGTTGGTGGATATGTCGTGCGCCCTGCATGTGGCAATATAAGATGGATAATTGCGTTAAACGGAATTCGATTGTTCTGAGGGCAGGGGATTGATTTGGGTCGTACTGGGGATATGACGCCGCCTTTGCGTTGGCGGTTGGGTGTTGCTGGTGGGGTGGCGCTGGTTGTGCTGCTTGTTGACCAGCTGACCAAGCTTGCGGTTCGTGCCGTGGGCGATGCACTGCATGTGACTGTTATCCCCGGTGTGATCGACTTTCTATTTGTCCGCAATATCGGAGCCGCCTTTAGCATGGGCGAGGGTCATGGCGTCGCGTTCGCTGTGTTGGCGCTTGCGGTCATTGTCGCCATTGCCGTGTACTTGCTCCGTGCGCCTCAGCTCGCTCGTCTTGAGGTGGTAGGCATGGCTATGGTTGCGGGTGGCGCCATCGGCAACGCGATCGACCGTCTGGCTTTTGGCTTTGTGACCGATTTTATTGCCACCACTTTCATCGACTTCCCTGTCTTTAACGTGGCCGATATCGGCATTACCGCGGGCGTCGTGCTCGCACTCATCGGGTACATGTTCTTGAGTCCCGCTGCTCGCGAGGTCGATGCGACCGCTGAGCTCAACGCCCGTGACGAAGCCCGCGCCAAACGCAAAGCCAAACAGCGTGGGGAGCGTGCCCGCAAGATTCGCGAAAGGAATGAGCGTTAATGGCCGACATCCATATTCTTGTTGCCGACGATTGCTCTGGCCAGCGTCTTGACGCCTATTTGGGCGCCAACGATGGCTGTCCCACGCGCTCTGCCTGCGCGCATCTGATCGAGGGAGGCGCCGTTGCCGTCAACGGTGAGACTTGTCTCTCTAAAAAGTACGCCGTACGCGCCGGCGATCGCATCTCGGTCGACTTGCCCGAGCCGCACGACCCGACCGACGTGATTCCCGAGGCCATTCCCCTCGATATCCGCTACGAGGACGACTACCTTATCGTGCTCTCCAAGCAGCGGGGCCTGGTGTGCCATCCCGCCCATGGCCACGAGAGCGGCACCCTTGCGAACGCCTTGGTCTACTACTGCGGTATCGATCATCTTGGTACCGTGCAGGGTGAGGACCGCCCCGGCATCGTGCATCGCCTGGATCGCGATACCTCGGGCCTTATGCTCGCGGCAAAAGACGACGACACCCAGCGCGCGCTTCAAAATCTCATTCGCACGCGTACGCTCGACCGCCGCTATATCACGCTTGTCCACGGGCACATCGCCATGGACGAGGGCACCATCAATACCGGTATCGCCCGTTCTACGCGCGACCGCGTCAAGATGGCGGTTTCGGACGACCCCTTTGCCCGTCAGGCCATTACGACCTTTAAAGTCCTCGAGCGCTTTGATTCCACGCGCTTTGACGATGGTTATACGCTCGTTGAGTGCCATCTGTTTACCGGTCGCACGCACCAGATTCGCGTGCATATGCGTCATATCAACCACGCCTGCGTGGGCGATCCACTCTACGGCAAGTGCGATGCGCGCGCCGACCAGGGCCTGACCAGGCAGTTCCTTCATTCCTGGCGCGTGGCGTTCGACCATCCCGTGACGGGGGAGCGCATTGAGTGCCGCGACGAGTTGCCGTGGGATCTCGCTGCGGTTCTCGACGATCTGGCTCCGCGCTCGCTCGGTCGCACGGCCGTTGGAGATGAAATCGTTCCGCAGCTCGGTCTTCTCGAAGCCTAGCCAGTATTAGGTGGTTTCTTGAACTCGGTAAGCCTGCGGTAAGATATACGATTGTTTACGTTACGCGTTGCTGGGAGCCTGCATGCTCGCCTTTTTACAAACCAACACACCCATCGTGATCTTCAACCAGATTGTCGTCACGCTGCTCACGGTCTGCTTTCTGTACCAGGTGGTCTTCTTTGTCATTGGCGCTCTTCGTGGCGAGGTCGCGCCTCCCAAGGCCAAAAAACTTCACCGCTATGCCTTCTTCATTGCTGCGCATAACGAGGAAGCCGTAATTGCCAATCTCGTACGCTCCATCAAGGACCAGGACTATCCGTCCGAGCTTATCGAGGTCTTTGTCGTTGCCGACGCCTGCACCGACAACACCGCGCAGCTCGCGCGCGAGGCCGGTGCCATTGTTTACGAGCGCAATGACCTGGCCCGCAAGGGCAAGAGCTGGGTCATGGACTTTGGCTTCGACCGCATTCTCAACGAGTATCCCGACACGTTTGAGGGCTACTTTATCTTCGATGCCGATAACGTTATCTCCCGCGATTACGTTTCCAAGATGAATGATGCCTTTGACCAGGGCTTCCATGTGGTCACGAGCTATCGCAATTCCAAGAACTTCGGCAGCTCGTGGATCTCGGCTGCTAATGCCACGTGGTATCTACGCGAGGCGCGCTTCCTCAACAACGCGCGTAATATCTGCAAGACGTCCTGCGCTGTTTCGGGTTCGGGTTACCTTATCTCGTCAAGCGTTATCGAGGGCATGCACGGTTGGCAGTTCCACACGCTGACCGAGGACATTCAGTTCACTACGTTCTGCGCTATTCACGGTATTCGCATTGGCTATGCGCCGGCGGAGTTCTTTGACGAGCAACCCGTGACGTTCAAGGCATCCTGGAAGCAGCGTATGCGCTGGACCAAGGGCTTTTACCAGGTGTTCTTTACCTACGGTAAGCATCTGGTCAAGTCGACGTTCCGCTATCATCGCTTTGCCGCCTACGACATGTTCATGACGATCGCCCCGGGTATGCTGCTATCGCTGATCTCGATGCTCGCTAATGCGACGTTCTTGATTGTGGGTGGCCTTTCGCATGGTTTCTTGGCTACCGAAGTCGAGATGCAGGCGTGCGCCGCTTCGCTCATTATGACCTTCGCCATGATGTATCAGACCTTCTTTATCCTGGCGCTGCTCACGACTATCTTTGAGTATAAGCACATTCACTGCGCGCAAAAGTGGCGTCTGGTGACTAACCTGTTTACCTTCCCGATCTTTATGTTCAGCTATATCCCCATCACGGTGGCCGCGCTGTTCCTGAAGGTCGACTGGGTGCCGACGCAGCACGCCGTCAACGTTACCCTTGACGAGGTCATGCAAGGCGCCAAATAACCACCACCAAAACCACCGCAAAGGGGACAGGCACCTTTGTGGTGGTTTTTGCTTTTGCGATGCAGCTCGAGGAGGAGTCCGATGGTCTATATCCCGTTTTGGATTTGCATCTTTGCCGGCGTGGCAATTGATGCCCGAGAGCGACGGTTTCCCAATGGGCTTGCCGGCGCATGTGCCGTGGCGGCGTTGGCGGGCGTTTGGCTCGACCTCGGTTTGAACACAGCGCTTGACCACGCCGGTCTTGCGGTCATCGTCTACCTTGTCCTTGTGCTTACTGAGTCACTCTGGCGTCGCCTTCGCCACGCCCCCGGCATTGGCATGGGGGACGTCAAGGCACTCTTTGCCCTTTGTACCTTCGATCCCCTGGGCGGCGTTGTCGCGTTTGCGGTTGCGCTCCTGACCCTTGCCGTCGCTTGCCTCATCGCAAAATCACGCTCCCTGCCATTGCTGCCGTTTTTGGTGCCTGTTTTTGCCATAATCGAGGTCGTGGGCTGCACTTTGTAACCGATTGCGCATCCTTCTTAAGGAGCATGCCATGGCAACTAATCAAGAAACGGCCGTCATTAAGGCGCGCATGGACCGTATCCCCTCGGCGTTGTCGCCCGAACTTGTCGAGCGCATTGCCGCCGATCGTGCTTCGGGCTATGTCAACCCGTATCGTTGCAACGACGATCAGGCTATTCGTCGTATTGATCGCGCCGCCGACAAAGGCACGCTTATGCGTCCGGCGTTTATGCGCGATACCGAAAAGATACTTCATCTTCCGGCGTACACCCGTTATGCAGGTAAAACGCAGGTCTTTAGCTTCCGTAGCAATGACGATCTGTCACGCCGCGGTTTGCACGTGCAGCTTGTCTCGCGCATTGCGCGCGATATCGGTCGCGCCCTGGGGCTTAATTGCGATCTGATCGAGGCGATTGGCCTGGGCCACGACTTGGGACACACGCCTTTCGGCCATGCCGGCGAGCGCTTCCTCAACGATATCTTTCATGAGCGTACGGGGCGTTATTTTTTCCATAACGTGCAGTCGGTCCGCGTGCTCGACGCGCTATACGGCCGCAACGTGTCGCTCCAGACGCTCGACGGCGTGCTATGCCATAACGGCGAGTACGAGCAGCGTGTGTTTGAGCTCTCGGACATGAGCTCCTTTGACCAGTTTGACCAGACGGTTGAGGATTGCATTGCCACGGGCTATAGCGCAATTGGGCATCTGCGTCCCATGACGCTCGAAGGCTGTGTGGTCCGCATCTCGGATATCCTTGCCTACGTCGGTCGTGACCGTCAGGATGCGATCGCGGCGAGCCTGCTTTCGCCCGACGCTTTTGATGATGGCCGGGGCGGTGCCTACAACAGTTGGATCCTCACGCATGCCTCCATCGATATCGTTGAGCATAGCTATGGTAAGCCGCGCATCGAGATGAGCGAGGACCTGTTTGAGGAGATCCGCCGTGCCAAGCGCGAGAACTACGAGAAGATCTATAGCAAGGGCGGTATCGAAGGCGACTCCGAGGCGGAGCTGCGCGAAGCCTTCGAAAAGCTTTACGACCGTTGCCTGCAGGATATAAACGAAGGTGACGAGTCCTCGTATATCTTTAAACACCACATTTCTCGCATCGAGCAGCAGCTTTCCTACTACGATCGCGCCTATGCCTGGCAGAACGATAAGGACCAGGCGGTCGTGGATTACATTGCGAGCATGACGGACGGTTATTTCTGCGAACTGACGAGCAAGCTGTTCCCGGGTCTAAAGTTTCCGCATCGTACCTATATTAACGAACGGTAGTTCGTATCCTTTCGGTATACTGGTTAGTGGAAAACGTTTTTGATTGATGCACGGGATGGCTATGGACGACCTTTTTTCTGCCTCGACGCGCGAGCGTTCCTTTAAAAATGCGCCGCTCGCGGTGCGCATGCGACCCAATTCGCTCGACGAGTACGTGGGCCAGCAAAAGGCCGTCGGTAAGGGTTCATGGCTGCGTGCCGCGATCGAGCACGACGTGCTTTCGAGCGTGATTCTGTACGGGCCTGCCGGTACGGGCAAGACGACGCTGGCCCACATTATCGCCAACCATACCAAGAGCGAGTTTGTCGAGGTCAGCGCCGTCACGGGTACCGTGAAGGACCTGCGTCGCGTGATTGATGAGGCCAAGACGCGCCTGAATACGTACGACCGCCGCACCATTCTATTCATCGATGAGATTCACCGCTTCTCTAAGTCGCAGCAGGATGCCCTGCTGCATGCAGTTGAGAACCGTACCGTCATTATGATTGGCGCTACGACGGAGAACCCGTACTTCGAGGTCAACTCGGCACTGCTCTCACGTGGTCGCGTCGTGGAGCTTGAGCATCTGAAGGATGAGGATATCGCCACGCTTATTGAACGTGCGCTTGAGGCGCCGCAGGGCTTGAACGGTAAGTTCTCGGCCGATGAGGATACGGTCAAGACCATCTGCACGCTGGCAGCGGGTGACGCTCGCTCGGCGCTCACGACGCTCGAGCTTGCGAGCGAGATTGCCGTCACGCGTCCCGATACCGAGGGAACGCCAGCGCCCGCGGCGGGGGAGCGATATCCCATCACCGTGGATGACGTGAAGATCGCCAACCCGCGTCGCGGCTTTACGTATGACAAAAACGGCGACATGCACTACGACATCATCAGTGCGTTCATCAAGTCCATGCGCGGCAGCGACCCCGATGCCACGATCTATTGGCTCGCGCGCATGATCGATGCTGGGGAGGATCCTAAGTTTATCGCTCGCCGTATTATGATTCACGCTTCTGAGGATGTTGGCAACGCCGACCCGCAGGCGCTTTTGGTGGCGCATGCCGCGTTTAAGTCTGCCGAGGTCATTGGCTATCCTGAATGTCGCATTAACCTGGCACAAGCTGCGCTCTATGTGTGCTTGGCGCCTAAGTCGAATGCCTGCGAGGCCTCGATCGATGCGGCTCTGGCGGATATCCATAGCAGTGGCCTTCGTGAGGTGCCCAGCTATCTGCGCGATCGTCACCGCCCTGGTAGCGATGAGTACGGCGTGTACAAGTATCCGCACGATTATCCCGAAGGCTGGGTCGATCAGCGCTACTTGCCCGAAGGCCTGGAGCGTGGTGCCTTTTGGCAGCCTGCCGGCCGCGGTTGGGAAGAATGGCGCGTAGAGCAAAGCGAACGCGACCGCAGCGGGAATTCACCGAAGTAGCTGCTGATAATTTTGTCCCACGTTGCTGCTCTTGGCATGTTCGGTCCCCTTTGGGGTACCATGAAAAGCGTCTGTATTTCGATTCTTCCGGGAGGCTTGTATGAGTCCCATTCAAATCGCCTTGCTGCTGCTCGCCGTTGCCGGCGTGTGGGCCATCGCTGAGCTCGCGCTTACCCTGCGCAAGACCCGCAATGTTGTCGACTCGCTCGATAAGACCGTGAACGACCTCAACAACACCATCGCCGAGGCTCAGCCTGTGGTGGCAAAGCTCGATGGCGCTGTCGATGAGCTTACGCCGGCGCTTGCCCAGATGGAGCCGCTCCTCAAGTCGAGCAAGACCGCCGTCGACGCCCTTACCTCCAATCTCGTAGAGGTCGAAGCCGTGGTTCGCGATATTTCCGAGGTCACCGGCAGTATGGCCGAGGCCAGCAATGCCGTGTCGAGTGTGACCGACTCCGCTGCCGGTGCCGTGCAGAAACTCTTTAACAAGGTGAAGACTCCCGCGGCCGACGCCGAGCGCAAGCTTTCCGCTGCCGAAGAAGCCGAGCAGCCGACCGAGCGTGTCCTGATTGGCGAAGCCGGGGACGAGGTCGCCGAAGGCGACGATGATGGTCAGAAGCCTGCTGGAAAGCCGACTCAGTATTACACCTACACCCCCGCCCAGACCTCCGAGGAGTCCTGCGATGAGTAGCGAAGCAACCTGCCCCATTACGCTGACCGTTGCCGGTGACCCGCGTCTCGCTCGCCTTGTGCGCATGACGGCAGCCAACGTTGGTGCCCTGTGCTCTATGTCTGTCGATCGCATTGAGGACATCCGCATGGCTGCCGAGGAGGCTTTCATTTTTGGTTGCACCGCGGTCGACTGCGACGACATCACCATCAAATTTGATGTCGATGAGACCCACGTTGGCATGACTATTACCTTTGGCGATCAGGCTACGGTCGATGAAGACGACCAGGCTGCGGTATATGCCGAGCTCATCCTCGCGAGCGTGTGCGACTCCTACGAAAAGACTGCGGCGCCCCTGACGCTTTCCCTCGACCTCAAGGCGGATATCTAATATGACCGAACGTTCCCGGAGCGGCAAGACCGCTTGGGACAAGGAGAAAACCCGCGAGCTGTTTCGTTGTTACAAGGAGACCGGTGATCCGGACGCCCGCGAGCAGCTCGTCATGTCCCATATGAATCTGGTAAGGTTTCTTGCCAATAAATTTAAGAATCGCGGCGAGCCGCTCGACGACCTCATGCAGGTCGGCTATTTGGGCTTGCTCAAGGCTATCGACCGTTTTGATCCCGAGCGCGGACTCGAGTTCACGACGTTTGCGACACCCACTATCCTGGGCGAGATCAAACGCCATTTCCGCGACAAGGGCTGGAGCGTGCGCGTACCGCGTCGTCTGCAGGAGCTCTCGGCCAAGGTCAACCAGGCTACTGACAAACTTACCAACGAGCTGCAGCGTTCGCCCAAGGTTGAGGAGATCGCTGAGTATCTAGATGTGACTGTCGATGAGGTCCTCGAGGCTATGGAATCGTCTTCGGCCTACACCTCGGTGCCCATCGAAGCCCCCGGTGCGTCCGATTCCGACGATGCCCCTTCGATTCTCGACCGTTACGCCGACGACGACAACGAGCTCGACTTTACCGATGATCGCCTGGTAATCGAGGAAGCCATCCGCGATTTCTCGCCGCGCGAGCGCGAGGTAATCGAGCTGCGCTTTGTGAAGGGCATGACCCAGATCGAGATTGCCAAGAAGCTGGGCATCTCGCAGGTACAGGTCTCGCGCCTGCTGCGCCGTACCCTTAAGAAGATTCAAGACAAAATTGACCCCGACGGAGTGATGGTTCGTTCATGAGTGAGCACCCCCAACAAACCGACCGCACGCTTCGCGATACCCGTATTCTGACGCTGCGCATTTGGGGCGTCGTCGGCTGCATTGTCATCGCTGCCGTCATCTTTAACCTTATGGGCATCCTGGCGCCGGTTATCGAGTTTTTGGCAGTCGGCTCCATCATCGCCTTTGTGATGTCGCCGATCACCAACTGGCTCGAGCACCATGGTGTGAATCGCGGCATCGGTTCGCTCATCGCGCTTATTGTGGTCGTTGCCGTGCTCGTCGGCGTCGTTTGCATCTTGTCGCCGATTCTCTTTGGTCAGATCATGGAAGTCCTGAGCCGCCTGCCCGAGCAGCTTCGTGTTGCCGGTGGCGACCTCAATGAGATGATCTCGCATGCCAAGACGCTCAACAACACGCCGCTCAAGGAGTATCTGGACGATAACCTTTCTTCGCTCGTCACGGTGGCGTCCAAGTATGTCTCACAGATTGCCGCCGAGCTTGGCCGCGGTGTATTCCCGCTCATTACCAATACGGCCTCGCAGCTGTTCGTCATCTTCCTGGGCTTGGTGCTTGCCTATTGGTTGGCCTGCGACTATCCCCGCATGCACCACGAGGTCTGCACCATCATCGGTCAGGAAAAGGAGACCTCGTACCGTTTTATGGTCGCGATTCTTTCGCGCTCGGTCGGCGGCTACATGCGTGGCATGGTCGTAACGTCGATCTGCGGTGGCATCCTCGCCTTTATCGGCTTTACGATCATCGGGCATCCGTATGCGGCACTCATGGCCATCTTTACCGGCATCATGCACTTGGTCCCGGTTGTCGGTCCCTGGGTGAGCGCGGCGATCGCCACGGTGCTCGGCTTTATGTTCAGCCCGATGCTGGCGTTATGGACCTTGATCGTGACCATGGTGGCGCAAAATGTCACCGACAACGTCATTTCGCCTAAGGTCATGCGGAGCTCGGTCCAGGCGCATCCCATCATGAGTCTGACGGCCCTCGTTATTGGTTCGGCACTCATGGGCCCCATCGGCATGGTCATCGCCATCCCGTTGTGCGCGGCCCTCAAGGGCATTTTCATCTACTACTTTGAGAACGAGACCGGCCGCCAGCTCGTGGCGTACGACGGCGCCGTGTTTAAGGGAACGCCGTATCGCGATGCCGAGGGCAACCCGGTCGCCGCCTATGACGCGCTTGGAGACGATACGTTCATCTATGAGTCCGAGCTCATCGGCAACGAGACTGCGCCGGAGGCTAAGGCTATGCCCAAACCAGAACTCGATAATCCCTGGATTAAGCTGTCGGGTCTTCAGCCCGACTCGACAGGCTTTTTCAAGAACCCCTTCGCCAAGGATGACGATTCCAATACGGACGACGACACCAAAACCGGCATCGACGGCTCCATGGACGATTCGGATTCCAAATAGGTCCCGTTAGCGTTTCTTGATGTTGTAAAAGACAAGAAACACGAGCAAAGCGATTGATAAGGGGCCGGCTACATAGAAATAGAGAACGTCAATTGCGCGTAGAGTGCAATAAGCGTTGTCGCCGGACGTCACTGCATACAGTACGTAGCCAAATGCTGGTTGGTTTGCGTACCATTGGGAGAAGGCCAAGAGCGCTAAAAGTGCCACTACCAGAAGTGCATTCAGGACAAATCGTTTGCTTTTCATCGATCGCTCCTTCCGGATGGTTCTTATATAGCATTTTACCAAACCCATTTTTTTTCAAAGGATTGCTTAGTCCTAAATAACATGCACTTTCGCTGAAGGGTCGCTGTTTGGTGGCCCTCTTTTTTGCACAGGCGCGGTGGGATGGTAATATCGTTACGTTTGAACTGTTTCGATGTGAAACCGAGGAGATTCCCTCTATGAGTGCTGACTACCCGTCAATGACTACGGCCGAGATTCGCTCTAAGTTCCTCAACTTCTTTGAGGAGCGCGGTCTTAAGCTCTATCCTTCTTCGTCCCTCGTCCCCGATGATCCTTCGCTGCTGCTTGCCAACGCCGGCATGAACCAGTTTAAGGAGTATTACCAGGGCAAGAAGACCATGAAGGAGATCGGCGCGATCTCCTGCCAGAAGTGCGTCCGCACCAACGATATCGACTGCATCGGCGAGGATGGCCGCCACCTGTCCTTCTTTGAGATGCTCGGCGACTTCTCCTTTGGCGGCGTCTCCAAGCAGCAGGCCTGCGCTTGGGCCTTTGAGCTCATCACCAAGGAGTTCAAGCTGCCGCTCGACCGCCTGTACTTCACCGTCTTTACCGAGGACGACGAGACCCACGATGTGTGGCGCTCTCTGGGCGTTGCCGAGGATCACATCTCGCGTCTGGGCGAGGACGACAACTTCTGGGCCGCTGGCCCCACCGGCCCCTGCGGTCCGTGCTCTGAGATCTACTTTGATATGGGCGAGGAGGTCGGCTGCGGCAGCCCCGACTGCAAGCCTGGCT
>UREZ01000024.1 GCA_900547025.1 uncultured Collinsella sp.
GCCTCTTTATATAAGGGCTCGGCAAAGCCGAACCACCAAATTCGCATCAGCCCCCAGAACATGTTTGAGAACTGTGCCTGAAGTATGTATCTGCAGGCCCCGAATCGGTGTTGCCTCCCTGCGGAATGCGCCGGGAGGCAACACCGATTCGGGGCCAGACACACGGATTTACCTGCGCATTTACAAATTCGTAAACTTTTTTGAAAAAAGTGCTTGCACAGTTCTCGAATCATAGGTTATTATCTTCTTCGTTGAACGCGCGGGTCCAACAAAACGAACTGCGAATCAACAACATAGCATGTCGGAGTGGCGGAATTGGCAGACGCGCTAGCTTGAGGTGCTAGTGACCGCTTTTTGGTCATGCGGGTTCAAGTCCCGCCTCCGACACCATCGCATTTGAGAAGCCTCTTCGGAGGCTTTTTTGTTACCGATAGACGGTGGGGTCCACGATGGAAACGCTTGAACGCAACGAGTGGGCAGACGTTGCCCAACTAGTCGAGATCACGAGCGATGCTGTCATCATCTGCGAGCTCGACGGAACCATTCTGCATGTGAATAATCGCTTACTTGGGTTGATGTGCGAGGAACGCGCCGATGTCATCGGTGGAGATGTTAAAGACGTCCTGTACTCGTCCGCTTTTGAACGTGCGACGGAACATCGTCTGCCATTTGAAACTGATGGCTTCGAGAACGAACTGATGCTCAAGCTGAGTGACGGCTCTTTTATCCCCGTCTTGGTTCGCGCGGGCTCCGTAACGCCTCCACGCATCTTTGGGCGCCGCGCACCACGTGTCCTAGTGGCGCTTCACAGTATCGAGGAACAGTATTCTCACGACCGTCAACTTAAGCGTGCGTTATCGGAGCTTAGAGTTGCGAACAAGCGTCTCTCTGGCACTCTCTCGGTCATTATGAGTACCGTGGGCTCCGATGAGCTGCCCAGCCTACTTGATACCGTTTTGAACCAGCTTGTAGGAACGCTCGATGCTTCGGGTGCCGCTATCTATTTTTCTGAGAGCGGCGGTTTTAAACTTCGCGGTGTTTCCAAGGAGCTGTACGACAGCTACCTGCCTGAGTTTTTGCCGTATGGCGCTGGCATTCCGACGTATGTTCTTCGTGAGTCGCGTGCCTGTCGCTTGTCGATTCAACAGGACCTTGAGGGTGATAAGGCCGCCTCCGGTATGTTCATGGACCTGGACAATCGTTCTAAGCACCTGTTGCGCATGCAGGATATGCCTCCGTACCGCAGCGAGATCTGTCTTCCCGTTTTTTACGGTACGCAGATTCTTGGCGTGCTGGAAGTTGGTTGGAAACGCCCCCAGGCACCGCTCGCCTATGACGTTAATGTGCTCGAGGTCATTTGCGATTACCTGTCTATCCAGCTGGTCGGCATGGCATCGAGCCTTCGCTCCCGTCGCACGGCCGAGCTTGGCCGCTCGCTCAATGTCTTGCGTGATGAGTTGTTTACCTTTCTAGACGATTCCGCCGCGGCTACCCAGGCGGTATCGTCCGAGATCTGCAATATGCTTAACTGCCATTTTTGCCCTGTTGAGTATGACGCCAGTCTGGATTCCTACGTCATAGATTTTGAAGGTGGCAGTCGCGTTGCTTTGCCGGACGATCCCGAGAAGCTTTTCTTTTCCACGACGGCGCCAGCGGCACGTCTGGGGGCTGGCCCTGATGGCTTTGAGGCATCTGTTTTGGGCGGTACGAGTGCCGAGGACCTTAAACACGTCCGTATAACTCGCGTTGACGAATCGATGCCTATGGGAGGCTGGCTTAGGGCGCATGGTCTGCCTTGTCAAGGTCTCTACGTCGACTCCGGCATCGAGGCGGGGCGACCACGCTCTAAGGGTGATGGCAAGCACAGTAACGACGCAATTGTTCCTGCTTCTGTTGCGAAGAGCCCGACGACGCGCGCGCTGCTGCTTCGTGATGGTAGCCAAGAGCCGATTGATGATCTTGAATATGACTACTTGGTGCACTTGGCGCATGACTTTGAACTGATCTACGAAGGCGAATCTCAAAAGCGCGAGGAGCGCCATATCGCTCAGACCCTTCAGATCGGCATGAGAAATTCCCTGGGGGATGTTCCGGGTATCGCAACCGATTCGGTGTACCTGTCAGCCACGAACTCGGCGTTGGTCGGCGGCGATTTCTATACGCTCATCCGTCTTCCCGACGACTGCGCCGTCATGATTCTGGGTGATGTGTCTGGCAAAGGCATTGAGGCCGCATCGATGTCCGCGCTCGTCAAGACGGCCCTGACGGCATATGCGTGGGAGGGCGCTGGACCGGCCCGCATGGCACGCTCGCTCAATAGCATGCTCATGGGCTTTTCGAGGGTCGAGACGTTCGTGACGGCCTTTATCGCCAAGATTGACCTTAAAGCCGGACGCGCAACGTATTGTTCGGCGGGCCATCCTCCGACCATGGTCATTAGGCCAGAGTCGATGCCGCTGGGTGGCGGCGAGGCCCGTGAGGGAGAGGTCGAGCTGCTTGGATGCCAATCGGGCGTAATCGGTGCCTTTGAGAGCATGGTGTACGAGACAGGCGTGTTTACGTTCGCTCCTGGCGACATGCTCTTCATGTATACGGACGGAACGATTGAGGCCCGCGACCGCACCGGAGCGTTCTTTGGTGAGCAGCGCCTTCGTGACCTTCTGCTCTCTGTCTCGGGTGAGGGCGTATCGGGAATCTGCGGCAAGGTCTTGGGCGAGCTTGATCGCTTTACCGAGTCGGCGCTGGACGATGACATCGCGCTGGTCTCCCTTGAGTTTTTACGGGGTCGCTCGTAGGTCACGACGCCTGACGGGCAAAATCTGCGCGGTTGCAGATACGTGTGCATCGAGCGAGCTCTTTTGGGGAACCATGGTCGTATGAATGAGTGGAATGACATAGCGGTTTTGACGCCACCGGGCGATATCGACATCGCCTCGGTGCCCGCACTGCGCCGACGGTTGGATAATTTGATCGACCGGGGCGTGCGTCGTGTTGTCATCAATTGCCAGGCCGTGGGCTTTATCGACTCGACGGGTTTGGCGTTTTTGCTTACACGTGCTAGAGAGCTTATGAGGCATGAGGGACTGCTTTCGCTCGTTAACGCCTCCGATGGGGTCGTTCGCTTTTTGGAAATTGCCCGACTTGTCGACATCCTGCATGTCGCGGGCCCGGCGCGGGAGTCGATTCCCGCCATTCCGGTGGGGGAGTTGCCGCGATGGAGCAAGAGCGTCGAAGTGCAGCGAGGCATCGAGAATCTCCCGTATTATCGGCACCGTGTGGCCGAGCTCCTCGAATCGCTTCCCCTGAGGCGTGATGAGCGCTATGACGTCGCATTGGCGTTGGGGGAGGCATTGGGTAACGCATATGACCATGCGGGCGGTGTTGGCTGCATCCTGACGGTTCAGGCCTATGGGGACCGTGTTGTGCTCGAGGTGCTTGATCGGGGCGCTGGCTATTCTATCGATGGGGCGAGCGAACCGGTAACATCCGAGGAACGCGGACGCGGTATCAAGCTTATGCGTATGCTCGTCGATAATGTGGAAGTTGCCCGTCGTACAGATGGCGCCGGCACGCGCGTTCGGATGGTGAAGTTGTTTAGCTCGGCATTGGAATCGTGCGCTTAGGGTCTTGGCTTGGCATTATTTACCTGCATGAACTTGCTTCGCGCAACTTTTTTGAAAAAAGTACTTGCGTCTTTAGGACAACTCGCGTAAATTAATAACCCGCAAGCGGACATGGCTCAGTTGGTAGAGCACAACCTTGCCAAGGTTGGGGTCGCGGGTTCGAGCCCCGTTGTCCGCTCCATTGCATTTCCGGACCGTCTCAAGCGGTCCTTTTTCGGCGAAGTGGCCAAGTGGTAAGGCAGAGGCCTGCAAAGCCTTTACCCCCGGTTCGAATCCGGGCTTCGCCTCCAGGCAACATCCGGGCGCTCCGGCGCCCGTTTTGTTTTACATATGCGGACATGGCTCAGTTGGTAGAGCACAACCTTGCCAAGGTTGGGGTCGCGGGTTCGAGCCCCGTTGTCCGCTCCAAGCGTAACAGCCCGACTACTACGGTAGCCGGGCTTTTTCGTACCCATCACATAGGCTCGAACTTTTTTCAAATTATTCGAAAATAGTTCTTGCATTCGGGTGGATCATCCCGTATATTAAATCTTCGCAGGCGGACATGGCTCAGTTGGTAGAGCACAACCTTGCCAAGGTTGGGGTCGCGGGTTCGAGCCCCGTTGTCCGCTCCATTTGGGCGTTTAGCTCAGGGGGAGAGCGCTTCCCTGACACGGAAGAGGTCAGAAGTTCAAATCTTCTAACGCCCACCAAATGTTCGCAGCTCAGAGGCTATGTCCTCTGGGCTGTTTTGTTTTATGCCGGCAAATATGCCAGCAAATATTGATCCAAGGTTTGTACGCGATGGTCTTCGCATCCCGTAGGGGGGTGCCGACAGATTGCATACGTCCTGGCCGAGCGTGACCGCAACATGTTGGTCAAGCATAAACTTTTGGATTCTTTTGGCGTGAGTGGCTTGGTTTTAGTAGGATTTGTCAGCGGCTTGACTAAGGGGGTTTTATAGCTGCCATGCAGGTAGCCGTGTTGGTAACGTTTTACCGACTTGTCAAATACCCCTCATTTATAATGCGTCTGCAAAATGACTAATTGCTTTGACCTGCTGAAACACTATATGTTGTGTTTGACCTAAAAAAAGAATACAGGATATAGATGCATCTTTGTCGTATGATAGATGGCGGACAGAGAACGAAGACCTTAATTGCCTCTTTTGAACGTGTCCTTGAGTCGCTTGATCGGCTCCTGGGAATGTCCGCATAGAGGCTTATGGTTTATCGAGAACACAGATTGCGCGACGGCGCCGCAAGACAGGGGCAAGCCCTGCCGGGCATCGTTTGGCTCTGAAGCGCAATGAGGCTACGACGCGAAAGAGGCAAGAGGATGAAGATCATCAAGCGCAGCGGCACCGAGGTTGTCTTTGACATCGACAAGATCGTCAATGCCATCCGCGCCGCCAACTTGGAGGTCGAGGAGAGCTCTCGTCTAACCGACCGCCAGGTGGTTTATGCGGCGCAAAACGTCGCCGAGGCATGCGAGAACGCGGGCCATACCGTTTCGGTCGAGGAGATCCAGGATTTGGTCGAGGACGAGATCATGCGTCTCGACTGCTACGAGGTTGCCCGCCACTACATCATCTATCGCTATGTTCAAAGCCTGAAGCGCCAGAAGAACACGACCGACGACAAGATTCTGTCGCTGATCGAGTGCAATAACGAAGAGGTCAAGCAGGAGAACTCCAACAAGAACCCGACCGTCAATTCCGTTCAGCGTGACTACATGGCCGGTGAGATCTCCAAGGACCTGACCCAGCGCGTGCTGCTGCCCCAGGAGATCGTGGATGCCCACAATGAGGGCCTGATTCACTTCCACGATTCGGATTACTTTGCTCAGCACATGCATAACTGCGACCTGGTGAACCTGGAGGACATGCTCCAGAACGGCACTGTTATTTCGGGCACGCTGATCGAGAAGCCGCACAGCTTCTCGACCGCCTGCAACATCGCGACGCAGATTATCGCCCAAGTTGCTTCCTCCCAGTATGGCGGCCAGTCCATCTCGCTGACCCATCTTGCCCCCTTTGTTGAGGTGAGCCGTCAAAAGATTCGCGGCGAGGTCGCTCGCGAGCTTGAGGAGCTCGGCGTTTCCGCATCTCCCGAAAAGGTCCGTGAGGTCGTTGAGGACCGTCTGCGTGACGAGATCCGTCGCGGCGTCCAGACGATTCAGTATCAGGTCGTAACCCTTATGACCACGAATGGCCAGGCGCCGTTCGTGACGGTCTTTATGTATCTTAACGAGGCCCGTACGCCTCAGGAGAAGCACGACCTTGCCATGATCGTGGAGGAGACGCTTCGCCAGCGCTACGAGGGCGTTAAGAACGAGGCCGGCGTGTGGATTACCCCGGCATTCCCCAAGCTTATCTATGTACTCGAGGACGATAACGTTCACGAGGATTCCCCGTACTTCTACCTGACCCAGCTGGCTGCCAAGTGCACCGCCAAGCGCATGGTGCCCGATTACATCTCCGAGAAGAAGATGCGCGAGCTCAAGCTGTCGAAGGGCGAGACCGCCGGCAACGGCGACTGCTACACCTGCATGGGTTGCCGCAGCTTCCTGACGCCCGACCGTTCGGGCAACGGCTTTAACAATGTTGCCAACGCGCTGAACTACGACCCGAACAAGCCCAAGTACTATGGTCGCTTTAACCAGGGCGTTGTGACCATCAACCTGCCTGATGTCGCACTGAGCTCGCACCAGGATATGGACAAGTTCTGGAAGATCTTCGATGAGCGCCTTGAGCTGTGCCACCGTGCCCTGCTGTGCCGTCATGAGCGCCTGATGGGTACGCTTTCTGACGCCGCACCGATTCTGTGGCAGTACGGCGCCCTCGCTCGTCTGAAGAAGGGCGAGACGATCGACAAGCTGCTCGTGGGCGGATACTCCACCATCAGCCTGGGCTATGCCGGCCTGTATGAATGCGTCAAGTACATGACGGGTCACAGCCACACCGAGAAGGAGGGCACGCCCTTTGCCATGGCCGTCATGCAGCGCATGAACGACAAGTGTGCGGAGTGGAAGGCTGCGAGCGACATCGATTTCTCGCTGTACGGTACGCCGCTGGAGTCGACGACCTACAAGTTCGCCAAGTGCCTGCAGCGTCGCTTTGGCATCATCCCGGGCGTGACGGACAAGGGCTATATCACCAACAGCTACCACGTCCACGTGTCCGAGGAGATCGATGCCTTCGATAAGCTTAAGTTTGAGGGCATGTTCCAGCAGCTTTCGCCGGGCGGTGCCATCTCCTACGTCGAGGTTCCCAACATGCAGGACAACCTTAAGGCTGTCATTCGCGTGATGCAGTACATCTACGACAACATCATGTACGCCGAGCTCAACACCAAGAGCGATTACTGCCAGGTGTGCGGCTACGACGGCGAGATCAAGATTGTCGAGGATGATGGCAAACTGGTGTGGGAGTGCCCCAACTGCGGCAACCGCGATCAGGAGAAGATGAACGTCGCCCGTCGTACGTGCGGCTACATCGGTACCCAGTTCTGGAACCAGGGTCGAACCGAGGAGATCCGCGACCGCGTGCTGCATCTCTAATAACCATCCCAGGCTGCCCCGTAGCGAGGCCCCGGACCTTTACTCGCTATTTCGGACAGTCCTGGCTCACGACGGAGGCGCCACTGGCGCCTCCTGTTCGTGCGGAACTCATATCGAGCAAAGATCCGGGGCCTCGCTACGGGGCAGCCAAGTTAATGTAGCTGAGATGCAGCATGCGGTCTGCTCACTCCTCGAAGTTCTTAGCGGAAATAATTTGAGCTGCAGCTGCGATTTACTTGCGATGGCGGTTGAGCCGCAACCCAGTTTTTATTGGACCTCGAATCCTATGCTCGATGTTCACTTCGTTCATTGAGTTACCCTTTGCATGAGGCCGGGACATATCGTCCCGCCCGCAGTTTCGCAGGCCGAAGGCCGAGAATGTTTGAGGACGGGATGATATGTCTCGGCCTCCCAGGAGAGTTACCTATGAACTACGCGAACATTAAGTATTTCGACATTGCTGATGGAGAAGGCGTTCGTACTTCTCTGTTTGTGAGTGGGTGCCGTCGTGGGTGCAAGAATTGCTTTAACTCTGTTGCGTGGGACTTTGCTGCGGGCGAGCCCTTTGATCGCGCCGTCGAGGACAAAATTATCGAGAGTCTCGATCATCCCTTTATCGATGGCCTGACGATTCTGGGTGGCGAGCCTATGGAGCCCGAGAATCAGGCGGGGCTTGTTGACTTTATCGAGCGCGTGCGTGCGGCCTATCCTGCGGGGTCGGGCAAGACCATTTGGTGCTTTACCGGTGACGTGCTCGAGGAGCTTATGCCGGGTGGCCGTCATCATACCGAGGTGACGGACCGTATCCTGGCCTGCCTCGACATGTTGGTGGACGGCCCGTTCGTTCAGGATCTGTACGATATCTCGTTGCGCTTTAGGGGCTCGAGCAATCAGCGCGTGATCGACATGAACGCTACGCGCGCCCGTGCTGAGCGCGAGGGCGTTGCGCTTTGTGATGCAGTTGAACTTTGGCGTGATGATCCGGTCTATTCGACCCATACTATGTAGCTTGTGGCCGATGCCGGAGGGCGTGGTACCATAGCGCGAACGCAAAATCGGAAAAGTGAGGCCCAGATGGTCGATCAGGAAAAAGTCGAGGCCGCCATTAAGCTGTTGCTTGAGGGCATAGGCGAGGACCCAACTCGGGAGGGCCTGCTGGAGACCCCGGCGCGCGTTGCCCGTATGTATGGCGAAATCGCCGGCGGTATGGACCAGAGTGCCGAGGAGCACCTGTCCAAAACGTTTGCCGTCGCTTCGAACGATTTGGTTATCGAGCGCGACATCACGTTCTACTCGCTGTGCGAACATCATCTGCTGCCGTTTTATGGCAAGGCTACCATTGGCTATATCCCCAACGGCCGTGTCGCAGGGCTCTCTAAGCTTGCTCGCACGGTTGAGGTTTATGCCCGCCGTCTGCAGCTGCAGGAGCAGCTGTGTGCGCAGGTTGCCGACGCCCTCATGGATTATCTCGCTCCCCAGGGAGCGATTGTGCTCATGGAAGCTGAGCATATGTGCATGACCATGCGCGGCGTGCAAAAGCCCGGCACCAAGACCGTGACGCTCGCTCGCCGCGGCGTCTTTGAGACCGACCCCGCGCTCGAAGAGCGTTTCTTTAGGATGCTGGGACGCTAACTATGAGAGTCGTCAACGACTTTACATCGAATACTGACGAGGGAACGCCGCGTCGCGGTTTTATGGCTTCGGGCCTGGCGCCTTTTGGCGTCATGCCTCGTATCGATTACATCTGTGCCAACGGCCTGTTCCGGCGCCACCTGGGCAACATTGCTCAGCTGGAATCGGGGCGCATCTTCTGCCGCCACGGTATCGACCATCTGCTCGATGTCGCTCGCATTATGTGGATTAAGAATCTCGAGGAAGATCTCGAGTTTGACCGCGAGGTCATCTACGCCACGGCACTTCTTCACGATATCGGCAAAGATGAACAGTATGAATCGGGTATATCCCATGATGTTGCAAGCGAACGCGTCGCTGATGCAATTCTCGGCGGCATGCCTGATGACGTGGCGTTTGAGCCGGCCGATGCCGCAGCCATTAAGACGGCCATTCTGGGCCATCGAAAGCTGCGCGTGAACAGCCAACCGCTTGAGCGTTTGCTCTATGCAGCCGACAAAGCGTCGCGCGCCTGCTTTGCATGCCCCGCGCGCAATGCTTGCAACTGGAGCGATGATAAAAAGAACCTGTCGATTCGCGTGTAGTTAGTTTGCGCGGTCGGGGTTCTAAACGAAGGAGACGATCGCGATGAGTAACAAAAAACTGCCCGAGAATGCAACCAAGACTGAAGGTGCCGAGCTCGCACGCCGTGGAAGGGGCGAAATATCCACCGCAACGGCGGTGCCCCACGTGAGCTATGACGATCTGCGCCATGCCGATCGCATTACTATCGACGGTCTCGAGGTCTTTGCCAACCACGGCGTGTATCCCGAAGAGAACGCGCTGGGTCAGAAGTTCATCGTGTCCTTGGTGCTCTATGCCGACCTGCGTGCAGCGGGGGAGCACGATAACCTGGACGCCTCGATTGACTACGGCTCGGTGTGCCACGATGTCGATGGCTATCTGCGCGAGCATACGTTTAAACTCATCGAGGCGGCAGCCGAGGGTGTGGCCCAGATGCTGCTGCGTCGTTACTCCTTGCTGCTTGGCGTGCGTGTTAAGCTCGATAAGCCTTGGGCGCCCGTCGGTCTTCCCCTGGCAAGCTGCGGCGTCGAGATCGAGCGCGTGCGCTAACCGGTTCTAATACGTCTCTATGGGTGGCTGCTTGAGCCGCTGCGACAGCGCTCTATTGTTGGGGCAGTACCTGTCGAGCAGGGCGTGAAACCGCTGATTGTGGCTTGGCTCGAGCAAGTGGACGAGCTCGTGGGCGACAACCATGTCGAGACACTCGATGGGATAAGCGGCAAGTTCGCGTGCGATGCGAATGGCTCCGGTCTTGGGCGTGCATGATCCCCAGCGCGTTTTCATGCTGCGCACGGAGACGCGGGAAACGGCGACACTCATTGTGATTTCGTATGCGTGCACGATGTCGCGTAGCGCTGCGGTGACCTCGGTCGTATAAAGCTGGCTGATGTGGGCTTGGAGCTCGTCGGACGTTAGGCCGTCGAGGATTGCGCGCCGCTTGGCCTGTGGGCCTTCGTCCGATTCGTCGGTACCCATAAAGCTTGCGAAGGTGGCCTGCTTGGGCCGCGGCGCGGGTGATGCAAAGTTGTGATCGAGTGCATCCTGTACCGTGATGGGCTTGCCCCAAAGTGCAATGACGGACGAGGTGCTGAGCGGCTCTCGCGCCGTCGCCTGATGTTGCTCGCGCTTGGCAAGTCGGCTGACAATCCAGGTGCTGTTGCGCTTCACAAATGCCTCGATGCGCTCGCGGCTGGCGCCGAGCGGTGCGCTGGCGTGGACCTCACCGCTTGATGTGACGCGTAGGTTGAAGTTTTTGACGCGCTTTTTGGTAACGACGACGGAGATGGGCGTCCCATCCGGTCGGGATATGGAAATCGTAAATTGCTGCGTCAAAAGCGGTCCTTCAGATTGGGGACGGGCCGGCATGTCGACCGTTCGGCATGCCGGCCCGCTCAAGGGATGTGAAATTAATAACGCTCAAAGAAGGCAAGCGCGTTGTCGCTACAGAGCTTCTGCATCACGGTCTTGCCAAAATGCTTGGAAAGCATGTTCTGGAACTCGGGCATCATGCTGGCATCGGAGAGGAAAGCGGGCACCGTGGCACCGTCCCAGTCGCCGCCGAGCGCGATGACGTCCTCGCCGCCCAGGTCGAGCCAGTGCTCGATATGTGCCGCCAGCTGGTCGAAGGTGACGTCTGCGGCGGTCTTGTCGGTTGCGTCGTTGGATAGGAACTCGCTGCAGTAGTTGAGGCCGACGATACCGCCCATGTCGCGAATGGTGCGGAACTGGTCGTCGGTGAGGTTGCGCTTGACGCTGCAGACGGTGCGGGAGTTGGAGTGGCTGGCGACGAAGGGACGCGTGGCGTGGGCGACAACCTCGTCAAAGCACTCATCGTTGAGGTGGGAGACGTCGAGTACCATGCCGGCGTGCTCCATCTGCGCAAGCGCCTCGATGCCGGCGGCGGTGAGGCCGGCGTGGGTATCGTGTCCGCTCGCGAGCGGTCCCTGCGCGTTCCAGCTGAGTGATGACATGAGCACGCCCAGGCTCTTGAGCACTTCGATCAGCGCGGGGTCCTCGGCAAAGAACGTGGCGTTTTCGATGGTGTGGATGCAAGCGACCTTGCCGTCCTTGAGCGCGGGACGAATGTCTGCGGCGCTGCGCACGTTGACCATGCGGTCGTGGTTGAGCATTGCCTGGCCGCTCATGTGCGCCATGATCTGCGCCTGGAAGCGCGCGGCGTGGGCGGTGGGAATCTCGTCGGGGACAAACGTGGCGAAGCACTGCGCCCACGGCGTGTTGCCGATCTTTGCGAGCGAGATGGCGCAGGCGTTGCCCTCGATGAGGTCGAAATCTTGCGGATGCGTTTCGTCGCCGGGGAAATAACCGTCGGTGCCGGCGGTAAAGCGCAGGTCGAGATCGAGCGTGGCCCAGCCGATGCGGTCGGCGGTGTCGCAGTGTAGGTCAAATACGGGATATGCCATGGTTCCTCCGGTTGCAGCGTTTCTTTGCAAACTGTCTTTGAATTGTATGACTAGGGTATAGTTAGCGCCATATGTTCATGGCGGCCCACGTTGTGCGCCGCCCTTATCACGGAGGTTTCCATGTCCAACCAGGGCAAGAAGGTCAAGACCCATTATCGCGGCACGCTCGACGACGGCACGCAATTCGATAGCTCCTACGATCGCGGCGAGCCGCTGGAGTTCACCTGCGGCGCCGGTCAGATGATCAAGGGCTTCGACGCCGCCGTTGTCGACATGCAGGTGGGCGAGAAGAAGACCGTGCACATCCCGGCTGCCGATGCCTATGGCGAGCACAATCCCGAGATGGTTTTGACCTTCCCGGCCGAACAGGTTCCCAACATCGAGCAGATCGAGAAGGGCATGAAGCTCTTCCTGTCCACGCCGAGCGGCATGCCCGTCCCCGCCGTGGTCATCGACGTAACGCCCGAGGCCGTGACGCTCGACGCCAACCACGAGCTTGCCGGCAAGGACCTCAACTTTGATATCGAGCTCGTCGAGGTCGAGGGTTAGAGTATGCCTGAACGCTTGGTTTCGACGACATACTTGGGAAATCTCAACGATCCGTCCTATGAGCTTTTGCTTCGCCGGAAGTTGGGCGGCGTCTTTGAAGTTGACGAGCTGCTGCTCGATTGGGACCAGGCTGATGTATGCGCGCTTGTGGGCGTGACGGAGCTGGGGCGCACGGTCGATGTTCGGCTGGATACTGCCGACGGCGGTCGTCTTGCCGACGGTGACGTGCTCGCTATCGACCACACGGGTGCGGTGCCCGTGGTGGTTGTCGTACGTCTGCGCAGCGCCGAGGTTTATTTGGTCGAAGTTGACCGCATGGACCCGATTGCGCTCGCGCATGCGTGCTGGGAGATCGGCAATATGCATACGCCACTTTTCCGAGGCGATTCGGACGAGCATACCGTGCGCATGTATACGCCGGTGCAGCCTGTTTTGGGCCGCATGCTCCGGGGCGTCGAGGGCGTTCGGCTCTCGGTGGTTACCCGTGAACTCGATTCGGACCGGCGCTTTGCGTCGAGTGCGGCGGATGCCGTTGTGAGTATGGCTCCAGACTTTACGATTGTAAAGAAGGCGCGCGGTTAACGTGCGTATAAGTAAGACGGACTTTGAGAGGCAACTATTCAAAGTCCGTCTTGCTGTTGATGAGGTGCTTTGGGGGAAAGCATATGGGTCTTGAGGGAATCAAGCTGATCGCCTGCGATTTGGACGGCACGTTGCTGCATCCGGGGGAGCGCGAGCCGCGTTCCGAGGCCTTTGAGCTCATCGATGAGCTGCATCGTCGCGGCATCGTGTTTATGCCGGCGAGCGGCCGTCAATATGCGAGCTTGCGCTATCTGTTTGCCCCGGTGGCCGATGAGCTCGCCTATGTATGCGAAAACGGAGCCCTGGTGATGAGCGAGGGACGTGCCGTTGTCAAGCGTTCCATGGAGCGTAGCCTTGCTATGGATATCGCGAATGCCGTGGTTGCATATCCCCATGCCGACGTGACCCTTTCGTGTGAGGGACACCTCTACACCATGAGCGGCAACGATGCGTTCGTCGACCATTTGCGCTATGAGGTCCACTGCGATGTGGCGGTGGTCGACCGCCCCGAGGACATCGACGAGGACGTCATTAAGATTGCCTTCCAGACGCCCGAGGTGGATCAGCCGGCGGCCCTGGAGTATTTCGAGCGCCTCTTTAGCGACCGTGTTGACGTGATGACGTCGGGAACCGAATGGACGGACTTTATCGGTTTCGGTTCGGGCAAGGGCTCCGCGCTTGCCGATTACGGTCGTGCCCTGGGTATTTCGCCCGATGAGATGATGGCGTTTGGCGACAATGAGAACGATCGCGACATGCTCAACGTCGTGGGCCATCCCTATCTGATGGAGAGCTGCAACTCCTCTATGCGTGGCATTAACGACCGCGTCCGCTACGTGCGCACGGTCGAAGAAGAGCTGCGTCGTCTACTTGCTGAGTAGACATTTGGGACATGTCTAGGAATCTACTTTTTGCTGCAAAGTGCGGAAAGGTGGATTTTAAGGCATGTTCCAAACATCTACCGGCAGTCGGGGCAGAGACCCTCGAAGATGGTGTAGTGCGACGTGACGTGCCAGCCGATTTGCTCGGACGCTTTGGCGTCGAGCTGGGCATCGAAGGGGAGCGGTACGTCGATGACGCGGCTGCATGAGGTGCAGATGATATGTGCGTGCGGCTCGATCGTGCGATCGAAACGGCTGCCGCCCGGCGTCTTGATGGAGAGGATCTCGCCGGCGTCGGCCAAGAGATTGAGGTTGCGGTAGACCGTACCGCGGCTGATTTTGTCATCCTGCGCGCGCACGACGTTGTAGATTTCGTCGGCGGTGGGATGGTTGTAGCTTTGGCGCACGGCGTCAAGAACCAGCTTTCGCTGCTTGGTATTCCTTCTTTGCACCGCCATGCGCCTCGCCTCTTTTCTATCAACGGTCGTAGGTAAATGATACCGTATTTAGCACACAATACTAATAATGAGGACTGAAACCGTCTTCATTGGCAAGTGGGGCTCGGGCCTGGGCATCTACAAGGCGAAAACGCGTTCCCATGCGCTCGTAGGAGGCATGAAGTGCCTCGAGATGAGATAGGATGTCTGCCGGAGCTCCCTGTATCTCCATCTCGACTGAGCCGTCTTCCATGTTACGCACCCAGCCGGTGAGTGCGCGTGCCTGCGCGAGGTTGGTGTTGGTAAAGCGAAAACCAACGCCTTGGACTTGCCCCGCCCAGCGCAGGAAATAACGCAGGGGAGTGTCTTGAGTGGCCTCGTCGCTTGCAAGCACGGTAAGCCTGCGGCGCAGCTCGAGCTCGACGTTTGACGGTTTTTGAGGCTCTCGACTGCCGCCGGTGACGCTGGAGAAGAACGTATCGAAGAGGCCCATCGCTATGCCTGCTTGCCTGCGTCGGCCGGGAAGGTTATGCCGGCCTGCTGACGCACGGCATCCATGATGCGTAGTGAGACGAGCGTGACATCGCGGTAGTGGCCAAGCTCGTGGCGTCCCGCCGGGGTCTCCCAAATCTCTTCCTTGACGTTATCGATGCCGCCGATGGCGGTGATAAAGTCTGTGAGTTCGTATTCCATGGTGTTGCTCGATTTGGGCAGGTCGAGCACGCGGCCGTTGTCGCCCTGTTCGCGCGGCGCCTCGGTCGCCGAGCCGCGTACGACGTCGCCGCGATAGTCGATGCGGACGTTGCGGGGCGTTGACAGATGGTCAATCTGGATAGTGCCACGCTCGCCTTCGATCTGCGAGGGCAGTAGGTCATTCGTAATTTTGGAGTGCGCGAGCTCGACGGAGATGCGGCCTCCGCCATAGCTGGCGAGGATGGAACCGCAGCCGTCGATGGGGCCGTGCGTGAGCTGTCGCGTGGTGGGGTCGAGCAGAGTAGTCATGCTCGTAAGGCCGGAGGGCATGCCGAAAATCTCGACCATGGGCTCGACGGCGTAGACGCCAATGTCCATGAGGGAACCCGATGCCATATTGCAGTCGAAGATATTGGTGGCGCGTCCCGCGAGAATCTCGTTGTAGCGCGAGGAATACTTGCCAAAGCGCAATGAGGCGCGGCGGATGGGGGCGATCTCGCCCAGGGCGTCCTCGATGGCGTGGAAGGCGGGATCGTGGAGGGGACGCATGGCTTCGAGGGCCACGACACCTGCTGCCTCGGCAGCGCGGAAGACTTCCAGCGCCTGCGCTTCGGTGGCGCAGAAGGGTTTCTCGACGATGACGTGCTTGCCACCGGCGATGCAGGCAAGGGCCTGCTCGTAGTGAAGTGCGTTAGGGCTGCCGATATAGACGGCGTCGACGTCGGCGGCTACCGCAAGCTCATCGAGTGACGTAAAGTTTCGCTCACCACCGCGCTCGGCGGTAAAGGCAGTACCGCGATTGGCGTCGCGTGAAAGCGTGCCCACAAACGCGGCTTGGTCGTTGGCGTTGACGACCTGGATAAAGTCGTCGGTAATCATGGATGTGCCGATGGTTGCGATACGCAACATGTGTCCCCCTTGCGTTGTTTGGCTTACAGGACGAGTGTAGCGCGGGAGGACACAAAAGCGTGCGAAAACGCCGTTACAGGTCGCTCTCGTTAAAGCCGGCGTCGATATCGAGGTTGCTGCCGTCGGCCGCCGTGGTGGCGAGCTCATCGCAGCGCTCGTTGAGCTCGTGACCGGCGTGACCCTTAACCCAGATGAACTCAACCTTGTGCTTGCTTTTGGCGGTGAGTAGGCGCTCCCACAGGTCGCGGTTCTTGACGGGTTGCTTGTTGGCGGTTTTCCATCCGCGCTTTTTCCAGCCGTCGATCCAGTGCTTGTTAAAGGCGTTGACGACGTACTGCGAATCGGAATGGACTTCGACCTCGCAAGGGCGGTTGAGCGCCTCGAGCGCCACGATAACGGCCATGAGTTCCATGCGGTTGTTGGTGGTCTTGGCGTAGCCGCGCGAAAGCTCGGAGGTGAAGGTCTTGCCGGCGGGGTTGGTGTATTTGAGCACGGAGCCGTAGCCGCCGCGTCCCGGATTTGATCGGGCCGAGCCGTCGGTGTAGATGATGACCTTCACGGGCTTCCTTTCGTTGAGTGCATTTCATGTGAGTGACCATTGTAGCGCCATGCCCGCCGGGGGCCAGCAATCTACGATTTCTACCCCGTCTTCCGACTGTTAGTTGGCATGGATGATGCGGTTGAGCTCGTCGAGGTATTGCTGCAAGAGGAGAGAGGGCTTGCGCTCGTCGTGCATGATGTAGCCAACGTGCATCGTTGGGGCGTCTGCTAGCGGGATCGATGCCATGCCCCATTGCATTTCATTGGAGAGGACACCGGTCGACAGGGTGTAACCGTTCGACGTGATAAGTAAGTTGGTAAGTGTTCCGCGGTCCGAGATTCGTATGTTGCGGTCGCAAGGGATATAGCTAAAGGGTTCCTCGGCGTAATAGAAGGAGTTTGAGGTTCCCTGCTCAAAGCTGTAGCGCGTATAGGGCGTGAGGTCGGCAAGGGACAGTTGAGGGCGGCGTGCGAGCGGATGGCGTTCGCTGACGAAGACGTGGACCGTCGCGTCGAAGAGGGGATGGAAGCTTGCGCGGGCATCGGCGAAGGCCTTCTGCAAGACACGGGTATTAAAGTCGTCCAGATAGAGGATGCCGATGTCGCTGCGAAACGCGCGCACGTCGTCGATGATCTGCGATGTGGTGGTCTCGCGCATGATGAACTCGAACTTGCTGTCGCGGCAGCGCTCGACTGCGTTGACAAAGGCCTCGACCGAAAAGGCGTAGTGCTGGGCGGAAATGGCGAGGCGGGCTTGCGGGGTGCCGCCGTCCTCGTAGCGCGCCTCGAGCATGTCGGCCTGCTCCACGACCTGGCGCGCATAGCCTAAAAGCTCGGTACCGTCGTTGGTGAGCGTGACGCCGCGGCTGGAGCGCGTAAAGATCTCCAGATGGAGCTCCTGCTCGAGGCTTTTGACGGCGTTGGAGATATTGGACTGTGCGGTATAGAGGCGCTGCGCTGCGGCGTTAATTGAGCCGGATTCTGCCACGGCGATAAGAAAGCGAAGCTGCTGGAGGGTCATCGGCGCCCGTCCTTTCGATAGCTATCTAAAAAACCGATAACAGGTTAGCGCTTTTAAGTGATTGACCGAGGGAGACGATGCTCGTACTATTCAAAACACACAAAGGCGGTAGGTAATTAAGCCGACCACAGAACCGGGATGCGAAAGGAGGCCCGCATATGAATTGCTTACCAAGACGAATGCCGGGCTCCTGTTTGCGCCCGTCGGCGTGATCAGGAGACAGCGACTTACTTCTCTCTTTTTATTTACTTTCGTTCGATCAAGGAGATCATCATGAGCCAGTTCATCAACAACCCCGAGCACACCTTTGGTTTCGATACCCTGCAGCTTCATGTTGGCCAGGAGAGCGCCGACCCCGCATCCGACTCCCGCGCCGTGCCTATCTACCAGACCACGAGCTATGTGTTCCGCAACTCCCAGCACGCCGCCGACCGCTTTGGTCTTGCCGACGCCGGTAACATCTACGGCCGTCTGACCAACTCCACCCAGGGCGTCTTTGAGGACCGTATCGCCGCACTCGAGGGTGGCGTGGCCGGTCTTGCCGTCGCCTCCGGCGCTGCTGCCATCACCTATACCCTGCAGGCTCTTGCCCAGGCTGGTGACCACGTGGTGGCTCAGAAGACCATCTACGGTGGTTCCTACAACCTGCTCGAGCATACGCTCTCCCAGTTTGGCGTCGAGACCACGTTTGTCGATGCTCATAACCTGGAAGAGGTTGAGGGTGCCATCAAGGACAACACCACGGTCATCTATCTCGAGACGCTCGGCAACCCCAACTCTGACATCCCCAACATCGACGCCATCTCCGAGATCGCCAAGAAGCACGGTCTGCCGGTTGTCGTCGACAACACTTTCGGCACCCCGTATCTGTTCCGTCCGCTGGAGCATGGCGCCAACATCGTTGTCCACTCCGCAACCAAGTTCATCGGCGGCCACGGCACCTCGCTGGGCGGTGTGATCGTCGACGGCGGTAACTTCGATTGGAAGGCGAGCGGAAAGTACGCCCAGATCGCTGAGCCCAACCCCTCCTACCATGGTGTTTCGTTTGCCGAGGCTGCCGGTCCCGCCGCCTTCGCAACCTATGTCCGCGCCATCCTGCTGCGCGACGAGGGTGCCTGCATCAGCCCGTTCAACGCCTGGGTCCTGCTCCAGGGCACCGAGACCCTGTCGCTGCGCGTCGACCGCCATGTCGAGAACACCAAGAAGGTCGTTGAGTTCCTGGTTGGTGACAGCCATGTCGCCAAGGTGAACCACCCGAGCCTGCCTGAGCACCCCGATCACGAGCTTTATCAGAAGTACTTCCCCAACGGCGGCGCTTCGATCTTCACCTTTGAGATTAAGGGTGGCCAGGAGGCAGCTTGGAAGTTCATCGATCATCTGCAGGTGTTCTCGCTGCTCGCCAACGTGGCCGACGTCAAGTCGCTCGTCGTGCACCCGGCTACCACCACGCACTCCCAGCTCTCTGCCGAGGAGCTCGCCGAGCAGAACATCACGCCCTCCACGATCCGTCTTTCCATCGGTACCGAGAACGCCGAGGACATCATTTGGGATCTGAAGCAGGCCTTCGCCGCGCTGGACGAGTAAGGCGACTTGTGCAAGGACCCCTTGCGACTCGATAGGTATAACTGCATAAAATGCCTGCTCAAGGCGCCTGTGCAAGCAATGGTTGCGCAGGCGCCTTTTTTGCATAGGAAGGGCGCTATTACAGGGTTTTTGGCATGCTTTATGCATTCGAGTTGTGGAAAACTCCTGTTGAGAGGATGTGAGTTTTACGCAATTGACGTGCGCCTTTTGAGTAAAACCGCAGGTCGCGATTTGCTCGAGGTACTATGCAGCGCGATCGAATCACACGCAGCTCAAACGCAGCAAAAACGCACTACGGAGGTTTCCAGCTACATGAGGATCGATTCACGAAAACCGAAAGCCGCCGCCCTTTCCGCCGCTCTGACCGTGGCGCTTTTGGCGGGCGCCGGCACAACTGATGCCCACGCGGCAACACTGTCCGATACGGTTGGATCTACGCCGTCCGAGACGACGCTGGTACAGCCCGTTGATTATCGCGGCGATGGTTATGGTTCCATGCAGGAGTGGAACGCCTCGATGGAGGCCAAGCGCGATTCCCTTGAGATGCGCGCTCAGATTATCCTAAACATGTATGGTGACTATGCCACCGATGACGAGCGCGCTGTGCTGCAGGGTTGTATCGATGGTGCGGGCAGCCTTTTGACGATGGGGGAGGTCGACGCGAAGTCGACCGAGCTCGATGAGCTGCGCACTGCGCTTGAGAATGCCAAGCGCGAAGCGCTCGAGGCCGCTGCCGCCGAGGCAGAGGCTGCCGAGGCCGCCCAGGCTTCGTACTACAACGCCGGCTACACTCCGTCCTACGCGTCTGCCGCGTCCTACGCGAACGGATCGGGCCTGACGCGCTCTGCGGGTGTCAATAACTACAACGGGCGCCGCGAGACCTATTACAGCAGCAATGTGCTTTATCACTATCGCACGGGCGAATGGACTCAGGATTCTGAGGGCTTCTGGCGCGATTCCGACGGCTATTACGTTGTTGCCGCGGGCGATATGGCCCAGGGCTCGACCTTTACGGGCTCCAAGGGTGATTGCAAGGTCTATGACTCCGGCTGCGCCGCCGGAACCACCGACTACTACACCGGTTGGTAATCTGCCATCAGAGCAAAATAGGCACATGATGGGCGGGCGTCTTTACTGAGCATTTAGGCAACGTAAAGCCGCCCTTTCTTTATGTGCGTTTGAGTTAACAGAGCCCTTACCGTGGCGGTACGCTGGGCGTATGCATGCGGGGCACACTGGTTCATGAGAAATAAGGTCTTTCTCGTGGAGGAAGTGGTCTCATGAACGCTCGAGATATCGCTATCGCCGCCGTCGCATTGGTACTTGGCTGTCTTGGCCCTACAGCTGCGTTTGTCGCAGGCATGCAGGGCTCGTGCGGGGCTGCTCCTATTGTGGTCGGCGCGCTGATCGCGGTCACACTGCTGGGAAGCGCCGGTGTTGTCCTTTGTCGCGACGATGAGGACGAGGTTCCGGAGTCGCATCTCTAGCTGTTGCGAAAATGACTGTTGGCCATGGCTGAACATGAAAACCGCCACAAGGGGAGTGCCCTTTGCGGCGGTTTTTGCTATTGAGACTGTTGGATGCGGTGCGGCGGCGTTACCAGCTTGCCTCGATATCACGGATGCGCCGATAGAGCCATTCGTTCTGCGGCGCCTGGATATCGTGCTTGGCCGCGAGGCGGCGGACGGTGCCCGCGAACTCCTCGACCTCTGTTTTGCGCTGCGCGACGCGGTCCTGCGCCATCGAGGGCATGCCGGCGGGGTCGAGCCCCTCGATGAGATGCACCATCTGCGTTAGGTCTGCCTCGGTGAGCTCGATACCCTCGGCGTTGGCGACCGCAAGCGTCTCGCGCATGGCGGAGACAAAACTGCGGAGCTGCTCGGAGCCCGGCTCCGTGGCGCTTCCGTAGGTCCCGCCGTAGGCCATGCACGTCTGGTTGATGCCGTCGTTGAGCATGAGTTTGGCCCACATGCGGTGCGCAATGTCGCTCTCGACGGTATGGGCGATGCCGCAGCGCGTGTAGAGCTCGTCGATGGCGGTGACGGTTGCGGGCTCGGTGCCCGCTGCCGCGCCAAAGCGAATCTCGCCCGCATTGGTAAAGGTGAGCGCGCCGTTGAGGAACACGGCGTCCATGCCCTGGCAAATGCCAAGAACGGTATGCTCCCAGCCAAAGCGCTCGGCAATCTTCTGCTCGCTCGTAATTCCGTTACACAGCGAGGCGATGAGCGTATTGGGCCCCACGACGCGCTCCATAGTCTTGAGTGCCTGGTCGAGTCCGGTTGTCTTGACCGTGAGGATGGCCAGATCGGCGGGTGTCGCCTCGCTTGCGCGGACGGACTTGAGTACGCAGGGCTTGCCGTTGACGGTGAGCGCGTCGTTCGCATGGCGCTCAAAGCGAGCGTCGTCCATGATGTATTCGACGGCATCGTTGCCGAGTGCCTGGGCGATCATGCTGCCGTAGAGTAGCCCGACGCCGCCCTTGCCGATAAAGGCGACCTTGTTGATCTGCATGTGAATCATCTCCCCATATAAAAGGCGCCCGCGTGGGGGCGCCTGATGGATTAGAGGCTTTAGCCTGTGCGGGGCGCGCAGCGCGCCGCATCAGAAACCACCCGC
>UREZ01000025.1 GCA_900547025.1 uncultured Collinsella sp.
GCTTGACGGCCTCCTCGATCCAGCCGTCGCTTGTGGGCGACAGCGGACGCGGGCTCTCGCCGCCGGGGCCGCCCTGCAAAAACAGGAGCAGCGGCAGATCGTCGTTGATGCGGTCGGGCGCGCAAACCACGCGGTAGAAGAGCTTGATGCTCTCGGGCGCGCCGGCGATGGGTGCCGGCATAGCGCCGCGGCGCATGGTGCTGCCGACGGCCAGGAGCATCGGCTCCAGGCCGCGCCAGTCAAGGGGGACGTCGATGCTGTGGTCCTCGACATAAAGGCCGGGGACGTGGTACGAAGTGATGAGGGCCATGTGAGTCTTCCGTTCGTTGCGGTGTTTCGGGTTGACCAATTCTACCGCCGCGGGCGAGGCCATGCGCAAATCGGCTACCATGGTTGCAAGCTTCTAGGAGAAAGGGCCGCCCATGTCGGTCGATATAGCCACGTACGTCCACGATCTTGCCGTTGCCGCCAAGGCAGCGTCGGCCTCGCTTGCCACGGCGAGCGATGAGCAGCGTCAGGAGGCCGTGCGCGCCATGGCCGAGGCGCTGCGCGATGGCGTCGATTCCATCGTTGCCGCCAACGAGCTCGATATGTCCGCCGCGCGCGATGCGGGTACCTCGGCCGGACTGCTCGATCGCCTGCTGCTGACGCCCGAGCGCGTCGAGGGCATGGCCGCCGGCCTGGAAAAGCTCGCCGAGCTGCCCGATCCCGTGGGCCGCGTGCTCGACCACCGCGTGCTTGCAAGCGGCGTGGACTTGACCCGTGTGAGTGTGCCGCTGGGCCTGGTCGCCATGGTCTACGAGGCGCGCCCCAACGTGACAGCCGACGCCGCAGGCATCTGCATACGCACCGGCAACGCCTGCATTCTGCGCGGCGGTTCGCTGGCCTATCACTCGTGTGCCATGATCGCCGAGCTGCTGGCCGATGCGCTCGAGGCCAAGGGCTTCCCGCGCGAGGCCGTGTCGATGATCGAGTCCACCGACCGCGAGGCCACTGGCGAGCTCATGAAGCTCCGCGGTATTGTCGACGTGCTCATTCCGCGTGGCGGTGCAGGCCTGATCCAGCGCTGCGTGCGCGAGTCGCTCGTGCCGGTGATCGAGACGGGTACGGGCAACTGCCACATCTACGTGCATGAATCCGCCGACTTTGATAAGGCACTCAACATTATCGTTAATGCCAAGACCCAGCGCGTAGGCGTGTGCAATGCCGCCGAGTCGCTGCTGGTCGACCATGCTGTGGCCGATGCGTTTTTGCCCGCGGTCGTGGCCGTGCTGCATGACCACGGCGTGCTCATTCACGGCGACGAGGCAACCTACGCCGCATGCGCCGATGCCGGGCTTGCCGAGGGTGATGACTACGTCGCCGCGACTGAGGAGGACTGGGGTCGCGAGTACCTGGCGCTCGAGATGAGCGTGAAGGTCGTGGCAAACGAGGACGAGGCCATCGCACACATCAACCGCTACGGCACGATGCACTCCGAGGCCATTGTTGCCGAGGACACGGATGCTTGCGAGCACTTCCTGGATGCGGTCGATGCCTCGGCCGTGTATGCCAACGCCAGTACGCGCTTTACCGACGGCGGCGAGTTTGGCCTGGGCGCCGAGATCGGCATCTCGACCCAAAAGCTCCACGCCCGCGGCCCCTTTGCCGCCGAGGCCCTCACCACTTACAAATACAAGCTCCGAGGCACCGGCCAGGTCCGCCCCTAGCGACCGCGCAAGAAAAACCACCACAAAGGTGCCTGTCCCCTTTGTGGTGGTTTTAGGTGGCGTTGACGGTTAGGCCTGGAAGGTATCTCGGTCGGGGGCGAAGGACTGCATGGCCGCGATGGTGCGGTCAAAGAGCTCGGGGAGCTCCCAGCCCAACATCTCGGCGCCCTGCGAAATCACGTCGCGCGAGCAGCCGGCGGCAAAGCGTTTGTCCTTGAACTTCTTCTTGAGCGACTTAGTCGTAAAGTCCATAACGCTCTTGCTCGGGCGCATGATGACGGCAGCGCCGATCAGGCCGGTGAGCTCATCGCAGGCAAACAGGATCTTTTCCATCTGCAGCTCGGGCTTGGGTAGTGAGGTGTTGAAGTCCGACGTGTGCGTCTGGATGGCGCGAATGAGCTCGGGAGACGCACCTTCGCCCTCAAGAATCTCGGCAGCATAGATGGTGTGGTTAATGGGGTCGTCCTCATGCTCCTCCCAATCCAGGTCGTGCAGCAGACCGACGATGCCCCAAAACTCCTCGTTCTCGGGGTCGAACTCGCGCGCAAAGTAGCGCATAGTGCCCTCGACCGTCTCGCCATGGGTGATATGGAACGGGTCCTTGTTGTGCTCATTGAGCAGTTCGAACGCGCGGTCGCGGGTGATTCCGGCGGTAAGCGGCTCTGCCATAAGAGACTCCTTGTGCTCGTGGGTATCGATAAGAATGAATACTACTAGAACAAGAAAACCACCACAAAGGTGCCTGTTCCCTTTGTGGTGGTTTTTGGCGCGGATGGGTTAGTTGAGGGCGGCTTGGGCTAGGCGGGCTTCGGCGGCCTCCTCGGTGACGCCCAAGGCCACGGCGAACTCCTCGATGGAGCGGCGTTTGGCCTCCTTGAGTACGCGCATGTAGTAGGAGCTGGGTTTTTTATCAGCTTCCTCGGCCTGGCGAATGCGGTGCATCATGGTCTTTGCCACGCGGACCGTCTCGGGCGCGCCCAGCTTGAGCTGCTGCTTAAAGTGTGTCTCCTCAAGCGAGCTGTTGCGCTCGGTAAAGGTGTCGCACTCCAGCTCGTCATAGTGGCTCAGCAGGTGCTCGGCATCTTGCTGAGAGATGGCGGCGTGCAGACGGTCGGCCTGCGCCACGGGGTACATGAGGATCGTCTGCGCATGTCCCTGCTTGGTCTCGAGCAGCAGCATGGGCTGCGGTGTGTCGTCCCTAAAACCGACGACGGTGCAGACTCCCTGGCCCGGATGAATGACGTGTTGACCGATTGAGAACATGCTACCTCCAACTTATACGAATTAACGTATGTCTAGAATAACACGCTGACGTGCGCAAACCCGTACTTTATGCAGGAAAAGCACACAACTCTGATAGGTAAGAGTATTCGATAACAGACGCAGCTCATTCACACCTTTATGCATTTTCAACGCCTGCATAATCTGCAGGCAGACCGGCATCTTTGAGTGACTCCATACAAGCTGTAGTCATTTTTGTGCATATGCAATATCTATTAGCTTTACCCTGCGACAGTGCCCGTCGCTTGTGATAGAGTGCTACAAACTCTGGCTTTTGCCCTACGAGTGACCAAGAGCTCGGGGGCTTTAACACAAGGAGGATCTATGCCCGAGAAGATTGAAGAGCTGGTACGCGCTGCGCTTGCTGCGGCCCAGGAGGCCGGCGACCTTTCCGCATTTGAACTTGACGATTGCGCTATCGAGCGACCGGCTGACACTTCTCATGGCGAGTGGACCTCTACCATGGCCCTGAAGTCCGCCAAGCTGGCCCACTGCGCCCCGCGCAAGATCGCCGAGGCCATCGTTGCCCATATGCCCGAGGACCCCGCGATCGAGAAGGTTGAGATCGCAGGCCCCGGCTTCATCAACTTCTACCTCTCCGTTGCCGTCAAGAATGCCATCTTTGGCGAGGCTCGCGAGAAGGGTATGGACTTCGCTAAGTCCAACGTCGGTGGTGGCCTGAAGACCCAGGTCGAGTTCGTTTCCGCCAACCCCGTCGGCCCCATGCACATCGGCCACGGCCGCTGGGCCGCGCTGGGCGACTCGCTCTGCCGCGTTATGGACCACGCCGGTTACGACATCCAGCGTGAGTTCTACATCAACGACCACGGCTCTCAGATGAACACCTTCGGCAACTCCATCAGCACGCGCTATATGCAGCTTGCCGACATCATCGCCAAGCAGGGCGTGGATATCGACGAGGCTCACAAGCTGCTGATCGCCGACCGCGACGCCTTTGTTGCCGACGAGAACGACGAGCACCCCGAGACCCATCCGTATCAGGACAACTTTGCCGAGACCCTGGGCAAGGATTCCTACGGCGGCGACTACATCATCGACGAGGCTGCCGAGTTCTGGCGCACCGACGGCGACAAGTGGGTCGAGGCCGATCCGCAGGAGCGTATGGAGAGCTTCCGTGAGCGCGGCTACGTGAAGATGGTCGACAACATGCGCGACCTCTGCCATGCCGTTAACTGCGACTTCGATCGTTGGTACTCCGAGCGTTCGCTGTACGTGAAGGACACCGAGGGCGAGACCGCCGGCACCTCTGCCGTCGACCGCGCTTTTGAGAAGCTCGACAAGATGGGCTACCTCTACACCAAGGACGGCGCCCTGTGGTTCCGCTCCACCGACCTGGGCGATGACAAGGACCGCGTCCTGATCAAGTCCGACGGCGAGTACACCTACTTCGCCTCCGACGTTGCCTATCACTGGGATAAGTTCCAGCGCGTCGACCACGTCATCGACATCTGGGGTGCCGACCACCACGGCTACATCGAGCGCGTCCGCTGCGTCTGCGACGCTCTTGGCTATCCCGGCAAGTTTGAGGTTCTGCTGGGCCAGCTCGTCAACCTGCTGCGCAACGGCAAGCCCGTCCGTATGTCCAAGCGTAAGGGCACCATGGTGACCCTTCAGGAGCTCGTCGACGAGGTCGGCTCCGATGCCGCTCGCTACACGCTCATTTCCAAGAGCTCTAACCAGATGGTCGACTTCGATATCGAGGCTGTTAAGAAGCGCGACAATTCCAACCCGGTCTATTACGTGCAGTATGCTCACGCCCGCGTGTGCTCCATCCTGCGCCGTGCCGCTGACGTTACGCCCGAGCAGGCTGACGAGATGGGCATGAAGGCCGTCGCCGCGAAGGCCATCGGTGAGAACGTCGATTACTCGCTGCTGACCGACCCGACCGAGCTCGCCCTTTCGCGTAAGCTCAACGAGCTCACCGACCTCATCGCCAGCTGCGCTCGCGACCGCGCTCCGTTCCGTCTGACGCACTTTGCCGAGGAGCTCGCCGGCGACTTCCACAGCTTCTATGCTGCCTGCCAGGTGCTGCCGAGCGAGGGCCGTCCCGTCGACCCCGAGCTTTCGCGCGCCCGTCTGGCCGCTTGCGACGCCGTCCGCGTGACGCTCGCCCTGGTGCTCACCCTCGTTGGCGTTTCCGCGCCCGAGCAGATGTAATCATCGAGTCATTTGACCGTATAGACTTGGTTTAACTGAGCCTTGAAAGCCCGATCTCCCACGGAGGTCGGGCTTTTTTGCAAACGCCGACGTATTGACGAATTTGGAACTGCTGGAAATACGAAACTATGCCGGTTTACTACGATGAATTGAGATATTCCAACCACGCCGGCTTTTAGCTAAAAAGTGCAAGGCATCTACCTGCGGTTTTAGTTCAACAAGTTTCGGAGTGGTCGCGGTTGAGCGATTCATCGTAGTAAACCGCCATAGTTTTGGCGGAGGCAGTCAGATTTGTGGGCGGTAAACCAAAGAGTGTCCCTTTTGAATAGTCGTTTAAGAACGTCCCCAATGACTAAGTTGCAGGTGGCGGCGGTTGTGTTACACTAACGCTGCGTATATGACGCAAATATCTCGATACAGATCAATGATGTCCGTCGGTATTTGACGGAGCTAGACTGTTTAGCCGCCCTGAAGGTTTATGCAGGGAGCATGTGATCACAGGGCTTGAAAAGAAAGTTGAGCAAACACTGTGTCTGATCAACAGCAAGAAAACGAAATAACGACGACGCAAACCGCTCCCGCTGCACCGGTTGCGTCGGACCAGGTCGCGGCGCCCGCGCAAGCCTCGGCTCCTGAGACGCTTAAGGCTGCTTCGACGCCTACGCCTGTAGCGGCTGAGAAGGCCGTGCCTGCAACTGGTGAGGAGGCTGCTCCGGCAAAGCCCAAGCGTGCGCGCCGCGCGGCCAAGCCTGCCGATGACGGCGAGGAGGTCACCAAGCCCAAGCGCCGTACCACGCGCACGACGCGCGCCAAGCGTACCGTTGCAGCTGACTCCTCGGCGCCGATTTCCGATGAGGTCGCGCAGGCACGTGCGTTGGCGCAGATTAGCGAGGCTCAGGTGGTGCGCGCCCGCCGTCGTGCTGCCGAGCGCGAGGCCGCGGCTCTGACCGAGCTTGCAGCTCCGTCTGTGCCCGAGACCCCTGCCGCCACCGAGACGCCTGCCGCCGACCAGCCGACCGAGAAGCCGGCACCGCGCACACGCCGTCTCACGGCTGCTAAAGCCGAGCAGGTTGCTGAACAGGCAACCCCCGAGCTCGCTGAGGCTTCGGTCCGTTCCGCGGCAGGGGAGGGCACATCGCCTGCTGAGCCCGCTGCGCCTGTCGAGGCCAGCGAAGTTCCCGTTGTCGATCCGGCTTTGCGCCCGCACCGTCGCGGTCGCAAGCCCAAGGCCTTCGTCGAGGCAGAGAAGGCCGCAGCCGCAGCCGCAGCTGCTCGGGATGCTGCGGCGACCGCCGAGTCTGCAACCGCTGCCGATGCACCCGTTCAGGATGCTGCGACTTCCGAGGCCGCTCCCGCCGATGCCGAGCCCGCCGACGTCCGCCCCGGTCGCAGCCGTCGCACTGCTGTTAAGCGCACGTCCAAGGCTAAGGCTGCCAAGAAGGGTACGTCCGAGGATTCCGACGAGACGACCGCCGATGCATCGACTGATGCCGCCGAGCCCCAAGACGTCGAACAGCCTGCGTCCGAGAAGCCCAAGCGCGGTCGTAAGAAGTCCGCTAAGGCCAAGGCGTCCGAGCATCAGGCTGATGTCGAAGCGCAGGTCGATTCTGGCGCCGAGGCCAATGAAGCCGCTGCGGTCAATGCCGACGCCGCCACAACCGATGTTGCCGCGCCCGCCGAGGCCGAAGACGGCACTCGTTCCAACCGTCGCCAGCACAAGCGCAACGAGGAACGCAACGAGCGCAACAACGACCGTCGCAATCGCCAGCGCGATCGCAAACAGCGCAACAAGGAACGTAACGCCGCCCCCACCGAGCCCACGCTTTCGCGTGAGGAGCTCGCTGCCATGAAGGTCGCCGAGCTGCGCGAGAAGGCCAAGGAGTTCGAGATCGAGACGACCGGCAAGAAGAAAGCCGAGCTCGTCGAGGAGATCTACGTCACCGCCGCGAAGGCAGAGGGCTTCCGCGACATCAAGGGCATTCTGCAGATTCGCCCGGACAGCTCCGGCATCATCCACGCCCATGGCTACATGAAGTCCAACGACGACGCCTTCGTGCCCGCCTACCTCATCCGCTCCGCGCGCCTGCGCACGGGCGACGTCATCGAGGGCTCACTGCGTCCTTCGCGCGGCGGCGACAAGCGCGCCGGCCTCGCCAAAATCACGACCGTCAACGGTCTAGACCCCGAGCAGATTCGCAACCGCCCCAAGTTTGGTGACCTCACTCCGGTCTATCCCAACGAGCCGCTGCGCATGGAGCACGGCAAGGACTCCATTACCGGTCGCGCCATCGACATCGTGTCGCCGATCGGCAAGGGTCAGCGTGGCCTGATCGTGTCCCCGCCCAAGGCCGGCAAGACCACGATCCTCAAGAAGATCTGCCAGTCTATCTCGATTAACAACCCCGAGGTGCACCTCATCTGCCTGCTCGTCGACGAGCGCCCCGAAGAGGTCACCGATATGCAGCGCTCCATTAAGGGCGAGGTCGTGGCCTCGACCTTCGATATGCCCGCCGACAACCACACCCGCGTGGCCGAGCTCGTCATCGAGCGCGCCAAGCGCATCGTGGAGCTGGGCGGCGATGTCGTGGTGGTGCTCGACTCCATCACGCGTCTTGCCCGCGCCTACAACTTGGCGGTGCCCGCCTCGGGCCGCATCCTTTCGGGCGGCGTCGATTCGGCGGCCCTGTATCCGCCCAAGCGCTTCCTGGGCGCAGCCCGTAATATCGAGAACGGTGGCTCGCTCACCATCCTGGCCTCTGCCCTCATCGACACCGGTTCCAAGATGGACGAAGTCATCTTTGAGGAGTTCAAGGGCACCGGCAACATGGAGCTTAAGCTCGACCGCGATCTTGCCGACCGTCGTATCTTCCCGGCCATTGACCCCGTTGCCTCCGGTACGCGCAACGAGGATCTGCTGGTCGACGAGCAGATGCGCCCGTTTGTCTTTGGCCTGCGTCGCATTCTTGCCGGCATGAACAACACCGAGCGCGCAGCCGCATCGTTTATCAAGGGTCTTAAGGGCACCAACACCAACCAGGAGTTCCTGGTGCGTTCGGCCAAAAAGCACAGCGACTACGAGCAGACGTTCTAGGTTGTCATCCACGCGCAGCGATAGTCATCAATGCGATAAAGGGTCGGGGCTTTGAGCCTCGGCCCTTTTCCATATCGCCGCTCCGCGCTTATTTTTGACCATAAGACTGGCAAGCAGCAGGTTTCCCGTTTCAATCCGACATCGTCGCTTGCAATCGACAGGGCGGTTTCGCATAATAGCTTTTAAGCTTCGCGACGGAAAACGCAGATGAAACGAACCATATACCGTTGCTTTGGGGCATAGCCCCGCTTCATCTTCTCTCGCGCAGCCAACTGAATGATGCGATTTGGGTGCTGGAAGATGGGGAGAGCTCATGGCTTCTTCTGATGCAACACAACGAGCAGTCCTTGCCGGACTTTCGTGCGGGATCGGCCTTGCCGCTCCCGTGGTTATGTATGCCGCGACGCTGCCGTTTTCGTCGGTGAACGAGACGGTCGTGGCGGGTGCGGTTCCCTTCGCCGTGGGCGCAGTGGCGGGCGTGGGTATCTATGCCGCCTCGCTGGGTATCTCCGAGTATCGTGCGCAGCGTGAAGAGCGTCTGTTCCAGCCCGATGCCATGGGCGGTGCCGCCAATCTCAATCAGCATCAAAGCGAGTTCAAGACCGCCTCGATTCCAGCTCAGCAGCAGGATGCGACTCCTTACGCTGCGGCTTCTGCTTCTCAGGCTCAGGCGGAGCAGTCTACCTCGGCATTCCTTTCCGGCCTGACTGGTGCGTTCCAGCGCCGTCATGCCGATGATGGTGTCCCTACCATCGCTCGAGCCGCAGATGCTATGGACGAGGACGAGGCTTGGTCCATGATCGACAGTATGCTCGACGACGATTCGCCGGTGAGCTGCGACCCTGCACACTCGCGCGACGTCTATCAAGTCGCCATCGACGAGCTCACCAACGGCGGGCAGACCGACTCCTTCAATCGCGACGACATCGCCGCCGCGGCACGCGCCGTGTCTGGCTCCCAGGCCGCCCCTGCGGGCAGCACGGCGGCTTTCGTGGCGCTCGTCGCCAACGCGGCAGCCAATAACGCCTACAGCGCTACCTCGGCGGACGCGAACGCTTCTGCCGACAATTCGTACGTTGATGAAGCCATGGCCGCGGACGAGGAGGCCGTTGCCGCCCGCCGTGCCGCCGAAAGCTCGCTTTGGGGCGCTCCTGCCCAGCAGCAGGCGGCTGAGGCTGCGCCGTACAACGCAAACCTCGCCAGCATGCCTATCATCTCCGGTGCCGCGGACATCGATCTCGATGACCTCGATGAGCCTGCAGCCATCACCGCATCGATTGATGCCCAAGATCGCATCAACACCGGCGACCTTCCAGATGCCTCGCTCGAGGTTGATGTCCCCATGGCCGATTACTCGGGCCACGAGGACATGTGGGCCGCCGCCACCGCGATTCTGGATGAGATTGACGAGCCCGCTCCTGTTGCAGCCCCCGCTCCCGTCGCTGCCCCTCAGCCTGCTGCCCCCGCCTATGTCGGCCGTCACAGCGCTGTGTTCCCCGAGGATACCGCCCGTATCTCACGCGAGAGCATCGAGCGGGCCGAGGCTATTGCCGCCGGCATTATGGAAAACCGTCGTCACGAGCGCGTCAATCAGATCCTCGAGGAAGAGATCGAGCGCCTGCAGTCCTCTACCGCCAAGCGTACGGGCCGTGCCTATCTGAGCGTTATCGAGGGCGGTACCGCCAGCTTCGCGCCGCTCCGCGCGGAGGCATAACTTCTGCATGGTTAAGATCAATCGAAAATGGGCGGTTGTTACCTGCCTGATGGCGCTCTTGATCTGGGGCAATTCGCTGGTTCCCGGCTCGGGGTCGGGCTCGCTGAGCCTAACGGTCATGGAAGCTATCCGCGGTTTCCTGCACGGCGTGGGACTTCCATATGAATGGGTGACCAACTTTGTTGTTCGCAAGTGCGCGCATTTTACCGAGTATATGGTGCTCGGCATCCTGGCAACGCACGCCTTTGATTTTGAGGGCCGGCGCACCTTTGACGTGCTGCTGCCCACGGCGGTGTTCCTGCTGCTGATTCCCTCGATCGACGAGACGATTCAGCTCTTTGTGCCGGGACGCGCCGGCATGATCACCGATGTGATGATCGACTGCTGTGGAGCGGCAACGGGCGTTGTGCTTCGATATCTCTTACGGTGGCTGATGTGCGCCAAAAAAGCCGCCTAGGACGTATTGTTTGGTCCTAGGCGGCCTTTTTTATTTGAGGGGTTATATGAGGCGTGGTGGCGTCGTTCCGTAGGTTGGATTTGCCGAGCGCGCCACGCCCTGTGGGTGCGTCTGCTACTGAAGCGCCTGTGCGCCCAGGGCCAGGCAGCCCATGATGCCCTGCTTGCCCTCGAGGCTGTTGTTGACAATATAGGAATCGATGTCGTTGACCTCGGGCGTGACGATATAGCCGTTGAGCATCTCGGCGCACTTTTTGCGTGCGAGCGGCACGATGGGGGTGTGGTCGGCCACGCCGCCGCCGATGATGATCTTTTGCGGTGCGTAGCACAGCGTGTAGGTCATGAGCGCCTGTGCCAGATAGCCTGCGAGCAGGTCCATGGCCTCCGGGTCATCGGCCATGTCTCCGGCGCTCTTGCCATCCCAGCGCTTTTTAACGCCAGGGCCGGCGATGAGGCCCTCGAGGCAGTTGTCATGGAAGGGGCAGGCGCTATGCTCGCCGATGGTGTCGCGCGGGTCGCGCGTGACCAGGATGTGGCCGGCCTCGGGATGCATCATGCCGTGCACGAGCTTACCGCCCGAGAGCACGCCGGCGCCCACGCCGGTGCCGATGGTCAGGTAGACCACGTCGGTGAGGCCCTGGGCGCAACCAAAGGTGACCTCGCCCAAGCAGGCAACGTTGACGTCGGTGTCGTAGCCACAGGGAATATTGAGCTCGTTTTGGATGGTGCCCAGCAGATCAAAGTAGCGCCATGCCGTTTTGGGCGTCTCCAGGATCTTGCCGTATTGGGGCGACGCGGGGTTGACTGCGGTGGGGCCAAAGGCGCCGATGCCCAGCGCGGTGATGCCCTTGTCGGCAAACCATGCATTGACGGCCTCAACGGTCTCCTGCGGGGTCGTGGTCGCGATCTGCTCACGCTCCAGGACCGTACCGTCTGCATAGCCCGTGGCGCAGACCATCTTGGTGCCGCCGGCCTCGAGCGCTCCGATAAGCTGCTGATCTGCCATAGTATTCCTCTCTCTGGGACGAGTTGCTCCGTGACTAGAGTATAGGGCTCTAAACTATTTAAGAAAGCGTTATAAAAAGAAGCCTCGCAACGCGGCGGGCGGTGCGAGGCTTCTTTGGCTACTTTAGCTGCCGGGCCGTCCTTACCCGCGCGGCTTGATTTTATCACGTAGAGACTTGAGGTTCTCCAGTGCCGCGTTAAGCGTCTCGTCTCGCTTGGCAAAGTGGAAACGAATCAGATGGTTGACGGGCTCGCGGAAGAAGCTCGAGCCGGGCACTGCGCCCACGCCCACCTTTGAGGCCAGGTCCTCGCAGAACTCGAGGTCGCTGTCGTAGCCAAACTCAGAGATATCCATCATCACGTAGTAGGCGCCCTGCGGTACGTTGTGCTTAAGTCCGATACTATCGAGCCCTTGGCAGAACAGGTCGCGTTTGGCGGTATAGAGGTCAAGGACCTCATCGTAATAGCTGCCGTCGAAATTGAGGGCGGTGACGACGGCTTCCTGCAGGGGAGCGGCGGCACCCACGGTGAGGAAGTCGTGGACCTTCTTGATGCGCTCGGTGATCTGGGCCGGGGCAATGGTGTAGCCAAGACGCCAGCCGGTGATGGAGTACGTCTTAGACAGCGAACTGCAGCTGATGGTTCGCTCGAACATGCCGGGCAGCGTGGCCATATAGACGTGCTCGTGGGGCGCATAGACGATGTGCTCGTAGACTTCGTCGGTGATGCAGTAAGCATCGTACTTTTTGCACAGATCGGCGATAAAGGTGAGCTCCTCGCGCGTAAAGACCTTGCCGCAGGGGTTGGACGGGTTGCACAGGACAATGGCCTTGGGGTCGTTGTCGCGGAAGGCCGCCTCGAGGACCTCGCGATCGAAGTCGAAGGTGGGCGGGTTGAGCGGCACATAGACGGGCTCGGCTCCCGAGAGGATCGTGTCGGCGCCGTAGTTCTCATAGAAGGGCGAGAAGATGACGACCTTGTCGCCGGGGTTCGTGACCGTCATCATGGCGGCCATCATGGCCTCGGTGGAGCCGCATGTGACTACGATGTTCTCGTTGGGGTTGATCGGCATGCCCATAAAGTGCTCCTGCTTGGCTGCGAGCGCCTCGCGCATGGCCTGGGAGCCCCAAGTGATGGAGTACTGGTGATAGAGCGGCTCGGGGTCGGTCGCGATAGTGCCGAGGCTCTCGAGCAGCTGCGCCGGAGGATCGAAGTCAGGGAAGCCCTGCGAGAGGTTGACGGCACCGTACTTATTAGAGATGCGCGTCATGCGGCGTATGACCGAATCGGTAAACGTTGCCGTGCGGTTGGAGAGTTCTTTCATGCTTGTCCTTTCGAGCATTTGCAGTGGGGCAAGTTTACTCCTATGAAACCGGTGGGAAATGCTCGAAACGCGCTCGAAAAACTCTTTTCAAAATTCTTGAAAATTGGGGCTTGCATCGCGTGGCGTTCCTTGCAATAATAGTCGAGCGCGAAGCGCACAGGACACGGTGGGTGTAGCTCAGTTGGCTAGAGCGACGGGTTGTGGTCCCGTAGGTCGAGGGTTCGAGTCCCTTTACCCACCCCAGTTCTTGCTTCGTGTTGATATCGGGTCGTTAGCTCAGTTGGTAGAGCAGGGGACTCTTAATCCCAAGGTCCAGGGTTCGACCCCCTGACGGCCCACCACACGATATCTCCTCTAAAGTCCGCCACAACGGACTTTAGCTTTGGGTCGTTAGCTCAGTTGGTAGAGCAGGGGACTCTTAATCCCAAGGTCCAGGGTTCGACCCCCTGACGGCCCACCAAAGAATGTTAAGACGGTTAACTTCGGTTGGCCGTCTTTTTTGTTGACCTTTCATGGGGTCGAACCCGAAAGGGCGCGGAGCTGAGGAAATGCGTAAGCATTTACCAGCGCAGCGCGCAAGGCGCGAAGCGCCGCAGCGGCCGCCTGCGAAGCAAGCTGACCCCCTGACGGCCCACCAAAGCATCTTAAAGCGACTGGCTTCGGCTGGTCGCTTTTTTGTTGACCTCGCTTGGGGCCGAACCCGAAAGGGCACAGACGCTTTACAAGTCGAGCCTGCCCTGGGGGTCGGTGAATCCGTCTGTGCCCTCTTTGAGCTTTTTCTCGTCTGCTTTCACGCGACGTTCGAGCTTCTTTGTATCCTCGGCAGGCGGTAGATTCTCGGGGACAATTCCACGGTCGATGAGGCTACCACGCACGCTTGTGTTGTTCTCGATGTGCTCTTGCTTGATCTGGTCCAGGCCATACAGATCGTGTTCCTCGGCGTTGAAAGCCGTCATCGAGTTCGTGAGGTCCTTTGCTTTGATGAGAACATCGGCTAGCTTGTCCGCCAATGCAGCACTCTTGGGCACACCAAGCTGCCGCTTCATGTCCGCCGTGCTTCTGCCGCCGAATAACGCCTCATCGCCCTTCGACTTGATGATTGCGAATCCTTTGGAGTCCACGCCTCGTTTGAACGCAATGCCCGAGAGCTGTTTCTCTGAATCGGATAGCGAGTGGCGCGCCTGCAATCGCTGAATCTCTGCGAAGCGCTGCTCTATGAGTTCCTGACGGCGTGTCTGCACGGCGAAGTACGCCTGTGCGAGCGCGATTTCGGGCTTGTTTGGGTCTCCGTTTTGGGCGATTAAATAGCATGCGTAGCGCGTTAGTTTATAGTCTTTGACGGCCTTTTGCCCTATTCCGGTTGGGACTATTTTGCTGGTCTCAGCAAAATAGGAAACAACTGGCATTTCGTTGACTTCACACGATGCCATAGCCCTCTTTATCGCAGTCTCAAAATTTCGCCATTGGGTGTAACCGAGGGGTTCCATTAAATCGCGTGCAAGCCAATACTCGACGCCGTTCTCCTCATGGGCGTAGCTATCAAGTTTTACACGCCACTTCTCGATATCCCGTCTGTCCATATCTCTTCCTTTCTGCTCGTTAATCTACTCGGACTTTGTCGACTCTGTATTCAGAATGAGGATACTCGCCCGTGCGGACACGAATGGGCCCCGTGTCGCTTTGAGCTCACGGGACTCATTAATATCGAGAAGTTGTGTTCTGCTTTAGAGGGGTGCTCAGCTTAGTCCGCTCGATAGTGCGAACCCATACTTTTGGTCTGTCTGCGCATGGCTTTGACCATTTCGGTTGCCAGCTTAATTTGCGATTGCAGGCGAGCGAGGGCTGCGATTTCGCTGCCTTGTGCGTCTGCCATGCTCAAGGCTTCTGACTCGGTCTTCAGACCTTCAAGCTCCTGCAGTGCTTCGGATAGGCCCGCCTCGGTGCGGTTGATCATACAATACATGCTCATCGTGTGCTTGAGGCTGCGAGTCAGACGCTCTGCATCTGCCTTGGCGAGGCCGCGCTGGGGGAGGGCGATATCCGTCTTCAAGGGCGTCTCGGGGGCGTCCAGCGCCGCCCGCGCCGCCGATGCGCCGGCGATGCGCCCAAAGACGATGCCGTTGGCACTCGACAGACCGCCAATGCGATCGGCTCCGTGCATGCCTCCTGTAGCCTCGCCGCAAGCATAAAGGCCCTCAACGCCCGTGTGAGCCGTCTTGTCGATCTTGATACCGCCGTTGGCAGCGTGGGCATACATTGCCACGCGCATCTCGTCGGTCGGCGCGATGCCGTGCTCGTCTTGTAGCCAGGTGGCAAAGGTCTGCACAAACTCGGGGACGTCCTTACGGGGGAAGTCGTAGTGGAGTGCCAGGCCTTCGGCACCCGCTTGATCGATAGCAAGATCGATGGCGCGGGAAGCCAGGCGCGAAGTGAAGGGGCCATACCCGGAGCGCTGCTCAAGCAGATCGTCCAGCTTTTCGTCGGCAATATCGACCGGTTGGTCAAATGTGACATAACGCCAGGTCTTCTCGTTAAAGACAAGGTTGCGCTTAGGCTCAATGAAGCCGGGCATCATCTGCATGAACTCTATATTCGTAAGGGACGCACCGTGCGCCAGCGCGATGGCCTGTGATGAGCTGAGCACGTCGGCGGAAGTGAGGCTGCGCTCGAATAGACCGCCGGTACCGCCAGCTGCGATGACGGTGGCCTTTGCTGTAAAGGTCACGATGCGCTCGTTTGCGCGGTCGTAGAGCACGGCGCCGGCAATCTTTCCGGTTGTGTCCTCAACAAGATCGATAAGCTCGTGGCGGGGGAGCAGACGAATGCCAAGAGACTCGATCTGGGCCGTACAAGCGTCCTCAAGGGGCTTGCGGGTGAGGCCGCGCCACATACGCGTCTTATGGTCAAAGCAGGGGATAAATTGCTTTTGCTGGGCGCTCTCGGCGCTTTGCGGACGCTGGAGCTCAACACCCAGGTCCTGCTCGAGCCACTGAATTGCCTGGGGAATGCCGTGGACAAACGTCTGCACAAGCTCGGGGTCGGCAACGCCGCCGCCCACAGCCTGGATAGTGTTGATGAGGTCCTGTTCGTCGTCTTCGTTAACGGGTCCGATAAGCCCCAGGCCCCAGGTTCCGGGGAAGAAGCTCGATCCACTCATAGTCTTGCCGGCGCTTGCCACAGCGACGGTTGCACCCTTGCGTGCCGCTTCGATGGCGGCGCAAAGGCCCGCAATGCCAGATCCAATTACCAGTACATCAGTCGATTCCATCGGATTCCTTTCTCGTCCGGCGAATTTTCGCACGACCGATCGGCAAAGGTATCGCAAAGATTGGATAAATCGGTAAAGGGCGAATATGGCAGGTGGGCGTCATGGACGCTTTGACGCTCCATCTCATCACATCTCGCATTTCGCCCCACCTGATATATCGGCATTAGCTACCCTTCGGCAGCGCAAACAAAAAGAGCCGCTACCCGGGTGGGTAGCGGCTCCAAAGCTCAACTATATGAGCATCGCGCGGGCGCGATTAGGCCTTGAGGGCCTCCTCGACGGCGACAGCGCAGGCGACAGTGGCACCGACCATGGGGTTGTTGCCCATGCCGATGAGACCCATCATGTCGACGTGCGCAGGCACGGAGGAAGAACCGGCGAACTGGGCGTCGGAGTGCATGCGGCCCATGGTGTCGGTCATGCCGTAAGAGGCAGGGCCGGCGCCCATGTTGTCCGGGTGCAGGGTGCGGCCAGTGCCGCCACCAGAAGCGACGGAGAAGTACTTCTTGCCAGCCTCGATGCGCTCCTTCTTGTAGGTGCCAGCGACGGGGTGCTGGAAGCGCGTGGGGTTGGTGGAGTTACCGGTGATCGAGATGTCGACGTTCTCGTGCCACATGATGGCAACGCCCTCGCGGACGTCGTCGGAGCCGTAGCAGTTAACGGCAGCGCGGGGACCATCGGAGTAGGGGATGGTCTCGACGACCTTGAGCTCGCCCGTGTAGTAGTCGAACTGGGTCTTCACGTAGGTGAAGCCGTTGATGCGGGCGATGATCTGAGCAGCGTCCTTGCCCAGACCGTTAAGGATAACGCGCAGCGGCTTCTTACGAGCCTTGTTGGCGTTCAGAGCCAGGCCGATAGCGCCCTCAGCGGCAGCGAAGGACTCGTGGCCGGCCAGGAAGGCGAAGCACTCGGTGTCGTCGGAGAGCAGCATAGCGCCCAGGTTGCCGTGGCCCAGACCGACCTTGCGGTCCTCAGCGACGGAGCCGGGAACGGTGAAGGCCTGGATGCCCTCGCCGATGATGGCAGCAGCCTCAGAAGCGGACTTGGCGCCACGCTTGACAGCGAGAGCACAGCCGAGGGTGTAGGCCCACTCGGCGTTCTGGAAGGCGATGGACTGGGTGTTGTTGACGATCTCACGCGGGTTGAAGCCCTTGTCGGTGCAGATCTGCAGAGCTTCCTCGAGGGAGGCGATGCCGTTGTCGGCGAGGCACTTGTTGATCTTGTCAGCGCGGCGCTCGTAACCTTCGAACGTAACAGTCATAGTTATTTCCCTCCCTTTCTACTCGTGAACCGGGAACACGCTGGCGACGGAGTGAGTCTCCTCGTCGGTGCGCGGGTCGATGTACTTGGCAGCGTTCTCCCACTGACCATAGTGGCCCATAGCGCCAGCGATGGCCTCCTCGGGGGTCTTGCCGGCCTTGACGGCGTCGGTGAACTTACCGAGGTTCAGGAACTCGAACGCGATGATCTCGTTCTTGTCGTTGAGAGCCATGCGGGTGACGTAGCCCTGTGCGAGCTCGAGGTAACGAGCGCCCTTGGCCTTGGTGCCGAACATGGTGCCGACCTGAGAGCGAAGGCCCTTGCCGAGGTCGTCGAGGGAGGCGCCCACGGGCAGGCCGCCCTCGGAGAACGCGGTCTGGCTGCGGCCGTAAACGATCTGCAGGAAGATCTCGCGCATAGCAACGTTGATGGCGTCGCAGACGAGGTCGGTGTTGAGGGCCTCGAGGATGGTCTTGCCGGGAAGGATCTCGGAAGCCATGGCGGCAGAGTGGGTCATGCCCGAGCAGCCGATGGTCTCAACGAGGGCCTCCTCGATGATGCCGTCCTTGACGTTCAGCGTGAGCTTGCAGGCGCCCTGCTGAGGTGCGCACCAACCCACACCGTGCGTAAGACCGGAGATGTCGGAAATCTCCTTAGCCTGGACCCACTTGCCCTCCTCGGGGATGGGTGCGGGGCCGTGGTATGCACCCTTGGCAACGGGGCACATGTTCTCCACTTCCTGTGAGTACTGCATGCCTCTCCTCTCTATCGTGTTGGCGTCCCGTCTGGGGGTCGTGGCTGGCGATTGCCGGGCGACCCTTCGAAAGGGACATGACATGCAGCCCCTATAATACCGCGAAATGCACGGAATATTCGGCGAACGGCTCAGTTTTCGTAGCGAGAAGTCCGGAAGTTTTAATTGAAACGGTTTAACTCTATGTTCTGTGGTCGTGAACTTCCGTAGAGGGGGTCCGTCTTGGGCAAGCTATTGGTCAGCTCTTGTAAGCATTGCGGGGGTTGACCTGTTGCAACGGTGCCGTTCGCCGCCTGATTACTGCCTTTGGCCGCGCGAGTGTATTGTTTTGCGTGAATGTTTTGATGGCGCGCTTCAATCGTGCTGTATTGGATGGCAAGCAGATCCCGGCGAAGGGAGCGCCATGCAGCGCGTTTGGAGAACGGTTACCGGCTTTTACCATGTCTGTGCCCGCGGTACGGGCAAGCGGCTCATCTTTGAGGGCGATGACGACCGGTGGGAGTTTTTGGAGCTGATGCGCGAGTGCTGCCGCGAGGAGGGTGTGACGGTTATCGCCTGGTGCCTTATGGGCAATCACGTGCATTTGGTGCTTGCAGATTACGAGGACAGGATGAGCGCGGCAATGCACCGGCTGCTTTTGACATACGCGCGGCGGTTCAATAAGCGCACGGGGCGCACAGGCCATCTGTTCCAGAACCGTTTTGACCGGCGTTCGCTCGATACCGATTGGCAGGTGATGGAGGCTATTCGCTCCGTACACGCCGATCCGCAGGAGGTGGGCGTTAGCCTAATCGAGCGTTATCCCTGGAGCAGCTTTGCGGAACATCTGCGCTCTTACGACTGTGATGCGGCCGATGCCGCGAGGGGATTTTCTGATCCTTCTTGCGTGCTTGAACTTTTTGGTTCTGCCGAGGGCTTTATTGCCTATTCGCTTTCGACACCCGACGGTAGCGAGCCGGCGCTGTGCGATATGAAAGAGACAGAGTGTGAACGCCACGCCTTTGCCGACAAGATGGCGAAGAGCCTCGGGGTTCCGCTCAACGAACTCAAGACCGTTGCGCCCTCGCGGCGAGACAGAATCATTTTCGCTCTGCACGATGGCGGCTACACGGTGCGCGAGGTCGAACGGTATACGGGAATCAGCAAGAGTACCGTATCTCGTATCGTGCGCGCTTATGCGCGGGTGAAGGCACAGGCTGAGCTCTCGGAATAGAAAATGGCCGAACCACTCTTGTCAAGCGATTCGGCCAACAAAAATCTTAAGATTTGGGACAAGTTCTACTGATTATTTTGTCCCGTGAGCATGCCGTCGAGGGTGCGCCAGGCGAGCTCGGCGCATTTGATGCGGGCGGGCATGTGCGAGATGTCCTGGAGCTGGGCGGCTTCGTCCAGGTCTTCCAGGTCGTCCTCGGAGAGCTTCTCGCCGCGGATCATGGCGAGGAAGAGTCCCGCCAAGCGACGCGCCTCCTCGACGGTCTCGCCGGTGATGAGGTCGGCCATGATGTCGGCGCTGGCCTGACTGATGGCGCAGCCGTGGCCGGTAAAGGAGGCCTCCTCGATCACGCCGTTCTCGACGCGCAGCTGCAAGGTGAGCTCGTCGCCGCAGCTGGGGTTGATGCCGTCGTGCTCGTGCGTGGGAGCATCCATCTCATACTTATAGTCGGGGTGCGAGTTGTGCTCCATAAATGTGGTGGAGGTGTACAGATTACCCATTGAACGTGCTCCAAACGTGATGCAGGCCGGCGATGAACTTGTCGATGTCGGCCTTGTCGTTGTAGAAGGCCACGCTGGCGCGGCAGCAGGCAAGGTTCTCGACGCCCAGCCAGGTGAGCAGCGGCTGCGCGCAGTGGTGGCCGGCGCGTATGCAGACGCCGTCCATGTCCATGATGCTCGCGACGTCGTGCGGGTGGATGCCCTTGACGTTAAAGCTCACAACGCCGTGGTGGTTGTCCCAATAGATGGAGCCGATGATCTGGACAAAGTCGAGCTGCATGAGCTCGCCCATCAGATAGTGGACGAGTGCCTGCTCGCGGGCCTGGATGTTCTCGTAACCCACGGTGTTGACCAGGTAGTCGAGTGCCGCACCCGTGGCGAAGATGCCGGCGGCGTCCTGCGTGCCGGCCTCGAATTTCTCGGGAACGGGCGCCCAGACGGCGTCCTGCTCGGTGACCGAATCGATCATCTCACCGCCGGTAAGCACTGGCGGCATGGCGTTGAGCAGGTCCATCTTGCCCCACAGCACGCCGATGCCCATGGGGCCCATGGCCTTGTGCGCGCTAAAGGCAAAGAAGTCGGCGCCCAGGTCGGCCACATCGACCGGCATGTGCGGCAGCGACTGCGCGCCGTCGACGACCAGATAGCCGCCGTACTTGTGCACGAGCTTGCCGAGGTTCTTGACCGGGTTCTCGACTCCTAGCACGTTGGAGACCTGACCCACGGCCAGGATCTTGGTCTTGGGTCCCACCTTGGCCAGAACCTCCTCGGTGGTGAGCTGGCCGGTCTTGGTGGGATAGAGGTAGACGAGCTTGGCGCCGGTCTCGCGGCAGACCTGCTGCCACGGAATCAGGTTGGAGTGGTGCTCCATGATGGTGATGACGACCTCGTCACCGGGCTCGAGCACCGTGGGTGTAAAGCTCTTGGCGACCAGGTTGAGCGACTCGCTCGTGTTGCGGGTGAAGACGACCTCGTTGGCCTGTGAGGCACCGATGAGGTCGGCGATCTGCTGGCGGACTTTCGCGATGGCGTCGGTGGCCTCGACGGACAGCGAGTACAGGCCACGCAGGGGGTTGGCGTTCATGCGCTGATAGAAGACGCGCTCGGCGTCGAGCACGCAGGCAGGGCGCTGCGCGGTGGCGGCACTATCGAGGAAGGCGATCTCGGGGTGTTGCTGGAACAGCGGGAACTGTGCCTTGTAGGGATTGGTCTCGATGTCGACGGTAGGCCAGCCGCGCGAGGCCTCGTCGCTGGCGTCGAGCTCCATAGGCTCCGGTGCGGTACAGGTATCGCATTTAACGTGCTCGGTGTCGATCATGCGAGCTCCTCTTCAAAGTTGTCGATCAGGTTGTTGCCCAGGCGGACGACGGCGGCGCGGGTG
>UREZ01000026.1 GCA_900547025.1 uncultured Collinsella sp.
GACGGAAAGCACATTAAGTGCTTTCCTTTGCGTGCGGAACTCGCGACAAACTTAACCCCCGCCCTCAGCCCCGGAGACCCTCCCTGCCGTCACTTTGTCCAAACAGTTCTTGCTCCTCGCCGCTTCCGCGGCTCGAGGTCCCCGTTCTCCGCGGTGGGATTGGTCTGATTATTCTTGTTGAAACTCGGCCTTTGGCTCATAAAAAACGGGAGATGCGGTTTTACATCCCCCGTTTTTGTTGCGGTTAGTCTAGGTCAATAAACTTGGTGCTTATGATCTTGCCGTCTTTTACTAGCATTCTGGCCATGGTGGGGCCTCGGGTGCCTCTGGGGTAGCTGGCGCTGCCCGGGTTGAGGACTAAGCAACGGCCCACTTGGGCTTCTTTGGTTACGTGGGTGTGGCCGTTGATGGCTACGTCTACGGATCCCACCGGAAGGTCTTCGCGGTAGTGGGCTACGGCGAATTTAAGGCCTTCGTAGGTAAAGAGCGCAAGACGGTCTACATCGGGGCCGTAGTCGCGGTAGTAATCGTTGTTGCCCAGTACGGCCCGCACGGGGGCGATGGTGCATAGGTGCTCGTAGTCCATCTCTGACGTGAGGTCGCCGGCGTGGATAATCAGGTCTGCGCCCTCAAGCTCATCCAGGAGCGCAGGCGATAAATAGCCGTGGGTGTCCGAGATGATGTCGATACGCTTGGCGCTTGCACTGTTCATGGGATCCCTTCCGCAAAAAACGATTCGGCAGATACATACAAAAAGGCCCCACGCCTCCGCAGACGATAGGTCTACAGGGCTGCGGGGCCAGTGTGCTAGAGACTCAGGGCCTTCTTAAGCGGCACGACGCGGCGGCGCGAAACCGGCACGCGTTCGTCGACGCCCGTAATGCCCAGCTGGATGGCGCCCGAGGGCACCGTCTCCACATCCGTGACGCACGCCAAGTTGACGATATAGCGGCGGTGAACACGGAAGAAGCCAAAGTCGCAGAGCTTGGCCTCAAACTGCGCCAGCGAGGTCGTCGACAAAAAGCGATCATCGACGGTATAGATGCAGGAGTAATCGTCCTTGGCCATGATAAAGCGAATGTCGTCCACGGGAATGAGCACCTTGCGGCCGCCCTTTTCCACCGGGATACGCTCGATGGTCACCTTGCTGTCCGTAACCGGCTTGGTGCGTTGCATGACCTTCTCGATCGCGCGATCCAAGCGAGCTTCCTCGACCGGCTTCATCAGATAATCGACGGCATCCACGTCGAATGCCTCGACCGCATGGTCACTATACGCAGTCACAAACACGATCGCCGGCGGATTTTTGAGCTTATGCAGCGCCTCGGCAAGTTGCAGGCCCGAGGCACCGGGCATCGAAATATCGAGAAACACGACATCCACGCGACTTTCCATAAGCATCTCGATGGCGGAGCGGACGCTCGACGCCTCAGTGATCGTGCCGATCTTGCCCGTTTGCTCGAGCAGGAAGCGAAGCTCCGAGCGAGCCGGCGCCTCATCATCCACAATCATCGCACGCAGCATAGGGATAAAACCTTTCGTCAACTAACTACGCCGGGCATCCGTCGCATGACGTTGAGCCCGTAGCCTTTTATTTTACTCTTGAATGTCAAAGATGCTCTCTGACAAATCAAGATGAAGGAGCACTTTGGTGCCCTTGCCCGGCGCCGATTCGACACGCGTATAGGAGTGCGGCCCATAAAAGCGATGGATGCGCTCCGAAATATTGTGCATGGCCACACCGGCGCCGCCACCCTGGGGAGAGCTGGCGTCGGGACGGGCAGAACGCTCGTCAAACAGTCTGGCGGCGGTACCCTCATCCATGCCCACGCCATTATCGGCCACGGCAATCAAGATTGCATCCTCGCCGTCTTGGTGAACGGTCACGTCGATCCTCAGGGCGTCGTCATCGCCCATACCATGACGCACGGCGTTCTCGACAATCGGCTGGATCACGAACGCCGGCACCAGCGTATCTTCCACGTCCTCGGACACATCGAACGTCGCAAGCACGCGATCCTCGCCAAAGCGGGCCTTCTCAAAGGTAAGGTAGCGCTTGGTCTGTGCGACCTCGCGCGAGACCGGAATAAGCGATCCCGAGTTGTCGAGCGTGGCACGATAGAACGATGAGAACTCACGAAGCAGTTCGCGGGCCCGCAGCGGGTCGGTGCGTGTAAACGATGCAATGGTGTTCAGCGTGTTGAACAGGAAGTGCGGGTTAATCTGCGCCTGCAGCGCACGCACCTCGGCGCGCGCCGTGAGTTCCTTTTGCACCTCGAGCTCGTGGATGGCGAGCTGCGTGGACAAGATCTCGGCAAAGCCCGAGGCAAGCGCATACTGGGTACGGTCGACGGCGCGCGGGGTCTTGTAGTAGAACTTGAGCGTGCCGACGGTACGATCGCCCACCTTGATGGGGGCGATAATGCCGGCGGGGACTTGGTTGTGCGAGCCGTCCGAGCCCACGACATCCACCATACGGTTGAACGACTGCACGATGCCATGTTCGATAACGTAGCGTGTGGCAAGCGTGTGGATGGGCGAATCGGGCAGCAGCTTTTCCTCAAACTCGCCCGCGCAGGCAAGCACGTTGTCCTCGTCGGTGATGGCCACCGTCATGGCGCGCGTCTCGGGCAAAATGCGCCGGCACACCAAACGCGCCGACTCCTGCGTCAGACCGCCCTTAATGTCCTCGAGCATGGCCGAGGCCACCGAGAGCGTCTCCTCGGTGTACTGGGAGCGCACCGAATCGGGATTGAGCGTCAAAAAGATAAAGATGCACAGAAAGATGCACAGCAGCGCGCAGGCAATCACCGTGGCGATCGGCTCGATACCGGTCACCAAGGCAAAAATAAAGTACACCAGCACACAAATGGCGCAGGCAACGGCAATGATGCGAAAGATTGATATTGAACTATCGCGCTGGGCGCGGCGGTCGATCATTCGGCCCCCTCCAGGATACTGATCAGTTGTGCGTCACGCCAAAGCCCGTCCATGATCTTGGGCCAAAAGCTCTGGAAACGCAGGTAGCTTGCAGCGTTTTGGCGCGCATAGGCCTTTGCCTCGTCGATACCATGGCGCCAGATGCGCAGGTAGCCCTCATGCTCGCGGGTAAACACGCTGCGGACCATAGCGGTCTTGCGCACGCGGTCGTCGAGCTCGCGCGAAATCCACGGGCCCGGGTAGGGCATGAGCGATGCCGCCGTAACGGGAATGAGCTCCTTTTGATGCGCGGCGAATGTCAACTTGGCCCGTTCGTAGTACCAACGGTATACATCCTGCATAAAGCGCGGTGAGCGCTTTTCGGACTCCGGAGGCAGATGGCGCACGGTCCACTCGTTATCGAACCACACGTCGTAGCCAAACATGCGCATGTTAAAGAGGTAATCCAAGTCCTCGCCGCGGGTGATAAACGGGTCAAAGGCCACACGCGTAAAGGCGCGGGCGTGCAGGGCCATCAGGCCGCCGCACACGTAGTTGGAGCGCGAGATGCGGGTGCCCGAAAGCGCCTTTTTCATCCAACGGTTGAACTCGATGCGCTTGGTCCACCAACGATGGCAGATGCCCGCCTTGTCCGTGGGAGCCAGCGGCGAGCCGTCGCGATCGTAGAAATAGCCGCTCTTGACCAAGATCGGCAAGCCCTGACGCGTCTGCTGCCCCAACGCATAGGTCGCGCGCTTCATAAAGTCGGCGTCGATGACAGTCTCATCGTCATCCAAGAAGATAACCGCGTCATGCCCCAGCACAGCGGCGCAGGCTAGCCCCATATTGCGGATGGCACCGTAGCCTCGCAGGCTCACGCACTCGCCCGAACCCTTGGGCGCGATCTGAGCAACCCGGTCTGCGATGCGCGAGGCCTGGGTGTTGGTGACAACGGTGACCTTGAGCGTGGGATGCGCGTCGACAATCTCGTGCACGCGCAGCGACACATCGGCTGTGGCAGAAACGGGACAGACCACCAAAAGGATGATGCGCGGGATGTCACGTACCTGCTCAAGCGAGGCCAGGCAGCGGTCGAGTTCGGGATTGTCGGCGTTGAGTCGCGTCGAATGGTCATAGGTGCCAGGGGCGTTTGCGCAAGCGTCATCGCCCGCCCAATACGTTGGAATCACGACTGTGGCGTTCATGCCTTACCCTCCCTGCAACACAAAAACGGGACGCCGCCAAACACAGGCGACGCCCCGCGACCTAGCTGATTCCATCATACCCACTTGGGCAAATCATTGCTCGCAAGTCGCAATGTTTATTGCGGATAACCCCAAAAGAGTACCGTGGACAGGCACAATAGCCGCTCGCTCCTATGCGGCATGCTCTGCTGCCCGAGTCATGCGGGACAGGCGAACCAGCAGCATAAAGCCAACGATCAGCAGCACGCCAATAGAAAGGACGCCCAGCGACGGGTTGCCGGTCAGCGAGGTAACGACCGACACCAGGAAGGTACCCATGACGCTTGCATAACGACCAAAGATGTCAAAGAAGCCGTAGTACTCGTTGGACTTTTCCTTGGGGATAATGCGACCAAAGTAGCTACGGCTGAGCGCCTGCACGCCGCCCTGGAACAGGCCGACCATAATGGCAAGCACCCAGAACTCAAAGGCGGTCTTTAGGAAGAACGCGGCGAACAGCACAATGCCCATGTAGGCGGCGACCGCCACCAGGATCATGTTGAGCGTGCCCACGCGTCCGGCGAGCTTGCCGTAGATGATGGCGGACGGAAAGGCCACGAACTGCGTAACGAGCAGCGCCAGTACCAGCTGGGTCGAATCGATGCCCAAAGCCGAGCCGTAGCTGGTAGCCATGGAAATGACCGTGTGGACGCCATCGATATAGAAGAAGAACGCAATCATGTAGACCAGCACGGTCTTGTTGTGGGCGATCTCGCGCATGGTGTGTCCGACCTCGGAGAACACACCGCCAACGATGTGGCCGATGGTGTCCTCGGGACCGCGCTCGCGACCATACTTTTGCTTATAGGTGTGAATGAGCGGCAGGGTAAAGATGAGCCACCAGGCACCAGTGATGATAAAAGAAAGACGCGTTGCCAGCATGGTGGGGACGCCAAGAGCGGGGCCACCCATGATGAGCGCCAGGCAGATGACGAACGGCACGGTGGAACCGATGTAGCCCCAGGCATAACCCGAGCTGGACACGGCGTCCATGCGCTCGTCGGTGGTAACGTCGGGCAGCATGGCGTCGTAGAACGTCATAGAAGAGTTAAGGCCGATGGTGCACAGCACGTACACGGTCAAAAATGCCATGGCGGACATTGGGATAGCCTGCGCCAGGCAAAGAACCAGGCCCGTGAGGAAAAAGCCCAAGAAGAACTTGATTTTGTTGCCAGCGTAGTCGGCAAGTGCGCCCAGAATGGGCATGAGCATGGCGATGACCAGCGAGGCGATCGTCTGTGCATTGCCCCAGGCGACCACCAGGTCGGCCGAGGAAGCGCCGGTATTGATGGCGTTAAAGTAAATGGGCACCACCGAGGTATTGAGCAGCACGAGGGCCGAGTTGCCCACATCGTACATAACCCAGTTACGCTCGAGCTTGGTGTATTTCATGGACAGGGCCCCTTCGTATTCGCCCGATATGCAGTTAGTTCATCGTACCCCAATTGTCCAGAGGCGCCGGTAAGGATTCGGCAAAGGGGCACGCACGAGCCCTACTCCTCGCGGTCGAACTCTTCGTCGGCGCCGAGCACGCGACCGCTGTAATTGACGTGGTTGGTCACGGCTTCCATATCGCCGGTCTCGATAAAGCGGGCGACGGTGAGCTCGTAATCGAGCAGTGCGCGGTCAAAGACCTCGGGGAAGCTCTCGGTCGAGGCTTCATCGGTAAAGGGGCTCTTCCATGCCAAGTGGCCCAGATTGCCGGTACGCTCGGGCAGCTCGGTCGTCACGCGGTGCGCAAGGCCGTCGAGCAGCGAATAATCGTGCACCAAGCCCTCGAGCAGGGCAATCGCGCGCGTCTTGGCCGAACCGGCGGGCTCGATAGTGCGGTAGAGCAGCTGCATGTCGGCTACGGCGCCGCCGTACTCTCCCACCGGGATATCGATGCCGTACACGCGTCCGGCAACATAGCTCATCAGCACACCGGCAACGCGATTGATGCGGTCGGTAGTGACGATCTCGCCCGCCGGCGGACAATCCTCGACCGTAGCCCCATCGCGCTTGAGCTGCAGCATCAGCACGTCCAGGTCGCTTTCGAGCACGGCATGAACTTGACTGCCCGAAGCCTCGAGCTCGGGATCGGACTCGACAATGCCAAACTGCTGCTCGTAGACAAAGGGGTGGGCATTGCGATCGAGCACATAGTGCGACAGCAGGCCCAGCGCAAAGGCACGACCCAGATTGGCATCGCGCGGCTGCAGGTGCGACACGCCGTCGCGCAGGCACGAGAACTGGCGCGACATGCGCGAGCGATGCATGACCTGAGCAAGCGACATGCAGTCGGAAATGCGCGGCGTGAGCATGTGGAAGAAAAACGGGTCGGGACCTTGGTTTCCCAGGATAAAGGCGATGCGCTCCTCGTCGGACGTGATAACGCCCTGCGGAAGACGGTCGATGCTTTCCTCGCCAAACAGATGATGCGTAATGAGCGCGGGCATAATAATCCTTTCGATTTCATTCGATGCAATCCATTATGCCCACCGCACAGTCATGCCAAACCTGTAACGGCAAACGATGGCACACCGACCCTTACGCAAGCCCCAAGTGCGATTTGACCTCGGCAGCGCGACGGCGGGACACGGGCACCGTCGAGGTTACGCGATCGAGCCTGAGCTCCATCAGGCCCGTGGAGCCGATCTCGACATTATGCACGTCTTCCAAATTAACCAGATAGCTGCGGTGGACGCGGATAAAGCCCTCGGAGGCCAGGCGACGCTCGAGCGAGGAAATCGACTCATTGATCAGGTATGTTCCCTCGGCGCAGACGGCGTTGCAAAAATCGGCGCGCGCCTCAAAGTAGCAGACATCCGCCACGGGAATGAACACCTTTTTGCCCCCGCGATCCACCGTCAGGCGCAAAGGCTGGCGCGGAGCATGGACGACACGGCGAGCACCCAGGGCAGTCTCGATCTTGTCGAGCGCCTTTGACAAGCGGGCATCCTCGACCGGCTTGACGACATAATCGACAGCATCGAGGTTATAGGCATCGGCCGCATACTCGGCAAATGCCGTCACAAACACCACGACCGGCGGCCTCTTTAGGTTTTGCAAGGTCTCGGCAAGCTCAATTCCCGAGCGACCGGGCATGGTAATGTCTAAAAACAGCACGTCGGGCTTGCTCGACAGAATCAACTCCACGGCTTCGGTGACATTGCCCGCCTCGGCAATCTGACCCACACGTGCATCCTTTTCCAACAGATAGCGTAGCTCAGCCCTAATTGGGGGCTCGTCATCAACCACCAGGATGTTCCAGCCTTCGGACATATGCGCTTCCCCTCTTTTTCTCTCAATCCAACCGCGTGCTACACCGTTAGCGGTGCCGGCTCATGCGGCTCGCCGTTCAACTCAACGATGACCTGCGTCCCCACGCCCTCCTGGGACTTCACGCGCATGCCAGAATCTTCTCCGTAAAAGAAATGGATGCGCTGAAGCACGTTGAAGAGCGCCAGGCCGCAACCTCGCTTGACGGAGCCGTCGGCGGTAATGCTCTCGGGCTCCTCTCGGCGATGCTGCTCAAACAGATGCGCGCAGACTTCTTCGCTCATCCCGATGCCGTCATCTTCGACGATAATCTCCAAGCCGTCATCGGTCTCAAAAGCCCTAACACGAATAGAAAGCGGCTCAATCTCGCGCTGCGCATGCTTGATGCAGTTTTCGAGCAGCGGCTGCAAGATAAACGGCGGCACCAGGCTGTCGCGCACCTCAAAGTCGATGTCGACCGAGACGCGCAGACGGCCGTCGCCATACCGGGCCTGCATAAGATTGATATAACGAGTGCCCTGTTCCACCTCGTGCTCGAGCGTGGTGAGCGTATCGGAGTCAGAAAGCGTCTGACGATAGTAGTTGGAAAAGTCGATCAGCAGCGATCGTGCCTTGTCGGACTCGGTTCGAACGAGCGACACGATCGTGCTAATGGTATTGAATAGAAAATGCGGGTCGACCTGCGACTGCAGGGCGCGAAGCTCAACGCGGGCTGTGAGCTCGTCCTGGCGCTCGAGCTCAAAGCTGGCGAGCTGCGTGGAAATGAGGTCGGCAAAACCCGAGGCAAGGGCCGTCTGGCGCATATCGATGCTGCTCAGGCGAGGGTAATACAGCTCGAGTGTGCCCACGCAATGCCCGCGCACGGTAAGCGGCGCGACGATGCCGGCGCGCAGGCGGGGAAAATAGCCGCCCGTCTCATTGGAGGTGTCACGCGAAAACACGCTCTGCTCGCCCGTCTCAATCACACTGAGCGTGGTCTTGAGCACGACCGGGGTGCCGGCGGGGCACTTTGCCGAGTCCTCGCCCCAGCTTGCCAACACCTGCTTGCCGTCGGTAAAGCAGATGGCAGAGGCGATGGTCTCGGACAGGATGATTTTAGAGGCGCCCAGGGCCGCTTCGGGCGTAAGGCCGCGCGACGTGTAGGCGAATATTTTTGATGCGATGGCGAGTGTACGGTCGGTTGCGCTCGATGTGAGGTCATCGGGAACCACAAAGACATACGAGAAAAAGAAGCACAGCATGACCAGGCCGGCAATAACGACAACGCCCGGAACGGGATTGGGATTATCGGTTAAATCCCAGATAAGCAGCAGAATAAGCGCCGGAACGACAACACCGAGCAGGATGGCCTGGACCACATGCTGGGCCGTACGAAAGACCTTGGTAGAGTTGTAGCTCTTGCCCAGAATCAGCCTGTTTAAATCCACCGTCATCCCCTTTTATCTATCGCACCCATAGCAATAAAGAGGGCCGCAAGCGACCCTCTCCATTGCATTATGCAATCAAATACTGTGTTTTACATCCAGTCGTCGATGAACGGTAGTTTAGGCGCTGTATTTGTTGGCCTCGCCAAAGGTGCCAGCCTCGACGATCCAGCCATCCTTCATGATGACGTCCATGTTGTCGGTGTTGAGCACGTGGATGTCGGCGGCGACGTCACCGTTGACGACCAGCAGGTCGGCGCACTTGCCGGCCTCGATGGAACCGGTCTCGTCCTCGATGTGGCACATCTTGGCACCGTTGAGGGTGGCGCAGGTGATGGTCTCGACCGGGGTGAAGCCGATCTTGTCGACGAACTCGTACATCTCCTCGATGGAGCAGGTGCCGTACGGGGTGACGAAGGAGAAGGAGTCGGAGCCGATCGTCATGACGACGCCGCGCTTCTTGGCCTCGCGCAGGCAGTCGTAGTTGCGCTGAAGCTCCTTCTCGACCAGGGTGCCCTCGTACTTGTCGTGCAGCTCGGGGACGTAGACGGGCGGATAGGTGGCGTACCAGGTGGGCAGGAAGGCGATCGTCGGGGTGAAGAAGGTGCCCTGCTCGGCCATGAGGTCCATGGTGCGCTCATCGATATCGAAACCGTGAATCAGCTGCTCGCAGCCAAAGCGAACGGAATCGTAGGCAGCGGCGTGGTTGTTGTAGCAGTGGCTCCACACGGGGATGCCGACCATCTTTGCCTCGTCGACCACGGCCTGGATCTCCTCGGAGCAGTAGTGCTGGTCGCGACCGGAGTCCCAGCGCCAGATGCCGCCACCGGTAGCCCAGATCTTGATGGCATCGGGGTTCTCGCGCAGGCGACGACGGACGGCCTTGCGCAGATCCCAAGGACCGTCGACCTGGTCGCCCCAGGGATGGGATTCCTTGTTGAGCTCCTGGGTGCAGTGGTGAGAGTCACCGTGGCCGGCAACGCGGCAGAAACCGAGGCCGGTGGCCAGAACGCGCGGGCCCTTAAAGACGCCCTTGTCGATGCAGTCACGGATCTGGATACCAAAGCGGCCGATCTCGCAGACGGTGGTGAGGCCGTGGGTGAGGCAGTCGTAGGCCTGCTTGACGGCGACGGCCTGCTTCTCGAGGAGCGGCTGCATGACCCAATCGGTGTCATCGTCGGTCAGGTTGCCCGAGAAGTGCAGGTGGGTGTCGATCAGGCCGGGAAGGACGGTCTTGCCGGCGGCATCGATAACCTCAACGCCCTCGGGAAGGTCCTGCATAGTGCCGGCGTACTCGATCTTGCCGTTGTCGTCGACGAGAACGAGGGAGTTCTCGACCGGCTCGGCACCGGTACCGTCGATGAGCTTGCCGCCAACGATTGCATACTTAGTGGACATGGTTCCTCCTTATGGATCCATATAGTGGGCGAGGCCGTGTTGGGTTAAGGCCTCACAAAGCTACCCAAGTGGTGCCGGGTTCGGTGCGCGGAAGAGAGGGTCCCGCGCACCTGGTCCGCCCCGGCTAGGCGTTACTTTTTGCGGGAATTGGTGAAAGCCATGAGGGCCAGGCCAATAGCCAACCAGCCGATCACGATGCTCCACTCCACCATGTTGAGGGAGGCGGGAGAGAACGGAATCACGAGCAGGCCGATGATGATGGCGCAGGCAGCGATAGCGAGGCCGATGCCAAACTTGCCGCCGGGCACCTCGTAGGGACGAGGCAAGTCGGGCTCGGTGAAGCGCATGCGCAGGCAGGCGAGAGCGACCATACCGCAGGAGAAGATGAAGGCGAGAGCCGACACGTTGGTCAGAGGGATGAGCATGTTCTTGCCCAGGAACGGACCGATGACGGTGATAACGCCCAGAACGACGCAGGCGAGCTTGGGAGCGCCGGACTTGGGGTCGACCTCGGCGAACTTCTCGGGCAGTTGGCCCTTGCGGCCCATGGCGAGCATGATGCGGCTCGTAGCGCCGTAGAAGGAGTTCATCGGGCCCATGGGTCCAAGCGTGGCGATGACGAGCATGGCCAGGTACAGGAGCATGTTGATGCCCTTGAGGCAGGCAAGCGCGGGAACCGGGCTCTTAACAAACTCATGCCAGTCGAGGATGGTGCCGAACGAGTAGATGCAGACCATGTAGAAGCCGCCGGCGGCCAGCAGGGCCAGGGAGATGATCTTGCCGAACTTGTTCCAGTTGAGGCCCTCGGCTGCTTCCTCAGCCTGCTGAGGAATGGTGTCGAAACCGGCGTAGAAGAACGGGGTCAGAACCAGGACCGACACGATGCCGGCGAACAGGCTGGCGCCCTCGGTAGCGGCCTTGCCGCCGCCAGCGCCGGTGACCTGGGAGAACACGGGCATGGCGTTGTCCGGCGAGCCGGTGAACAGCGAGACGCCCATGGCGAGCAGCATGCCGCAGAGCAGGGCCTTGGTCAGGAAGGCCTGGAGCTTGGCGGCCGAGCTGGCACCGCGGAAGTTGAGGAAGATGACGTAGGCTGCGAAGCCGAGCGCGATCAGCGTCGGGAACAGGTAAACGTCGGCGCCCAGGATGGTGTAGAGCTTGACGGCGCGCAGCCACTCAAGACCGGGCAGGCTGCCGAACATCTCGGACACGAGGGTCGAAATGGCGATGGCCTCCCACGGGCACAGGATACCGTTGCCCAGAGCCAAAAGCCATCCGGTGATGTAGCTCAGCGTACGGCCAAAGCTACGATCGACATACTCGACGATGCCGCCCGAAATGGGGATAGCAGCCGTGAGCTCACCGAAAACAGCTCCGACAGGCACGAGGAAGATTGCACCCAAGAGGAATGCGATCATAGCGGGAACGGGACCGCCGCCCACGACCATCCAGTCGCCGACCTGCAGAACCCAACCGGTACCGATGATGGCACCGAAACCGATGGTGAAGAAGTTCCAGAGCGAAAGCGTTTTCTTCATGCCGCCGTTATCCTCGACTGCAACTTCTGCGTTCTTGTCCGCCATTGTTCCCCTCCTTTCCTTTTTGACGCCCCTTGACGTCACCCCTTGCGCGGTCTGTTTTGCCGCGCTCTTTTATTTCGTGGCTTTAAGATACGGCCTTGGCGCAGCAGCTCCGCTTGTAGCTCGACCGAAGGCAGAACTGCAAAACGAGCGGCGCCGTTTTTGGGACGAACGGCACGGTTTGCCGCTCATTGTTGCCGCCCGTCCGACGGGCGTACGCTCATCGGACGCATATAGAGATGTTTTTGAGGCCGTGTGTTTTGCGCCTTTCGTACCGTTTACCGAGCTTTTGACGCGCAGACCCATTTGTTGCACATCTTTTTTGTAGGATGGACAGGTTATACATGAGACAAGGCGGTACGAATGGCATACGGATACAACGACGGTGATCAACGGCGACAAAGCGTTCGCCTTGCTGGCCGTACCACGCCTACGCCCACAAGTGCCACGAGCAGCAATCCGCAACGCCTCCAAGAGCAACCCAGGCCTTCGTCTCGGCAGCAGGCAAGCAGAACACGGCAGAGTGGCCGTCTGAGCACGGGCACAAGCGCGCAGCAAGATGGCCGCTTGGGCGCGCGCACTCGACAGCGTCAGGCCGAGGTTCCGCAACTGCGCCGCAACGGCGCACGTCAGCCCGGCATCCATATCAACCGCTTCTTTTCGCATCCCCAAGGCGGACGCGACGGCAAGCCCTACCGCTCGACATCGCACGCGAATGCCCCCGCCCTGCCGGCTCGTCGACTTCGCCTCGCACTGTGCTCTATCCTTACCTGTCTGGTCTTTGTGCTTATGAGCTCCTGTATGTCCCACGGTTCGGCCGGTCTCGAGCCCACCGCCGAGGACAAGCTGCTCAAGGCCCCCGTCGCGCCCGGTTATTCTTTCGCCTTTTCGACCCCACGCTCGCAATGGCAAGCCGGCACGATGCCCCATATCTATCAGATCGACCCTGCGTGGTCGGAGCTGCCTTACGCCGGCGGCACCATCCGCCAAAATGCCTGCGGGCCCACGTGCCTCACCATGGTCTACATCTTTAAGACGGGACGCACCGATATGACCCCCGTCGATATGTGCGCGCTTTCCGAGGCGGGCAATTACGCCCCCACCGGTGCAACCGAATGGTCGTTTATGACGAGCGGCGCATGGCAGTTGGGACTTAACGGAACGGAGCTCCATAACGATCGCGACTCTATGACTCAGGCGCTGCGTTCGGGAGCGCCCGTCATCGCCGCCGTTCGGCCGGGCACCTTTACCAACGTGGGCCACTACATTGTGCTTTACGGTATTGACGACGCCGACCAGATTGGCGTCTACGACCCCAACTCGGCCAGCCGCAGCGCCCGCCGTTGGGGCGCCGTAGAAGTCCTTAACGAAGTCGAAGCCATGTGGGCCTACTACTAGTCATTGGGGACAGACTTAAATGAGTGGTCTCTGGCTGCCCGGAACTGCTGGCACGGAAAATGCATCCCGCTTTGAAGTTCGATAGCGAGATGCACTTTCCGCGCACGGCCTGTTTGGGAAACTACGTTCCACTTTCCGGCAACATTCCGGGATGCATTTTCCGGTTGAGGCCCTCAAGGGAAACCATGTCCCATGTTGGACGCTCATTCTGGGATGCGCTTTCCGCAGTTGATTGATGCGGGCTTTAAGGACTGTTCCAAGCTGCCGGCAGAAAAGGAACGTCCCCAGGTGCCGGGTTTCCGCAGTCATTGGGGACAGACTTAAATGACTAGTCGTTTAAGAACGTCCCCAATGACTACCCACAGAATGAGGGTCTCATCGGGGACTAGGTAAATAGCAAAAGCCCCCGCGGCCGAAACGGGCCGCGGGGGCAGCAGGCTTGCAAGGGTTAACTCAAGTCCTCGCCATTTGATGCAATGACCTTTTGATACCAGCAGAAGCTGTCCTTTCGGTAGCGATCGAACGTGCCTTTGCCCATATCATCGGCATCAACATAAACAAAGCCATAGCGCTTCTTCATCTGCCCCGTCGAGGCCGACACCAAATCGATACAGCCCCACGGCGTGTATCCCATCAGGTCAACACCGTCCTCGACAATTGCATCGCGCAGCGCAAGAATATGCCTTCGCAGGTAATCAATATGATACGCATCGTGGACTTTGCCGTCTTCCAGCGCATCGAGTCCGCCCACACCGTTCTCAGCGATAAAGAGCGGAAGATGGTAACGATCGTGGTAGCCGGCAAGCGTCACGCGCAAACCCAGCGCATCGATCTGCCATTTCCAGGCAGTCTCTTTATCCTTGAGGTACGGATTGCGCAACGTCGGGAACACGTTGCCCTCCGCCTTCTCGGCGATCACCTGATCATCGGCGCACACCAAGCGCGAGCAATAGTACGAGAACGAGATGAAGTCGACCGTATGCTCTGCCAGATACTCCGTATCGCCCGGCTCAAAGGGCACGTGAACACCCTCTTTCTCGAGTGCACGCAGCTTCCAAGCAGGATAGGCGCCCGCAGCCATCACGTCTGTGTAGAAGTAGCGGCCGCGGTCCTCCTCATACGCAAGCCATACGTCCTCGGGCGCACAACGGTACGGATAGGTCGCACCGGCAGCGACCATGCAACCCACCTTGTTTGCGGGATCGATCTTGTGCAGAATCTCGACAGCGCGAGCGCTCGCCATAAACATATGGTGCGAGAACGCCGCAGTCACGGCTGCACGGTCACGCTCATCCTCGAGCGTGACACCCGCGTTGAGATAGGACAGCGCCACGCTGTTGATCTCGTTGAACGTAAGCCAATAACGCACGAGGCCCTGGTACGCGCGTCCGACGGTCTCGACGTAGTGCGCATACCGCTCGATCATCTCTCGGCTTTGCCAGCCACCATAGCGCTCGACCAGAGCCAACGGATAGTCGTAGTGCGACAGCGTCACAAGCGGCTCGATTCCATGCTCGCGCAGCGCCTCGAATACCTGACGGTAAAACTCCAAGCCCTCGCCGTTGGGCTCGGCCTCCATCCCTGTGGGAAAAATACGGCTCCAGCAAATTGAAAGACGCAGGCACTTAAAGCCCATCTCGGCAAAGAGCTCGACATCCTCGTGCCAATGATGGAAGAAGTCGTTGCCCCAGCGGCATGGATACAGCCTGTCCGGATCGTCCACGGGCTTTTGCCTGCCAAACATTACATCCCAGCGGTCGGAACCCTGTGGGATCAGGTCGGAGTGCGACATGCCGCGGCCGCCCTCGTTCCAGCCCCCTTCGGCCTGGTTGGCGGCGAGGGCACCACCCCACAAAAAGCCCTCGGGCATACCGGCGGCAGACGTTCTGTCAAAGTAACTCATGCTACTCAGCATCCTCGGCAGAAGCTGCCGCGGCGTTCTCCTGCTCCTGAGCCAGGAGCTGGTTATCGTACACCTTAAAGAACGGGTACCAGACCACAGCCATGACCACGATCAAAACGATCGTAAACACCCAGATGCGCGGGTCGAGGCACTGGACAAAGCCCTGAACGAAGATGGGGAACGTGCCGCTCACCAAGATGTAGAAGTTAGAGACAAGACCCAGTGAGACCGCACCCCAATACAGCAGGGCTGAGATCATGCCGCCTAGCACAAACGGAATCATGAGGATCGGGTTGAAGATGATGGGCGCGCCGAAGATCGCGGGCTCGGAGATACGGAAGAAGCTCGGCACGATCGATGCCCTGCCAAATGCCTTGAGCTGCTGCGACTTTGCCCTAAACGCGCAGAGCGCCACAAAAGAGAACGTATTACCCGTGCCGCCGATGAGGTTGATGGCCAACGACATGAGCACCGGGTGGAACTCAAGCGGCTGCCCGGCAGCATAGAGCGAGGCGTTGGCGGCAAAGGCGGCAAGCGAGACCGGGGCGGTGATGGGCATTACGATCATGTTGCCGTGGACGCCAAAGCACCAAAACAGCAGCGTCATGAAGCAGATAAGCAGTGCGCCGGGCACAGAGTCAACTGCGACGGAAAGCGGGGCAGCGAGCAGCTTCTCGATAACCGAGGGGATGGACAGCGCGGGATCGATCATCTGGATCAGCAGGTTGCCGCCAAAGAAGATGAGGATGTTGGCGAGCATAGGTACGATGGCGCCAAAGGTTTCGGACAAAAACGGCGGCACGCCATCGGGCATCTTGATGGTGATGCCCTTGGTCTGGCAGAAGCGCGTGACCTCGACGGAGACCAAGGCAACGATGATGGCGGTAAACAGGCCCTGCGCACCCAGATAGGTGCAGGGGACCGCCTGGAGCACGGACTCGTCAGCAAGCTGGTAGTAGGACGACGGCGCCGCGGCGATCAGGAACATCACCAGCGAGGTCATGCCGGCGTTAAGCTTGGGCATCTTGTAGGTGCCCGCCAGGTTATAGGCGATTGCGAACGTCACGATCACCGACAGTATGCCCATCGTCATATTGAAGGGGATGAGCAGCGTGAGCTTATTGGCCGTCGCAAAATCGAGCCAAGGGCCAAAGACGGACCAGAACCCGCCCTGCGCCACCAGGTCGGCCGTGACCGGCGGGTTGGCGAGGATCATAAAGACGGCAGATACCAAGATGAAGCTGATCGCGCTCATAAAGCCCTTTTGCATGGAGGCAAAGTGGCGCTCGGTGCCGCAGAAATTGGCGATAGGGGTCAGTTTTTCCTGAAGCAGGGTCATGAACTTCTCCATGGTCGCCTCCTAACCCAACAGCGACTGGGCGAGTGCCAGCACGTTGGCGGCGTTGCCCATGCCGTAGTCCTGTGCGGGGATGACCGCGATCGGCTTACCGCTCCCCTGCTTGACGGTGTTGAGCTGGTAGGACACCTGCGGCCCCAAGAGCAGCACGTCATAATTGGCGCACGTCTCCTGATACTCGCCGATACCCACCGCATCGATATCGAGCTCGATGCCGTTTTGCTCCGCATATTTCTCGAGTTTCTTCATCAGAATGCTTGTAGACAGACCAGCTGCGCAAACAAGAAGGATCTTCATAAGGGATTCCCTTCGCATTGATTGGTTGGATAGTCACCGCACGCCGCTAGGCGTTCTTGGTTGCAGTGCACTCATACAGGCAGATCAGCTCCTGCACGAGCTCCTGAGCAAGCATGGAGCACATGAGGTGGTCCTGAGCATGGACCAGCAACACATCCACCGACAGATGCTCGCCCGCTGCCTCAGTCGAAAGCAGCTGCGTTTGGATGTGGTGAGCCTTGATTCCCGCATCCTTTGACTGCTTCATGAGTTTGGCGGCGGCGTCAAAATCCCCCGCTTTTGCCTTTTCAAGGGCTTCGAAGGCAAGGCTGCGTGCCTCTCCCGCTGCAGCGACCAGCTGAAACGAAACCATCTCGGTTCCCTGATCGTCCATAACGGTCTCCTCTCCCGTGATGTTTGGTTTGTACTTGAATATTCGAAACGCCTATCTCCCGCCCGCAATCCTCGAGGTTTATTGCAGGTAGACAGACAGGGTTATCGACAAAAGAAGTCTTAAGCCGTATGCGCTTGCACAAGCGCCATCAGCTCATGCCAGGACCGGCGCTCGCGTAGGCGCTCGACCCCCTGGCGGTCCATAAAGATCTCGGCGAGCAGTGAGCTCAAGATCCGCGCCTCATCGCCGCCCGACCGGGCAAACGACACCATAAAGACGATATCGACCTCATGGCCGTATTCGTCCCAAAGAATGGGATGTTCGAGCAGGCCCACGGTAACAAAGGCCTCGGCGCTCAAGGGATGCATCCCATGGGGCATGGCTACCCCATTGCCAAACGAGGTGGCACTCGCGCTCTCGCGCTCGGCGACCTCTTGGGCAAACTGGGCATCGACACGGCCGCTCTCGACGGCGCGCTCGGAGAGATATCGGAGAACGGCCTGCTTCGACGACGCCTCAACGCGGTTGAAGAACAGGGCACGGCTAAAGAAAGAGCTTACGGAGTCCGATTGCGCAGCGTCATCACTCAGCACCTTGCGGATAGCGTTGACATCGCTCGTCTCCAAGAAGAAATCGGCCTCGCGGACGGGCACGGGCAACTTGACGTTGAGCGGCACCGTTGTGAACACGTAGTCTATGTGCGAAAAGTCGAGCGTTCCCACGCGGGCGACGTCGCATGTCTCAATCGACTCGATATACATACCAAACTGCTTGCGGTACTGGTGCTCGAGCATACGGGCGCTTCCCGCTCCCGAGGCGCACACGATCAGGATGCGTTTGCGACGCGGCTGGTCGGCTTGCTGCTCGAGGGCCAGGGCAAATGCCATGGCGATGTAGCCGAGCTCCTCATCAGAGGGCTGGCTGCCAAAATGACGCTCGAGTACCTGCGAGGTGCCGGCCGCCATCGAATAGGCCAACGGAAACCTCGTCTTGATATCGGGCAGCATGGGGTTATCCATATGCATGTGATATTCAAGGCGATAGCCCAGAGGGCCAATATGCCGAGCAAGGTTCATGCGAAGTTCAAGATCGCTGCTAAAGTCAAACCTAAACTCATCGTTGACCGCACATACCATCTCGGAAGCGATCTCCCACATCTCGTCCGAGATAACGGCCGAGCCCTTCTCGGGCACGCCCGTGCCCCTGCCGAGCAAATGGATTGCGATAAAGGCAACCTCTTCTCGGGGCATGCTCACGCCCAGGGCATCCTTGATGTTTGCGGCAATCTGGAAAGCCGCAGCGTATTCGCGCGTTCCCTCCAGCTTTAAAACGTCCGATTCTGCAGCCGGGACATAACAGCCCTGCTCGATGCGGCCAAGAGCGATGTAAAGATGCATGATGAGATTGCGGAATGCCAGCGAGCTCACCGTGACGGGCGAGGCAGTCAGGGCATCGTCCACACATGCGGCGATGGCCCGCAGGCGCTCGGCGAGCTCTGCATCGTCGGTGTCGGGCAACACGGGCCTCACCAGTGAGGCCAGACACAGACGCCGTTGCGACTCCCCACCCGCAACGCGGATTCCGTAGCGAGGGCGCTTTTCGAGCATCAAGTCAAATTGGGCGAGTTTCTGCTCTACCAGACGCATGTCATTGGACAGAGTTCGCGCCGAAACGTAGAGTAAATCCGCATACTCCTCAATCGTCACCCACTGGGACCGCATGAGAAGGTCGTTAAGAAGGAAGGACACACGGCCGTCGCGCGTATCAGGAATGCCCGGATGGGCCAGAGCCGCACCGTCTAGCAAGCGAGCAAGCTCATCTGCATGTGCAACATCGATACGATATTGCCCTTTGCTGCCAACGATGCGTGCAACCCCCGCAAGCTTGTCGTTTGCGCGATGGATATAGTTTCTCACGGCGCGCTCGCTTACCTCGAGACGCTTGGCAAGCACCGCGACAGCGACAGGCTGAGCGTCCTCGATCATATTTACAAGCTGCTTGACGCGAGCATCCATGTCCTCCTCCTTTCCCTGTGTCTAGTCTAACGCGGTAAAGAATGACACTCCACGTCGCGCTCGTTCCGCCAACGCGGAACAGGTTGCGGGGAGTCCAGCTGAACTTATAGGGAGCACGGAGAGAGGGCCCGAAAGCAATGCGTCGGTGTGAGATGCGCTTTCCGCAGTCATTGGGGACAGATTTAAATTAGTAGTCATTGAGGACGTTCTTGTTTGACTAGTCGTTTAAGAACGTCCCCAATGACTACCCTCCCATCGGGGACTAGGTAAATAGCAAAAGCCCCGCAGTCGGAGCGGACTGCGGGGCTCATGAAGAGAGGCTAGTTTGTGGGCGCCTTGCCTGGCGCCCACGAGAGAGGCAATGGAGTAGAGGCTACTCGTGGATGCGGGTACCGGAGAGGCCGGCCATGGTCTCGGCAGCCTTGTCCAGGGCGCCGATGATGCAAGTGCGGCCCTTGCGGGAACGGGCGAACTTGATGGCGGCGCGGACCTTGGGCTCCATGGAACCCTTGCCGAACTGGCCCTCGTCGGCCAGGCGCTCGGCCTCGTCGGCGGTGATGTCCTCGAGCTCCTCCTGGTTGGGCTTGCCAAAGTTGATGGCGACATGCTCAACGGCGGTCAGCAGGAACAGAACGTCGGCGTCGCAGTCCTCAGCCAGCAGCTCGCCGCCCAGGTCCTTGTCGATGACGGCGGGAACGCCCTTGTAGCAGCCCTTGTTCTCGTAGTCGCGGACGACGGGGATGCCGCCGCCACCGCAGGCGATGACGATGAACTCGTTGTCGAGCAGGTTGAGGATGGAGTCGGCCTCGACGATCTTCTTGGGGTCGGGGGAAGCGACAACGCGACGCCAGCCGCGGCCGGAATCCTCGACGAAGACCTTGGAAGGATCCTCGGCCATGAACTCCTTGGCCTGCTCCTCGGTGTAGAACGGGCCAATCGGCTTGGTCGGGTTCTTGAACGCAGGGTCGTCGGGGTCGCACTCGATCTGGGTGACGACGGTTGCGGCGTGCCAACGCTTATAGCGCTTGTGCATCTCGCGGCCAATGCCCTGCTGCAGGTGATAGCCGATGTAGCCCTGGGACATGGCGCCGCACTCGGGCAGCGGCATCTCGGGGGTGCCGATGGCGTCGTGGGCGGCGGCGAAGGCGTTCTGGATCATGCCGACCTGCGGGCCGTTGCCGTGGGTGATGATGATCTCATTACCCTGTTCGATCAGGCCGAGAAGAGCGTGAGCGGTGTTGCTCACGGCCTCGATCTGCTCGACGGGGTTGTTGCCGAGGGCGTTGCCGCCAAGGGCGACGACGATACGATCGGGCTTGCCAAGAGGCTTAGACATTGCTGGAATCCTTTCTGTAAAAGGCCTACAACCCATTAATAACCCGCGCCCGTGCGATACGCGAGTTTATTAAGGTTTATATTCTCTTTATCGCTCATTTTATTCATTTTGAAAATAGTTGAACGGTGAACGGTCGTTTTTATCCGCTCAGCGTACAGAACCCCAGCTCAGACACGTTTACGCCATTTACGTGCGACTTTATTTAAATAGAGCGGGGATTAGACAGGATTATGCAAACTATATCTTTGCTAAACACAAAACGGGCAGCGCAAAATCTTACTCGCACTATACGAGATTCTATGCACTTATTGGACGAGTATGCAGCCCTGCAATAACACGGCGTTTTTCATCCAACTTAAGGAATATAGATGAGCTCCAAAAAGGCAGCCAGCCCCAAAGCAAGGGGACAAAAGACGGCAGCAACCCTGTCCTCCCCGCATCCCAAAGTAACGCGTGGTTTCGCGGCAAAGCCGCGAAACAGCGAAAGGGACCAAAGGCCCCCCCTCAGCCACGTCCTTCATCCGCCCACACAATCCGAGGACGTAGTCGTAGCAGGATCTGAGGGCTGACCTTCGCGGACACTCCGCAGGACGAAAGAAC
>UREZ01000027.1 GCA_900547025.1 uncultured Collinsella sp.
CGGGCGACTACTTTGTCGCCGAGGCCGACGAGTCCGACAGCTCCTTCCTGTTCCTGAACCCCAACGTAGTCATTGTGACCAACGTCGAGGCCGATCACCTCGATCACTACTCGGGTATCGAGGAGATCGAGGCAACTTTCGCCAAATTCATGAGCCTGGTGGGCGAGGACGGCACCGTCATCGTCTGCGGTGAGGACCCGCATCTGGTCGAGCTCGCCAAGTCGACGGGCCGTCACGTGCTTTCCTACGGCTTTGCCGAGAGCAACGACATCGTCTGCATGCACCCGGATGTCAAGGGTATCCAGAGTGACTTTATCGTTCGCTTTGAGGATGGCACTGAACATGCCGTTGAGATCAAGAGCAATCCTGGTCGCCACAACATGCTCAACGCCACGGCGGTGCTCACCGTCGCCCATGTCCTGGGCCTTGACATCGACGCCGCCGCCAAGGCGCTCTCGAGCTTTGAGGGCGTTCGCCGCCGCTTTACCCACGTGGGCGATATCGATGGCATCACCGTGGTCGATGATTACGGCCATCACCCCACCGAGATCAAGGCGACGCTTGCTGCCGCTTCGTCGCTGGGCTACAAGCACGTCGACGTCGTGTTCCAGCCGCACCGCTATTCGCGCCTGCAGGCCCTGTGCGACGACTTTGCCGATGCATTTGCCAATGCCGATAAACTGCTGCTGATTGATGTGTTCTCGGCTGGCGAGATGCCCATCCCGGGTGTCACCTCTAAGATGCTCGCCGATACCGTGCGCGCCAAGCATCCTGGCAAGGAGGTCGTGTACTGCTCCAGCCGTCTTGAGCTCAATCAGGAGCTCGAGCAGATGGTGGGCGAGGGCGACCTGCTGCTCACTATGGGTGCCGGTGACGTTACGACCGTCGGCCCCGAGTTTATCGAGTATCTGACTGCCAAGAAAGACGCTTAAGTCTAATGGGTCTGTTTAACGCCGTCATGGCGCTCTCGGGCATGATCGACACGGATGTGATCGAGGACGAGCGCCTTGCGCGTCATACGAGCTATCGTATCGGCGGCAAGGCTGACCTCTTTGTGACGTGCCATAGCTATCATGCCCTCCGCCGCGCCGTGGCGGTGCTCGATCGCGAGCAGGTGCCGTGGGTCATCATCGGCAAGGGCTCCAATCTGCTGGTTGCCGATGGCGGTTATCGCGGCGCCGTCATTTCGCTCGGACGTGAGTTTCAGCGCACGGTTGTTGCCGATGACGGTTGTACGCTGACGGTCGGTGCGGGCGTGATGTTTGCGCGCCTGGTCAACGATGCCCTGTCGCGTAGCCTCTCGGGCCTTGAGTTTGCCGTTGGCATCCCTGGCTCGGTTGGCGGTGCGATATCTATGAATGCCGGCACACGGACCGAGTGGATTGGCTCGCTGGTTGAGGATGTCGTAACGTTTGACCCGGCATCCGGTATCAAGCATTATGCGGGGTCCGAGATCACTTGGGGCTACCGCGAATGTAGCCTTCCCCGCAATGAGATCATCCTCGAGTGCGTGCTCAAGCTTAAACCGGCGCCCAAGGCCGACATTCGCGAGCGCATGGAACGGTACCTGACGAGGCGCAAGCGTACGCAGCCCATGGGTCGCGCATCCTGCGGGTCGGTCTTTCGTAACCCGCCCGATGCGAGTGTGGGCAAGCTTATCGAGGATTGTGGATTAAAGGGTTTTTCGATTGGCGGCGCGGAAGTTTCGCCCGTTCACGCTAATTTTATCGTTAATAACGGAACTGCCTCGGCCGATGACGTTGCCGCGGTTATCAGACATGTGCACGGAAAGGTGAGGGAGGCGTATGGCATCGAGCTCAGACCGGAAGTTAAATTCCTCGGCTTCTAGAGCATCGAAACCCACCTTCCGCCGCGCCGGAGGGCGTTCCGGCGCGCCTGCCAAACCTCAACGCAATACCGTCGCGCACTCTAGGTCTGTCGGGCATGCTCGACAGACCAGTCGTCCGGTTGTCGGCTCGCAGCTCGGTAATCGTCCGGACGCAAAAAAGTCCTCGCGTCCCTCGGTGACGTCAAAGCCTGTTATGGGCGCCAAGCCTGCCCGTCCCATGGCAACTCCTAAGCCCTCGACGGGAACTAAGGCGGCGCGTCCGGGTCGCACGCTGGGCGCATCGAAACCGCGCTCGCTGACATCGGTGCCGGCTACCGCCAAGAAGCCTTCGGGTAAAAAAGGCGTCAACCCGTTGTCTTCACTTAGGGCGATGGCAAATAAAACATCAGACGCCGCTTCTGTCGTTACAGGCAAAGGCAAAATCGTGGGCGGCGTTTTGGCCGTCTTGGCCGTGCTCGTCGTCGTTGCTATCGTGGTGATTAACTCTGGATTGTTTACCGCCACTGATATTGAGATTCAAGGCAGCGAGCATGTGACGAAGCACGATGCTATCCAGCTGATCGATTTGCCCGAGGGAACGTCGCTTTTTAACGTCGATCCCGACCAGATTACCGAGGACCTCAAGCAGAATCCGTGGGTCTCGGGCGTGGATGTCCAGCGTCAGTTCCCGCATACGCTCATCATTACGCCGATGGAGCGCAAGGTCATCGCAATTGCCTATATCAGTTCCGATGACCTTGCCTGGGCCATCGGGGATGATGACACCTGGGTCGCCCCGCTGTCGACGTCGGTCGAAGTGGATGACCAGGGCAACGTCATCACGACGGGGCAGGGCTCAAATACCCTGACCGGCATTGATGCCGCACTGGCGCTCGCTAAGCACTATGGCGCGGTGTTGTTGACTGATGTCTCGGCGGATGTCGCTCCGGTTTCCGGCCAGGCGGTGAGCTCCAAGGCCGTTAAGGCTGGCTTGGATTATGTGCGTGGTTTTTCGAGCGAGTTCTTGGGACAAGTCAAGGATATTTCCACGCCTTCGGTCGAAGCCATCTCGGCAAACCTCAATAACGGCATTGAGGTGTCGCTGGGCGATTCGAACGATATCGTCAAGAAGGAGCGCGTAGTTACCAAGCTGCTTTCGCAGGTAGAGGGCGTAACGTATATCAATGTGCGCTCTCCGGGTAACTATACATTTAGGAACGCTCCGACCTCGTAGCGCTGGTTGATGCTTTGTTGAGGGGCCATACCACGCCGTTTATCTGGTTTGTTTGGTTTTCACGGTCAATTATTTGACTGATACGTTCATAATGTGCAAACATAATACGGTTTACCTTTGCATTTACTTTCAACCTGAAGGTTAATGTGCGCAGGGGTCGACCCATGCTATGGCTATAACCTTTGTTCGGAGGACCGACATGCACGAGACAGAGATCAACAACTACCTTGCCGTCATTAAGGTGGTCGGCGTCGGCGGCGGCGGTACCAACGCGGTCAATCGAATGATCGAAGAGGGCATCCGCGGCGTCGAGTTTGTTGCCATCAACACCGATGCTCAGGCACTCGCGATCTCTGATGCCGATATCAAGGTGCACATCGGCACCGACCTTACCCGCGGCCTGGGCGCCGGCGCCAACCCCGAGGTTGGCCGCAAGGCTGCCGATGAGTCCCGCGACGACATTGCCGAGGCGCTCGCTGGCGCCGACATGGTGTTCATCACCTGCGGCGAGGGCGGTGGCACCGGTACCGGCGCTGCTCCCATCGTTGCCGATATCGCGATGAACGAGGTCGGTGCGCTGACCGTCGCCGTCGTGACCAAGCCCTTCACCTTCGAGGGCCGCAAGCGCAAGAAGAGCGCCGAGGAGGGCATTAAGACCCTCTCCGATTGCGTCGACACCATGATCGTCATCCCTAACGATAAGCTGCTCGACATCGCCGAGAAGAAGACCACCATGCTCGAGGCCTTCGCGATTGCCGATGGCGTCCTTTCCCAGGGCACCCAGGGCATCACCGACCTCATCACCGTCCCCGGTATCATCAACCTGGACTTCGCCGATGTTAAGACCATCATGAAGCAGGCCGGTACCGCCATGATGGGTATCGGTACCTCTTCTGGGGACACCCGTGCCGTCGACGCTGCCCAGCAGGCCATCTCCAGCCCGCTGCTCGAGAGCTCCATCGATGGCGCCACGCGCGTGCTGCTCTCCATCGCCGGTTCCAAGGACCTGGGCATCCAGGAGATCAGCGACGCCGCCGACGTTGTCGCCAACGCCGTCGACCCCGAGGCCAACATCATCTTCGGTACCGTTGTCGACGAGTCCCTGGGCGATCAGGTGCGTATCACCGTCATCGCTACGGGCTTCTCCGACTCCAACGTCAACCGTCAGGACGAGCTCTTTGCTGCTCAGCAGTCTCAGAGCAAGGCCGCTGCCTCCGCTGAGCCGCAGCGCACCGCTCCTGCCACGAGCCCGGCTCAGGCCGCTCCGACCCGCAACGTCGGTGGCACCGAGCTTCCTAACTTCGGCAACGATCAGTTCGAGCTTCCCGACTTCCTGAAGCGCGGTAGCTTCTAAGTCGTTCTTTGCATTGTTGTGCACGGGGGCGTGTCCGTATGGACGCGCCCTTTTTATTTCGACTTTGTAAACTAGAACCTCCAATCTCTTTACGTTCCCTTTACGATTGCCTCCAGCGCAGCAGGTATCCTTTTAGAGAAGTATGACAGCCGTATAAACGCGGGCTGTAGCGGCGATGCCGCGGTACTTGTGTTATTAGGAGGCTTTAGTATGGCAGCACGTGCGGACAAAGTTTCGCGTGTCGACCATGATGGAGTTACGTTGGTGGAGGGCGCGACATCCGATGTTCGCTTTGCCTTCACCGAGCGCGCCGGTGGCGTTTCCGAAGATGCGTACTCCTCACTCAACTTGGGCTCGCATGTTGGCGATGACCCCTTTGCTGTTCAAGAAAATCGTCGTCGTGCGCTCGAGGCTATGGGTGCCGCCGAGTGCGAGCACAACCTGCTCGTTCCCAATCAGGTCCATGGTGATCATATCGTTGCGGTGACCTCGAACGGCGCCGATGACCTTGAGGACGTTCGCGAGCAGATTGCCGAGGGCTGTGATGCCATCGTCTGCACGGCGCATAACGTGCCCGTGCTGCTCTGCTTTGCCGACTGCGTTCCCGTGGTGCTGGTGGCCCCCGGCGGATTTGCCGTGGTGCACTCCGGTTGGAAGGGCACGATTGCACGTATTTCCGCCAAGGCGTGCCAGGCGCTTTGCGATGCTGCCGGTTGCGATGCGAGCGACGTTTCCGCCTATATCGGCCCCCATATCTTGGGTGACGAATATGAGGTATCCCAGGAACTCATGGATCGCTTTGCCGCCGAGTTCTCTTGCATCGATGCGAATACCTCTCGCATGCTTGATCTTTCCGCTGCCATTCGCGAGGCGCTGGTAGATGTCGGTGTCGACGCGGATAATATCGTGGATACCCAGCTTTCGACCGTGCGTCAGAACGACCGCTTTTATTCCTACCGTAACGAGGACGGCACCTGTGGGCGCCATGCTGCGATCGGCATGATGCTATGAGAAAGATCGTATCGGTCCTGAGCGCCGCTGTGTTTACGCTTACGCTGTGCGCCTGTTCTTCGGGATCTTCTACCTCTTCCATTACCGTGGCCGGGTCCACGACCTGCCTTCCTATCGCCGAGATTGCGGCCGAGGGCTTTAAGGAGGAGACCGGCATCGACGTGCTCGTTTCCGGTTTGGGTTCTTCCGCTGGGATCGAGGCCGTCAGCGCCGGCACGGCCGATATCGCCAGCTCCTCCCGTGGACTCAATGCCGACGAACAGGATCTGGGCCTGACTCCCATCGTCATTGCCCACGACGGTATTGCGGTCATCGTGAACGACGACAACCCCGTCGATAACCTCTCGACCGAGCAGCTCCGCGATATCTACGCCGGCAAGATTACCAATTGGAAAGAGGTCGGTGGCGAGGACCTGAGGATTCAGGTCATCAACCGAGACGAGGCGTCCGGTACGCGCGAGGCCTTCCGTACCATCGTGATGGATGGCACGCCGTTCGATCGCCGCTCGGCTGTTCTTTCGGGTACGGGCCAGGTGCGCGACGTGGTATCTCGTTCGCGTGGGGCCATCGGCTACATTTCGCTGGGCTTCGTCGATAGCCTCAACGCCAAGACCTCGGTCAAGGCCGTCTCGGTCAATCATGTTGAGGCGTCCGAGAAGACGGTCGCGAGTGGCGGCTATCCCATCTCGCGCGACCTTTACTTCTTTGTGAAGGGTGCGCCTTCGCAGCAGGCGCAGGATTACATTGACTATGTGACGTCCGAAAAGATGGACAAGCAGATTCGCGAGGCGGGCTTTATTCCCGTCACCAACGACGAGAAGGGGAGTGAGTAGCATGGAAGCACAGGAAAACTCCCAGACTGAGCAGAATGTTCAGACGCCCAAGAAGCGCGAGCTGGCGCTCGTATCGCGCAGCACCTATATCAAGGAGAAGGCGCTGCAGTGGATCTTCTTTGCCTGCGCGTTCTTGGCGGTCGTTACCGTCATCCTGATTTTTGTCTTTACCACGTACTCGGCGCTGCCCGTCTTTACTGACATCGGTCTGGCGGACTTCTTTAGCTTTACGTGGGCGCCTTCCGAGGGCCACTACGGAATCTTGTCGCTGCTTGCCGGCTCGGGTCTGGTGACCGTCGGTGCGCTCGCCATGGGCGTGCCGCTGGGCGTGGGTACAGCCGTTTACCTGGTCGAGATTGCCAGCAAGCGCGTGCGCAAGCTCATCAGCCCTGCCGTCGACCTGCTGGCGGGCATACCCTCCATCATCTACGGCTTTTTCGGCATGATCATCATCCGCCCGTTTATCGCACAACTGACCGGCGGCCTTGGTTTTGGTGCGCTGACGGCGTGGTTTGTGCTCGCCATCATGATCGTCCCTACCATCACCACGCTCACCATCGATGCTCTCAATTCCATTCCCATGGGCATTCGCGAGGCATCGTATGCCATGGGCGCCACAAAGTGGCAGACCATCTATAAGGTCGTGCTACCTGCCGCGAAGCTGGGTATCGTTGATGCCATCGTGCTGGGTATGGGCCGTGCCATCGGCGAGACCATGGCCGTGCTCATGGTCGTAGGTAACGCCCCGGTTATTCCCGACAGCATTGCGAGCCCCATCTCGACGCTCACGAGCCAGATTGCGCTCGACATGAGCTATTCCTCGGGTCTGCACCGCTCGGCGCTGTTCGGCATGGGTGTGGTCCTGTTTATCATCTCCGCCACGCTGGTGGGTATCGTTCGTCTGATTTCCAAGAAGAAGAGGGGGTAGGCTATGCCCGATTCCGTTGACACGACGGTCGATACGACCTCGTCGCGCGAGCGCATCAAGCGTGCCCTTTCCCACGGCAAGAAGGGCCGCATCAACAAGGACCTGTCCAACAAGATCATGCTTGGCGTGTTTCGTGCCGCTGCCTACATCACCACGCTGGTGCTGGTCGCTATCATCGCCTACGTGGTCATCAACGGCCTGCCACACATCTCGCTCGACTTTATCTTCGGTTGGCCCCAGGGCGTCAACGCCGAGGGCGGAATTTGGCCCACGATCGTCTCGACCGTCTACGTGACGGCGCTCGCCATGCTTATCTGCACGCCGATCGCTGTGCTGGCAGCCGTCTATCTGGCCGAGTACGCCAAGCAGGGCAAGGTCGTCGAGCTCATTCGCTACGCTGCTGACGCTTTGGCCTCGGTGCCCTCCATCGTTATGGGCCTGTTTGGCTACGCCTTGTTTGTCGAGGCTATGGGCCTGGGCCTTTCGATGGTCTCGGCCGCTCTGGCGCTCGCGCTCTTGATGCTTCCCATCGTCATGCGCACCACCGAAGAAGCCATTCGCGCCGTTCCGCGCTATATCCGTTGGGGCGCGTACGGCCTGGGCGCTACCAAGTGGCAGGTCGTCTCCAAGATCGTGCTTCCTTCGGCCTTTGGCCGCATTGCCACGGGCATCGTCCTTGCCATCGGCCGTGCCATCGGCGAGACCGCCGTGGTGCTCTACACCATGGGCCAGGCCATCAATCTACCTATTTCGCCGCTCGATTCCGGTCGTCCCATGACCGTTCACCTGTACCTGCTTGCCAACGACGGCATCAACATGAACGCAGCCTACGGCACCGCGCTCTTGCTGATGGTGATCATTTTGGCCTTCAACCTGTTTGCGCGCTTCCTGTCGCGCAAGCGTCGCTAGTTAAGGAGTCCCATGTCCGTTTATCAGTCCGCTCCCGCGTTGGAGCAAGCGGCCATTACGGCCAAGGATTTCAACTTTTGGTACGGTGACTTTCATGCGCTGACGGGGCTTGACCTCAACATCGCCAAAAACGCCATCACCTCCTTCATTGGCCCTTCGGGCTGCGGCAAGTCGACGTTTTTGCGCTGCATCAACCGCATGAATGACCTGATTGAGGGCACGCGCGTCGAGGGCACCATGACGCTCGACGGCAACGATATCTATGCCGAGGGTGTCGATCCGGTCGATCTCCGTCGTCGCGTGGGCATGATCTTTCAGCAGCCCAACCCGTTTCCCAAATCCATCTACGAGAATGTCGCCTTTGGCCCTCGTCTGCAGGGCGTGACTAGCAAAAGCGACCTCGATGACATCGTGGAAGAATCGCTCAAGCGCGCCAACCTCTGGAAAGAGGTATCCAATCAGCTCAACAAGGATGGTTTGGCGCTCTCGGGCGGTCAGCAGCAGCGTCTGTGCATCGCGCGCGTGCTTGCGGTGCAACCCGATGTCCTCCTGATGGACGAGCCCTGCTCCGCCATCGACCCCACTTCCGTCTCTAAGGTCGAGGATCTGATGGCCGAGCTGGCGCCCGAGATGACGATTATCATCGTCACGCATTCAATGCAGCAGGCAGCTCGTATCAGTGACTACACCGCGTTCTTCTTGCAGGAAGTTGCCGGCGAGCCCGCTACGCTCATCGAGTATGGTCAAACCGACGCGATCTTCACCAGCCCGGTGGACTCGCGGACGGAAGACTATATCACCGGCCGCTTTGGCTGATCGGTGCGACTAGTCCCAAGCCGATCGGATCTGGTCCGGTGCGTATTCACTGTGCGGGCGGCATGACCGCACCCAACTGATTGGAGTGAACCATGCGCAAACTGTTTTCCCGTCAGCTCATCGAGGCCCGTCACGAGATGCTGAGCATCTACGAGGCCGTCGATCTGGCCCTCCACGATGCCGTGAAGGCCTATGTGACCGACGACCGCAAGCTCGCCACCAAGACCAAGAAGCGTACGCTTTCGATTGACGCACGCTGCGCCAACCTGGAGGCCGTCTGCTACAACCTGATTGCCACGCAGTCACCGGTCGCCTCCGACTTCCGCTTGCTGCAGACGATCATCTACGTCGACTTTAACCTGCAGCGCATGACCGATAAGGTTCGCCAGATTTGCCGCGCCACGCGTCATATGATCAAGGCCGACATCTCGCTGCCCAAGGAGCTTGTCGGCACGGTCGAGGCCGAGGCTGAGGCCGTCTACCAGGTGCTGGGCTCTTCGCTTTCTGCGCTCGTCACCAACGACATGTCCATCATCTGCAACTTGGCCGTCGAGGACGAGCCAGTGCACGCCGCCTACGAGAAGTTCTTCCGCACCTTTAACCGCATGGACACGGGCGATTTTATGGACGACGACAGCAACTATGACGACCTGCGCCGCGCCATCATGGTATCGCGCTATCTCGATCGCATCGCCTCGATTTCCATCGATGCCGCCTGCCGTCTGACCTTCCTGTTGACCGGACAGCGTATGACTGCCGGTGATATCGCCTGCACTGATGAGGATGAGCTCGAGAGCATGCGCGTGCCTTCGGGCGAGGGTGTTATCATGAGGCCCGCCGTCGATGCACGCTACGTTGCCAAGGTGCCCGTTAACGAGGTCAGCGAGGGTCTTCGCTACCTGCTCGATCATCTTGAGGATGAGGACGATGGCGAGGACGACGAGGAGTAAGTAACCCCGTTCGTCGAAAGATTGTAAATACCTAAGTGAGCGCGGCCTTGCACATGCGGGGCCGCGCTCTTGCGTTAGCATGGGACTACTTGTTTGGCTGTCAGCGGAGGCGATTGGCAATGGATAACTATTTGGACTTGATGCGCGCTCGCCGCGAGCAGATTCTGGAACGTTTTTATGCGGCGCTCGATCGCGCGGGCCGTCCCCACGACGCCGCGCGCCTCATTGCCGTGTCCAAGACCGTTGGTGTCGATGAGACCGTTGCCGCCACCCAGGCGGGGTATCGCCATTTTGCCGAGAATCGCCCGCAGGAGCTGGTTCGCAAGCTCACAGGTTTGGCGGAGCATCCGGAGCTGCCCGAGGTGCGCTTCGATATGATCGGCAACCTGCAGACCAATAAGATCAATGCGGTGCTGGGCTCAGCCGAGCTGATTCACTCGGTGGGTTCGCTGCATCTGGCGCAGGCGATCTCGAGCCGTGCTGCCCGCAAGATTGAGGCAGGCGAACTCGCCGGCCCCCAGCGTGTGCTCATTGAGGTCAATGTGAGTGGTGAGGAGTCGAAGGGAGGCTTTTCGCCCGATGAGATTCGCGCCGCCGCGGGTGAGCTTGCGGAACTTGAGGGAATTTGCGTACAGGGGCTTATGACTATGGCGCCCCGGGGGAATAAGGATGTGGCACGCCGCACCTTTGCGGGGCTTCGTGAGCTGAGGGATGAGCTGGAGGCGGCGCATCCCGATTTGAACCTGCCTGAGCTTTCCTGCGGCATGAGCGAAGACTTTGAGCCTGCCCTTGAGGAGGGCTCTACGCTCGTTCGCCTGGGCAGGGTAGTATTTAGCCCGGAGTTTGCAGTAAAATAAGGCTCTGAAGTGCGCACTGATTATCGGGGCGCCTGCACTAAACCGCGAGAGGACACAACCATGGGCTTCCTTGACGAGATTAAAAATAAGATGCACCTGGGCGGCCAGCAGGGTTACGACCAGGGTTATGGCCAGGACGACGACTACGGCTACGATGATGGCTATGACGATGGCTATCAGGGCAACGGCTACAGCGGTGCTTCGGGCGAGGGCTTCTACACCCAAGACGAGCCGAGCAACGGCCTGCTTGGTCAGACGCGCCGTGGTGAAGCTGAGTCGGTTGCCGTGTATACGCGCTCCGGGCAGCTGGTCGGCGATGACTCCCGCCATGCCACGACGTATAACCCGCCTTCGCGCTCGCAGGACAGTGTTGCGAGCGGTTATCGTCCTGGTGCCTATGACACGCCGTCGAGCTACGCCGAGAACACCCGCGCCCGTGCCGCCGCTGCGCCTGCGCCTGCACCGAGCGATGCCTCGGCCTATGCGAGCAATATCATCAACGCCACACCGCAGCTGCCGGCCTATGTCCTGCGCCCCGAGAGCTATGACGACGTGGAGACCGTGGTGCGCCGCGTTCGCACCAAGCAGCCTGTCGCACTGATTTTTGTGGGCGTACGCACCGAAGTTGCCAAGCGCGTCTTGGACTTCTCTTACGGCTTTGCCTGCGGTCTGGGTGCCACGGTCAAGGAGGTGGGCGACCGCGTGTTCATGGTGCTGCCCGCCGGTTGCGAGGTCAAAGATTCCGATCTCAAGAAGCTTCGTGCCGACGGCTACCTTAAGTAAAGACAAGACGAGGAGATTCCCATCAACATCTACACTATCGTCCAGCTGGTCAATACGCTGTTCAACTTCTATTCCACGCTCATTGTCGTCTACTGCTTTATGACGTGGATTCCCATGAAGCAGGGTGGTTTGCTTCAGGATATTGCCGCGGTGCTTGATAGCGTGTGCGGTCCGTGGCTCAACCTGTTCCGTCGTTTCATCCCGCCGATGGGCGGTATCGATTTTTCGCCGGTCGTTGCGATTATTGCGTTGCAGTTGGTGCAGAGGCTGGTTCTGCAGCTTCTTATAGGTATACTCGTGTAGAACTGTCTTAGTAACTTACGTCGGGCGTGTAGCGCCGAGGCGATGAAAAAGGAGACTTGTTATGGCTATTACCCCTGCAGACATCCAGGCTCAGACTTTCTCTGAGGCCAAGCGTGGCTACGATCCTGCTGAGGTCGACGTCTTCTTGGAGACGCTGTCCTCTGAGGTTGACGCTATGCTCGCTAAGATCGTCGACCTTAAGGGTCGTCTGACTGCTACCGAGCAGCAGCTTGCCGATGCGCAGGCTCAGCTTGCCCAGGCTCAGGATGCCCCCGCCCAGGCCGTTCCTGCCGCCCCCGTGGCTGCTCCCGCCCCTGACTTCTCCGCTCAGGAGCGCCAGATTTCCGCTGCCCTGATCGCTGCCCAGCAGACCGCCGAGGGCATTGTCAACGACGCCAACGAGAACGCCGACCGCATCCGCAACGAGGCCGACGCCAAGGCCCGCGAGGTTATCCGCCAGGCTCTGACCGAAAAGCAGGCTGAGCTCGAGGAGATCGATCGTCTCAAGGCTTCTCGTGAGGAGTTCAAGGCCGAGTATCTCAAGCTCATCCAGCACTTCATGGACGATGCCCAGAACTCCTTCCCGGCCGACCTCATGGCCTCCACGCCGGTCGGTTCTGCCGCTTCTCCTGCGGTGACTGTTCCCGCCGAGCCGCTGCCCGTCGCTGACCCGGTTGTCCCCGTGGCCGATCCCTTCGCCCCGATCGACAACTTCGCTGCCGACGACCTGGACTAACATTCGGCCTACAATTTAGTGCCTAGAAAGGACCCGCAGCTTGCGGGTCCTTTTTTATGACTGTACCGGGGCGCGCAACATAAAAAACCGAGCCCTGCACATAGTGGCGCAGAACTCGGCGAACCGGTGAGCGGTCAAGGATAGGTTTTAGGGCATGTCCCAAAATCTACTTGAGGAGGAAGTCGGAGAGGGGAATGGTACGGGCCTCGCGATGCTCGGAATCGGCGATGTGGTCGGCAGGATATCCGCAGACGAGCATGTGATAGGGATAGACGCCCTCGGGCAGGTTGAACTGCTCCTGTGCCACCTCGGGCTTAAAATGGCATACCCAACACGTTCCCAGGCCCTGCTCGGTGGCCTCCATCATCATCTGATCGCACACTATGGACGTATCGATTTCACTGGAATTCATCTGGTCATACGGGCGCACCCAAGCGTCTTCGGTAACGCTACAAATAAGGAAGATGAGCGGAGCGCCAAAGATAGATCCATCACGAGCAAACCGAGGCTGACAAGCAGCAGCCTTCTCCAGAAGCTCAGGCGTATCCAGCACCATCACACGAGAAGGATGATTATTACAAGCAGAAGGAGCAATCCGCCCAGCCTCAACAATGGCATCCACCACAGCCTGCTCCACAGCCCGATCTTCAAACTCACGACAAGAATACCGACCCCGAGCCAGATCCAAATAAGACATACAAGCCCTCCAACAATTAAAAATCAAACAAACCCAAAGTAACCCAAACAGTACCCAAAGCAGCAATCAGCCAATCGCTCATCGAATACCAAAGTAAAACCCCGAGCAATCAAGGGCCATCACAGCAAAGGCCCCACCACGCTCAATCCCTCAGCCAAAGTTCCCAATGGTGGTACGTAAGGGAGCGGGCCCGACCACTAATACCTTTTGAACGACTCTGCTTGCAGCCGGAGTGAAAAAGGTATTAGTGGTCGGGCCCGCGACCGGTGGGATACGTACCCCCAATTAACTGTTCTTCATGACAATCGAATCCACAACATCGGCCACATTCTCACAGCAGTCAGCGCAGTACTCCAGGAAGGCGTACACGTCACGCCAGGCGATGACCTCGAGCGGGTCCTTGCCGTTAACGTGCAGGTTGCGCATAGCGTTGATGTAGAGCTCGTCGGCCTCGGACTCGATCGTGTTGATCTGGATGACGAGTTCGCGCAGGGTCTTGGACTTGCGGTAGTTGGGAAGCTCGACCATCAGGTCCTTCATGGCGCGGCAGGCGTCGGTCACCTTGTGGGCGATCACGATGGCATCGGGATGGATGCTCTGGATGTTGGTGAAGTAGACGCGCTGCACGACGCCCTCAATACGGTCGAGCACGGTGTCGAGCGCGCAGCTCATCAGATCCAGATCCTCGCGCTCGAGCGGGGTGATAAAGGCGGTGAGCAGGGCGTCTTCGAGCTCGTGGTGCTTCTTGTCTGCCGCATGCTCAATCGCATGCATCTTATTGAGCATGTCGTGAATCTGCGCGGGATCGAAGTTCTCAAAAATCTTGGTGAGCAGCTCTGCGGCCTGGACGGCGAGGTCGGCGCAAGCGACGTAGTTGTCAAAGTAGAACGAATCGGGTTTCTTTGCCATGGGTGGGTCCTTTCGAGGCGAAGACGGGTGGGCGAAGTGTTGCGGTCCGGATGGACGTTCGGTTTGATTAGAGGAACATCATGAACAGCTTGGCCATGACAAAGCTGATGAGTCCGCAGGCGGGGAAGGTGAAGAACCAGGTGAACATCATGTCCTTGACGACTCCGAAGTTGATGGCCGAGAGGCGCTTGACGGCACCGACGCCCATGATGGCGCAGGTCTTGATGTGTGTGGAGGACACGGGGATGCCGGTAAGGGTGGCAAGCAGCAGGTTCGCGGCGCCCGCGAGGTCGGCGGAGAAGCCCTGATACTTCTCGAGCTTAACCATGCTCTGGCCGACGGACTTGATGATGCGCTCACCGCCCACGCTGGTACCGATACCCATAGTGGCCGAGCACAGCAGCATAATCCAGATGGGGATGCCGGCATCGCCGACGCTGGTCTGGCCGTTTGCGAAGGCCACGCCTAAAAAGAGCACGCCGATGAACTTCTGTCCATCCTGCGCGCCGTGCATAAAGCTCATGGCCGCAGCGCTCGCGATCTGAGCGTATTTAAAGAAGACATTGGCACGTCGCCTGTTGGCGGCGGCGAAAAGAATCGAGACGAGTTTGCACAGGACCCAGCCCATGACAAAGCCCAGGCCGATGGAGAGCGCCAGGCCGTAGATGACCTTCATCCACTCGTGGACGTTGACGCTGCTCGCGCCGCCGAGGGCGATAGCGGCACCGGTCAGGCCGGCGATAAGGCTGTGGCTTTGCGAGGTGGGGATGCCAAAACGCGACGCTGTGGCGCCGTAGACGACGATGGAGAACAGGGCCGCGCACAGGCAGGCGAGCGCCATGGTGCTGTTTCCGCCAAAGTCGACGATATGCGAGATGGTATTGGCGACGCTCGCATTAAAGTGCGTCATGATGAGCACACCGAGGAAGTTGAATGCGGCGCTCATGAGAATGGCGGCGCGGGCGGGCATGCAACGCGTAGTGACGCAGGTCGCGATGGCGTTGGGCGCGTCGGTCCATCCATTGACGAAGATGGCGCCGAGCGCGAGGATCACGGTGACGGCAAGGACTGGGTTCGACACAATTTGGCCGAGGAAGGTTGAGAACGTTACGTCCATATATGGGCTTTCTCGAAGTTTGCAGGCACGTTACAAAAACATGATAAATCGTATCACCTCCTGCGGGTTTCTTTACCGAGTTCTGATGGGAGAAGTGAATTTTTTGGCACTAATATTGAATATTAGCCCTGTTGACCGCGGGTGTTCTTTTTGCTAACACACCATGAGGACACGTGTGCGTGCCCCAACATCCCAAAACCACAGTCTGTTCGCTTTACAATATGCAAACATGCGTTCGATAATAGGAGGCATGGAATATCGACAGACAGATGGCAAAACTCGGCGCGTGCACAAGCAGTATGTGGACGTCGTGGCTCGCATCCTCGCGGGCGGACAGGTCGTGCCGGTCACCGTCTGCTGGGTCGACGGTCGTTGCTTTACGATTGACGAAATTATCTCGACCACCGGGTTTGGCCTGATGGTCCACGGCATCCGTACGGCAACCTATAAGGTGCGTTTTGGCGGGCACGCGACCGAGTTGTATCTGGAGGACCAGACGCGCGAGCGGGCGGACGGCTCGCAGGCACACGTGATGCGTTGGTGGGTCTGGGCCTTTGATCGCACGCTCGAGGGCGAGCGCCGTAGGTAAGGACGTACGGCATTCGGGTACAATGACAGGAATCTTGTCAGCTACTGCGCTGTCGCGGCGCTTTTGAAAGGACGAAATTATGAACGATATTCAGGGCTATCAGAACGGCCCCATCGAAACCGGCGCAAGCCGTGCCAAGGAGATGTCGCCGCGTGCGTATAATCTTGCCATGTCTGCCCTCATCTTCTTGGGCTTTTGTGCCATGGGCGTCGGTGCTTACTTTACGAGCACCATGTCGTTTGCGCGCATGATGATGAGCGGGGCTGCCCTACCGCTGGTTTTTGGCTCGTTTATTTTGACCATCGTCGGCATGGTCATGATGTCGGCCGCCGCCAGCAAGCAGTCCGTGGGCCTGTCCCTTGTGGGCTACGTAATCTTTGCGAGCACCTTTGGCCTGACCGCGTCGTTTGGCCTTGCCAACTACGACCTGCCCACCATCAACACTGCCTTTATCGCCACGGCCGCCATCACCTTTGTCTTTGGCGCCTTGGGCGTGACGTTCCCCAAGTTTTTCCAGCGCGTATATGGCATCGGTTTTGGCATTCTGCTCGCTACTATTCTGGTTGAGATCGTGCTGATGTTCATGGGCGTCTCACAGACCATCACCGATCTGATCGTGATCGTGGTGTTCGCCGGCTTTATTGGCTACGACACCTATGTTGCCACGACGGTGCCGCCTACGCTGCCCAACGCCGTGCTCATGGCGTCCAATCTGTTCGTGGATATTATCAACGTGTTCCTGCGCATTCTGAACATCCTCGGCCGTCGCGACTAGTGGCGAATTGCGGCGGTGCTTGCCGTACGTGCAAATCGATGCGAAAGGCGGTCCTTCGGGGCCGTCTTTTTTGTACGCGGCGGGGTATCATGGATGGGAAAAGCCGATAGCGGCAGAGACCGAGAAAGGTGACCACTTATGGCAGACGTCGACAACAGGAACCGTAACCGCAGGTCCAACCGAGCGGGTCAGCCCAATCCCAAGCGCGAGGCCCGTGCCAAGGCCGCCGAGCGTCACGTGGCAACTGTGCCCGAAGCGTGCGCCAAGGATATCGAGCGTTCGCTTGCCGGCGTGTGCGAGTTCGATGGTATGCCTGCCGGTTTTGTCGCGGCGATGAAGGCCAAGGTTCAGAGTGCTGTGGCCGCCGAAGAACAGGTTGCCGAGGACGTCGAGGGCGCGGAGGCTGCCGAGACCGAGACGGCGCCCGAGACCGAGGCAGCGCCTGAGCCTGCCGAGGAAATCGCCGAAGCTGAGTCCGCGCCTGCTGAGGAGCCCGCTCCGGTTCTGCCTGAGGTCACCGTGCTCGATGCCTCCGCCACGCAGGCCATCCTGGACAACGGTCGTGGCTATGCGCAGTTCTGCGACATGGCCGTGCTCGCCTTTGCCTCGTTCACCAACCCGGGCGGTGGCTACATCCAGGGCTATCTGGGCCAGGAGGCCACGCTGTGCGCCGATTCGTATCTGTACAACGTTCTCGATAAGCAGCGCAAATGGTACGGCGAGAACCGTCGCCGCAACATCAACTGCGAGCTTTACCGCAACCGTGCGCTGGTGGTGCCTGCGGTGCGCTTCGACCGCAACCACGTGCATGCATACGCCGACGTGATCGTGGCCGCCGCGCCCAACGTTAAGCGCGCCCGCCAGGAGTATCGCGTGAGCGACGATGCTCTGCTGGACGCCCTGCGCGACCGCATTCGCTTTGTGCTTGCCATCTGCGACGAGCTGGGTCGCGAGAAGCTCGTACTGGGCGCTTGGGGCTGCGACAACAACGGCTTTGACGCCGAGGCCGTGGCCGAGCTCTTCCGCAAGGAGCTCGCGTCGGGCGACTTTAAGGTCAAGCAAGTCTTCTTTGCCGTGCCTTCTACGCGCTGGGATGAGGATTTTGCCAAGTTCGAGCACGTGCTGGCAAACTTCCCCGAGCGCAACGAGGAGTCCTATGCCCAGGTTGCCGCTCGCGCTGCGGCAGCTCGCGCCGCCGAGCAGACCCAGGCTGCTACCGAGGATGATGAGGACGAGGACGATTGGCGCAAGTACCTGTAATTGGTACGTGCTGACAGATGGGTCGAGCCGGCGGGAGAGGCTGCTTCCGTCGGCTTTTTACTGAGCGAGGGGCTTACGATGAAAAACGTTCTATGCTTTGGCGACAGCAACACCTATGGTTACGATCCGGCGGGCATGCGCGACGGCACCGCGGTGCGCTATGCGCAGGATGTGCGCTGGTGCGGCGTGGCCCAACGTGACTTAGGCGAGGGCTGGCATGTAATTGAAGAAGGCCTCAACGGCCGCACGACGGTACGCGACGACATGTGCCATCTGGACACCAATCTTAACGGCATCCGCGCACTTCCGATGCTGCTCGAGGCCCATAAGCCGCTGGACGCCATTGTGATCATGCTGGGCACCAACGACTGTAAGACGGTCTTTAACGTGACAGCTTCCGATATCGCCCGTGGCGCCATGGCGCTGATTCGCGCCGTCCGCGCGTTTCCGTGGACCGACGCTGCGCCTTGTCCGCGCATTCTGCTGATGGCGCCTATCAAGATCAAGCCGCAAATCGCCGATGTATATATGACCGATTTTGACGAGCGTTCCGTCGAGGCCTCGGAGCATTTTGGCGAGTACTACGCACATGTGGCTGAGCAGTTTTGCTGCGACTTTTTGAATGCCGCCGACTTTGCCGAGCCGGGCGATATCGACTATCTGCATATGATGCCCGAAAGCCACGAGAGCTTGGGACATGCCGTGGCGGCCAAGCTCCAAGAGATGCTCGGTGAGTAGCACGGCCCCAAACCACCGCAAAGGTGCCTGTCCCCTTTGCGGTGGTTTGGGCTGCGAATCTTAATACTGCCACATGTGATTGACGGGGCCGGAACCTTTGCCCATGTCAAAGCCGGCGGCGAGGGCGCCCGTTAGGTAGGCCTTGCCCGCGTTGACGGCGTCGGCAAGATCCATGCCCTGCGCCAGCGCGCAGGCGATGGCGGACGAGAGCGTGCAGCCGGTGCCGTGTGTGTTGTCGGTCTCGATGCGCTTGTGGCGGAACCACGTGGTGAGTGGATCTCCCAGATGGTTGCCCTCGTCATCGAGTGGCGCGGGTTCGGCCAGTACATCGTTGGCCTCGTTGACAAGATGCCCACCCTTAACGAGGGATGCGCAACCAAAGCGGCGGGTGAGGAGCATGGCAGCATTTTGCTGCGTGCGCTCGGAGTCGACCTCGTAGTCGAGCAGGGCCATGGCCTCGGGAATATTGGGCGTGATAACCGTCGCTAGCGGGAACAGGCGGCGGGTGAGCGCCTCGGCGGCATCTTCGGCAATCAGCCGTGCGCCCGAGGTGGCTACCATGACGGGGTCGACTACCACGTTTGTCGCGTTCCAAGCGCTCAGGCGGTCGGCGATAACCTCGATAATCTCGGCAGAGGAAACCATGCCAATCTTGACGGCGTTGGGGCGGATATCGTCAAAAACGGCATCGATCTGTGCCGCGACAATATCCGGGGAGATGTTCTGCACGGCGGTGACGCCCAGGGTGTTCTGTGCGGTGATAGCGGTGATGGCCGTCTCGGCATACAGGCGGTGCGCCGTGATGGTCTTGATGTCGGCCTGAATGCCGGCGCCACCGCTGGAATCGGATCCTGCGATGGATAGAACGGCAGGTACCTTACTGCGATCCATGTTCGCTCCCTTGTTCGGTCGGAATCAAATGGGTCTATAAGCCAGCATTATAAAGATGCCCGGGCCGACTCTATGTCGAACCCGGGCGGGCGATGCAATCTTTACGCAAATGCAAGCAAATGTTCACACGTCAACAATTGACAGGCACCGGCTCGCAGCCAGAAGCGGCCTCGGCGACAGGGCTAGTCCTCCATGCCGAGGTCGATCGTGGTGCCCTCGAAGATTTTGTTGACGGTGCGGACGGCACACATCTTGCCACACATGGTGCAGGTGCCCTCGGTGGCGGCGGGGGACTCCTCATAGCGCTTCTTGCCGGTAACCGGGTCGAGCGCGCATTCCCACATGGCGTCCCAGTCGAGCTTGCGGCGTGCCTGGCCCATCTTGTCGTCCATGTCGCGGGCGTGCGGCACCTTCTTGGCGATATCGGCGGCGTGCGCGGCAATCTTAGTGGCCATGAGGCCGTCGAGCACATCCTGGGCGTTAGGCAGGCATAGGTGCTCGGCTGGCGTCACGTAGCACAGGAAGTCGGCACCGGAGCTCGCTGAGATGGCGCCGCCGATGGCTGCGGTGATGTGGTCGTAACCCACGCCGATATCGGTCACCAGCGGCCCCAGCACATAGAACGGGGCGTTGTGGCACACGGCCTTCTCCAGCTCGATGTTCATGCGTACGGTGTCGAACGGCACGTGGCCCGGGCCCTCGATCATCACCTGCACGTCCTTGGCCCAGGCGCGCTCGGTCAGCTCGCCCAGAGTCATGAGCTCGGAAAGCTGCGCGGCGTCGTTCGCGTCGGCCAGGGAGCCGGGGCGCAGGCCATCGCCCAGAGAGAACGCCACGTCGTACTTGGCGAAGATGTCGCACAGCTCGTCGAAGTGCGTGTACAGGAAGCTCTCCTGGTGGTGGCGCAGGCACCAGTCGGCCATGATGGAGCCACCGCGGGAGACGATGCCGGTCACGCGGTTGGCGGTCAGCGGCACGTAACGCAGCAGCACGCCGGCGTGGATGGTCATGTAATCCACACCTTGCTCGCACTGTTCGATTACGGTGTCGCGGAACAGTTCCCAGCTCAACTTGGAGGCATCATCCTCGACCTTTTCGAGGGCCTGGTACATCGGCACGGTGCCGATCGGCACGGGGGAGTTGCG
>UREZ01000028.1 GCA_900547025.1 uncultured Collinsella sp.
CCGCTGCGCACTTCGTGCGGCGGGGGTCCTGCCGTCCTGCGGAAAGATTTGGGGGCAAAGCCCCCGGCCTCCCCTACGTTAGCTTCGCTGGCGGCGGCTACAGAGACCTACGCTCTGGAAAGTCGCCGGGCTGATAATCTGGCTTTTTATTGGTAGGGGCTCTTGCTAGGCTGGAGCACTTCCTAGAGGCGGGCATCGGCTGTGTGCTTGGTTTACGCTGCGTTTGTTTCTTTGTATTCGAAGACTGGCTCTAGGAGATCTTCGATGTTGCAGTGGAGGGCTTTTGCTATGGCTCTTACGCTTGTTACCGAAGCTTCATTGATGTTTCTCTGGCGCTGCTCGTACATTTGGATTGAGCGGAGTGACACACCCGATTCGTATGCTAGGTCTTGTTGGGTTTTCTTAAGCTTCTTTCTTGCTAACGCAAGTTTGGTTTGCCTGGACGCTTTTTTCGCCATATCGCAGACGAGGCGAGCCACGCGTTCCTCCGAGGCTTCGTGCCAGGGATAGTACAGACTGCGCAGTGCGTCAAACGGAACGACATGCAGCAGGTCTTCGAAAGACTCCCCTAAACGCCACTGCAGATATGCCAGTATCCAGCCTGTCCAATACTCTGGCGTCTTCTCAAAACGATAGGTGCGATCCGGTATAGACCCGCTCTGATAGCCCGACCTTTCGGCGATAAGCGCGAATAGCTCAACGCCCGATTTTCCCGATACGACCCATGCGTTGCCACGCTCAAACTCACGGGCTACGCCGCTCAGGCAAAAGAGTTCAGCGACCTCAGACCCTTCCGCTCCATAGTCGTTCACGGCATAGTCGAAGCAGTCGCCGAGGTTGTTCATTGCATCCTCGAGGTAGTAGACGGGGTATGTCCTACTCGGCCCACAATCCGTTAACTCTTGGATCATTTAAATCAATCCTCCCTGTCATTAAATCCCTAATGTAGACACCCTTAGAGTCGAATCCATTCACAGTTTCCAGGTACTTGCGCCGCGCGTTCTGCTCTCGCTTAATGCGCTTGGGATAATACTCAGATCCCAACGCCTGCCTCCATTCGCGGAATCTGATTGCTGAAAACGCACGCTCACTCATAAGAGCGTATTGGATGCCCAAATCGCCCAAACGCATAATGAGTTGCAGCTGCCTAAGCGAGATCATGCCGTTAACGAACTGTCTTGCAAACGAAAAGTAGGAATCGTCGGCGCGATAACCTCGAATTACGTCATAGGGAGAAATATCAATCAGGCAGTTATCCAGCAGATAGCGAAGTCCTTCGCACGCCAGCGGTGTCGAAACATTGAACTCCCTATTGTTAGCCAAAATCGCAAGCCAATTGAGAATTGAAAACTCCCCGGACTCCAAGTCCAAGACCGCAAGGCCATCCATATCGAGCTCATATCGATTCGCGATACCATCGGACTCGGTCCGACATGCCCACTCCATTGCCATTTCCTCATGTGGCGTGCAATAAAACCCACACCCATAGTCATTGAATTGTCTGCATTTACCCAACGACGGATGCTCGACAACAACCTCCGACCCGTGCCAAAGCTCCATATCGACCTCCAAACAAAAATATCACCCCAGCGATAGTGTACCAATAACTATCACTGGGGTGATATAGATAGATGCAAACTATTGCCTGCCAAGAGCCCTTACTAGAGGCAAGCCTCGGCGATGCGCTTTTTGAGTTCGTCGATTCCGGTGCCGGTCTGGGAGCTTGTAATGATTACGTTCTCGGCCGGGACGTTGAGCTGTTTTTTGATGGCCGCTGCCTGGCGGGCTTGCTGGGTGCGGCTGAGCTTGTCGGCCTTGGTGAGGCAGACGATAAAGTTGAACTCGTTGCCCTGCAGGTAGTCGATCATGTCATGGTCGAGCTTACTGGGATCGTGGCGAATGTCCACCAGCGATACAACCAGGTTAAAGCTGCGCTCCGAGTCGAAGAAGTCGCCGATAAGTTCTGCCCAACGGTCGCGCTCGGCCTTGGAACGACGGGCGAAACCATAGCCCGGCAGGTCGACGAAGTGCACGTCGTCAGCCTCAAAGAAGTTGATGTTGCTCGTCTTGCCCGGCGTGCTCGAAACCTTGACGAGATTCTTGCGGCCAAAAAGCTTGTTCATGATCGACGACTTGCCCACGTTGGAGCGGCCGACGAAGCTCACCTCGGGGCAGGTGGACTCGGGAATCTGCGAAACCTTGCCGTAGCTGGCAACAAACTTGGCAAGCTGGTAGTTAATGGAATCGGCCATGGACACTCCTTGGTCGTAGGTTCTTACAAAAGAGCGTGCTAATAGATAGCAGCGATACGGCGAACGATATCGAGCGTAATGCCACTCGCGGTACGGGCATACTCGAACAGGTCGAACTCGCGGTCGCAAATCGCATCGTACGCCTCGTCACAATTATCGCTGATAGCGCGCAGCACCAGGCAATCGACACCATTTTTAGTTGCGACATGGGCAATTGCTGCGCCCTCCATGCCGACACAATCGGCATGCGTCGCCTCGATAGCGTCGTTGCGCATGGCGGCGCCCGTCACAAAGCGGTTACCCGTGGCAATCGTACCGACCAGGAACTGCTTGGTGCCCTCGTTCGAAGCGGCTGCATTTGTCGAAGCATCAACAAACCCATGCTCAGCAAGCACATCGGCAGCAATATCGACCAGCGCAGGCGTCGAGCCAAACTCCTCGAGCCCCGGTGCAGACTCGGCGATAAGCGCGGTATCGGTATCCAGATAGCGTAGGCATTTGCCGATAACCACGTCGTCGATATGGAGCTTGGGGTTCAAACCGCCCGCGATACCCGAGAGCACAACGGCCTGCGGGGCATATTTACTAATGAGATGCTGTGTTGCGGCGGCGGCATTCACCGTGCCCATACCCGCCGTTGTGGCGACAATCGTCAGACCGTCGAGCCCGCCGGTCACAACGTTCAAGCCCGCCTCCTGTACCATGCAAACGTTACTCAACTCTTCCTTAATCTGCATGATCTCTTTTTCGAGTGCACCGATAATCGCGATGGTAGCCATGCCATTCCCCAAACCTATACGAAATTCTCGACCACGGTATGGTACCAGCATTTTGTTTGCCAACGCCAAACGAACACGCTAGGCCAACGCAGCTCGCGTATCAAAGAACGCCTTAGCAATCGCAGCCACCAGCTCGCTCGAGTGGTCGCTCCACGGCATCGATGTCATGATGCTCATGACATAGGTACGGCCATCGATGTCGATAAGGCCCGCATCGCATGTCGAATAGCAACCATCCTCGCTAATCCAGCCTGCCTTGTTGCGCACCAAGGCTTGGTTGTCCGCAATGCCATCACGAATAAACGATCGGGCCGTAGAGGCCAGAAGGCCCGACAGCCATTGCGACGTCTCGGTATCATGGCTCAGATACTCGCTCATCTCGCGCCACAACTTGGCCGAGGTGCGCGGGCAATAAGTGGGAAAATCACTCATCGGATCGAGTGCGGTATCGTAATCGATGCCAAGACCGACAATCCAATCCTCGTAACCGACACGGTCAAACGCCGCGCGTAACGCAATAAACGAATCGTTGTCCGAATTAACGACCGAGGCCTCGATGAGTTCGCGAACCGTCAGCCAGCCCATACTGTAGCCGCCATAGGTGCCCAGAGTATCATCGAGCGATACTTGCCCTGTCTCAACCAGGGATTCACAGACGTAGAGCACATAGAGCGCCTTATAACTACTCGCACCGTAAACCTCGACATCGGCGTTATACGTCACGCCCTTGCCACTTGACAGGTCGTAGAACACCACGCCCACATCGCCCAATTCCTTGGCCTGATCAAGGGCATCTTGGAGCGCGGCGAGGCCCTCATCCTCCAGGGCGGGGATCTGGTCATCAACCAATGAGAAGGTCTGCACGGTATCGCCTGAGGGAATATCGTTAAAGTCCGCTTTCGAAAGCCTCGTCTTAAGGCTCGCTGTCGACAGGGTTTGACTTGCGGTGGCTTTAGATTCAGAGACCTTTTTGTTTTGCGTCTGTACCGTTGACGCATCTGAGTGTGCCATTCGCTCCAACGCGTAGGTTTTGGCGGTCATTCCGAGGATAATAACCGCCAACGTTAGCATCCCAACGGCGGCAATCTTCGTCACGCGGATGCGAACGTCAGCGAGGCCACGCGAAGGCGTGCCCTTCGTCTCATATCTGCTGCTATGCTGCGGCACATACTCGTCCCGCGATGCGTTGTTTCGCACGTGGTCTCCTGACTGCTACCGTTCATATACGAGCAGCATAATACCGAGCAGGCATTTCTTTCCAAAGATATTCAGCGGCGTTTAAGGCGTCTTTAAAGAAACCACAAGCGTATTTATCCAAATGGCACGATTCTGTTGCGCATCTCCGCCCAAAACGCAGTTGCGGTAGAATAGTTCCTGTTTGGGCAGCATAAGCCGAAAAACAAGAACTATTCCACCGCAATTTGACGGGGCTCTTTGGCAATCAACTTGATGCCCAGGGGCACTCATTTAAGTCTGTCCCCAATGAGTGCCTGAAAATGGCTCGCTAGCCGATGGCGTTTTTGAGTTCCGCGCGGCGCTTTTTCATGCCCGTCATGACGGCGTTGCGTAGCTCGGGCATGCGCGCGGTATCCATCTGGGGCACGCCCTCGAGCTTATAGGGAATACCCAGCTGCTCGTACTTGACGACACCCATCGTGTGATACGGCAGCATCTCCAGGCCGACCACGTTATGCCATGGAGCGATGAGGCGACCGAGTGCCTCGCACTCCTCCACTGTGTCGGTAATGCCCGGCACCACCACGTGACGAATAACAACCTTGATCTTGCGGCGCGCGAGCTCATCACCAAACGCCAGAATGCGTGCGGGATCGCAACCGGTCAGCTTTTTATGCTCGACAGGATCGGCGTGTTTAATGTCGAGCAGCACCATATCGGTCTCGTTGAGTACGGCGTCGAACTTCTCGGGATGGTTGGGATCGAACGCATAGCCGCAGCTATCCAGGCAGGTATGCACGCGACCGTCGGGGTTGTTGTGCATTGCACGGAACAGGTCGGCCAAAAACGCGGGCTGCAGGAGCGGCTCGCCGCCGGATACCGTAATACCACCGCTGCGGTAAAACTCATGGTTGCTCTGGAACTCGTCCATCAGGTGCTCGACGGTCACCATGGTGCCGCCGTTAACCGACCAGGTATCGGGGTTGTGGCAATACGCACAACGCATGGGGCAGCCCTGAACAAACACCACAAAGCGGATGCCGGGTCCATCGACCGTTCCCATCGTCTCGATCGAATGCACGCGGCCCAGGGTAAACGCAGAGTCCTCGGGACGAGCGTCCACTCCCTCAAGCGTCATTTCAGCCATTCCCGCTACCTTGCCTCTCATTGGTTTTAGCTACATAAATGCCAGAGTCATTCTAGCCCATATGCTTGATGGCGAAACGGTTTAGCGGTCAATTGGATTGTCCTATTTGGCCCCATGCAAAAGCGGCGGGAAGGTTGTCGCAACCCGCCCGCCGCCGAGGCAATAGAAATCGATAGACGCCAGGCGTTACGCCTTGAGTGTGAGCACCGCGCCAAAGGCGGTCGGGCCGCAATGGCTCGAGATCACGCCGCCGACCTGAGTCCAGGTAACGTCCTTAAAGCCCAGGTCGTGCGCATAGACTTCCATGTCGTCGCGAAGCTCCTCGGAAAGGCCTACCGAATACGCCAGGCCAATGTGCGAGTAGTCAATCTCGCCCTTCGCAACCATGTGGTCAATAAAGGCGCGGGCGCATTTGAGCATAGAGCCGCGGAACTTCTTAGTCGCCACGAACTTGCCGTCCGTCACCTCAATGCAGGGCTTAATCTTGAGCAGGTGGGCGCCAAGGAATGCCACGTTGGACAGACGACCGCCTGCCTTAAGGAAGGCTAGGTCGGTAGGAACAAAGCCCAGCAGCACACGGTCCATGACGGAATTCGTAAATGCAAAGATCTCGTCGACGGTGGCATCGGGGTGAGCCTCGATGTATTTGGCGGTCTCGACGACAACGAGCGACTGGCCCACCGAGACAAAACGCGTGTCCATGGAGTAGACGTAGTCGCGACCCTTGGCGGCGATCTTCGATGATTGATGCGAGCAGGTCGTGGCCTCGGAATACGCAAGATGCAAAATGGTCGCGTCAGGCTGCTCGGCATGGATACGGTCGTACACGTGAGCAAAATCCGCAGGCGCGCAGCCACTGGTCTTGGGCATAACGCCAAACTCGTTGCAGCGCGAATAAATCTCGAGCGGATCGATCGAGCCGTCCTCGACGGTCTCGTCACCAATCGTGACATGCATAGGCACGCGCACGATACCGTAGCGTTCGCAGAGCTCCGGCGTCACATCCGAACCAGACTCAACCACGATTACGTACTTGCCCATTATCATCACGACCCATCTCAACATTGGCTTTTCAATACATGGCACGCGCCGCCGCACTGTTGCACAACGGCGTCCAAGCGCCAAAGAGACGCCGCCCCTTGCACACAACAAAGGACAGCGTCTCCCTGGAAAACTCCGTGCATCCTGAGATTCTACACGGTTTATTAAGGAGTGTTACTTATTCCGCAAACGGTCGCTATACGCGATAAACGGTAGCTGGCCGCGGTAACTGCGACACATTCCGCCCAGCAAGTCCAATCGTACTCCATGCACGGTTAATGCACGAGGCGGTAGAAATTCATCGATACCGCACCCTCGGCGTGCAGCTCCATCGCCGGAACCGCCGGCGAATAGGTCCGGCTCGTAAGTGCTGCCTCGCCGCCATTTGCAAAAATCTCGACCATCGTAGTGTCCGAAAGCACGCGCAGGTCGCGAAGCTCGCTGAGCTCGATCGACCTCTGGTCGCGCCCATAGCCTTCGTCACCCATGTCGAGGGTAAGCATCCCGTCTGCATAGCGCACAAAGACACCCTTGCGGATTTCGAGCTCGATCACCTGGGCGCCCTCACAGGAAACCACAAGATCAAACAGGCGGCCCGGCTCCTCAACGGTTTCACCGCCTGTCGCGCAAACGCAGTCGCCGCGCATCCTCTCAATCTCGTGCACCGGCTGCTGACAGAGCTTACCATCGCGCATGCTCAGTTCTCTCGGCACCGTCAACGCGCACTGCCACCCGCGTGCCACCGTCGGGCTTTTTGCCGTCGCATCGGGGCAACCCGACCACCCGATCATCAAACGCCGACCCGCAGCATCTTCAAAGGACTGCGGAGCATAGAAATCAAAGCCGGCATCGACCATCGGGGGCATGCCCTGCCCGGTGATCTTAAAGCTCGGCGCCTCCCAATCGGCCTCGATGGAGAACCACACGCACTGGTGCGGATTGCGGTAACGCCAACCATCGGCGGGCACGCCCTGCGGACAGCAAACGAGAATTAGCTCGCCATCAAGCTCAAATAGATCAGGGCACTCCCACATAAAACCAAACTTCTCGCCCAACTCAATGCGCGTCGTATAGCTCCAGTCCTCTAGATCGCTCGAGGTATAGACAAGCACGCAGCCGCAGTCGTCTTTCGTACGAGCGCCCAGAACCATGTAGTAGATACCATCGTGTTCAAGGATTTTGGGGTCACGCACGTGCATACCGATATCGTCGGGGTAATCGACCGGCCCAACAGCTATGCGCTTCTCGCCCAATTCGTCGGGGTTCTCGGTAACCATATGAATCTGGTTTTGCTCACGGCCCGTCAACACGTAGTCGTAATCATCGCGGTCAAAATGCTTGACGTTGCCGGTATAGAAGTAGTGAATCTTGCCGTCGTGTACAAAGGCAGAACCAGAATACGCTCCACTCGCATCCAAATTAGAATCGGGGAACAGCACAGGGCCGCGATTCTCGTACGTCACAAAATCCTTTGTCGTCAGATGATTCCAAAGCACTGGACCGCCATGCGCAGCATCGAATGGATCGTATTGGTGATAGATGTGATACGTATCACCGATCTGCACCAAACCGTTGGGGTCGTTGAGCCAGCCAAGCTCAGGCTCCACATGGAACAGGAGCCTATCGGGGTCGGACGCGATGCGACCTGCCGTCTCATCCTGTCCGGCACGCCACTGCTCATAGTCCGTGCGCGTCACCTTATTTTTTTGATTAAACATCGCCATTGGCTTTCTCGTCTATGGGGAAGGACGCTCGACTCACACGAGTCGAACGCCCTTCCTCAAATGGACTTATCCTCAGATTACGCTGAACGGCTCAACTAGAAGCTAACGTCGAAGCCAGCGCCAGCGCCCTCTTCATCGGTGGTCGGCACGCCCTTTGCCTTGTTGTAGGCAAAGATCAAGACGATCGGCACGATGAAGGCGATGAGATTGCCGACCACATACCACACGAGCGTCTCGGGCGTAACGATGAGCAGGCCAAGCACGCCGGTCAGACCCTGACCGATGGCGCGCACCTCAAAGAGCTTCACGAAGGCACCGCCGCAGCCTGCACCGATGCAAGCGCAGATGAACGGGATGATCGAGTAGCGCATGTTTGCAGCAAAGATTGCGGGCTCGGAGATACCGACCAGCGTCGGGATAAAGGACGACATGCAGATGTTGCGCTCTTTGGAATGCTTCTTGTGAATGAGGTACATGCCGATGGCGCCGCCGCCCTGGGCGATGATGGAAACCGACCAGATGGCCTGGATGTAGTTGAAGCCAGTCGTGGCGACGAGGTTTGCCTCGATACCCTGGATGAACTGATGCGTACCGGTAACGACGAGCGGCTGCAGGAATGCGGCAAAGACAAAGGCACCGAAGACGCCCATCCTGTTGTACAGGATATCGATTACGCCGGCGAGGACGTCGCCGATCAGGTTGCCGAGCGGGCCGAACACGGTGAACAGGGCGACGTTAGCAAGAATCAGGGTAACGGTCGGGACAAAGACGAACGAAACGACCTCGGGGATGTACTTCTGGGCAATCTTCTCGACCTTGGCCATAAACCAGGCAGTCAGGATTGCAGGGAACACGCCGCCCTGGAAAGCAACCATGGGAATGGAGAGCGGACCGAAGTTCCAGTACTCAGCACCCGTCGGGTCCATAACGAACGTGTTACGGTTCATAAGGCTCGGGTGAACCATGACGATACCGACGAGGATGCCCAGGATCGGGTTACCGCCAAAACGCTTGACCGCGCTGTACATAACCAGGACAGGTAGGTAGTCGAAGGTGGTGGCGATAATGGCAAAGAAGCTTGCGAGGTTCTTGAGGAACTCGCTGTGATCGGCGAGGCTGCCCTCCATGCCAAAGAGGCCGTTGGCAACGATCAGCGACTTAAGGCCGATGATGATAGCAGCGCCGACGAAAGCGGGAATGATGGGGATAAAGATGTCCGAGAATACCTTGAGGACCGAGAAGAACTTGCCCTTCTTGTCCGCCTCGGCGCCCTTGACCTCGGAAGCGCTGATCTCCTTAACGCCCGTCAGAGCCATAAACTCATCGTAAACCTTGTTGACGGTACCGGTACCGAAGATGATCATGAGCTGGCCGCTGTTGTACAGCACGCCCTTGACGCCATCGATGTTCTCGAGCTCGGCCTTGTTGTATTTGCTCGTATCCTTGAGCACCAGACGCAGACGGGTCACGCAATGCGTGGCGCCCTCGATGTTCTCCAGTCCGCCGACGTTGTCGACGACTTGCTGGGACACTGCCTTGTAGTCCATGTTCCTCTCCATTCCTTTTCTAAATCATAAAACGGTTCGTTGCCGCTACAGAGACGCGATCGTTGCGTTTGCGCACTTGAGCGCACCGTCGGTGACGGTAAGCGCCACACCCTGGCCCTGCTTGTTGCAGAAGCGAGCGTTGAGCGCAACATCATCGACAAAGATGGTCGCGATGTCGTCGTCGACGACCAGACGCACATGGTGAGTGCCCTCGCCCTTAAAGAACAACGGACGCTCGAGGCCCATGTTGTTGACCTGGAACCACGGGTACTGGGGAGCCGGCGTGAACTCGAGCTTGCCCTCGCGCAGGTTGGCGCGGAACTCATAGGCAAGACCAGTCTCGGCGTCCTCGGCGAACTTGACCGAGAAGCCGGCAGCGTTACCGCCGAGCTCAATGTCGGCATCGAGCAAGTAGGTGGAGCCGGCATCCGCGGCGAGCACCTGCTCGACCTTGCCCGACTCGCAGGAAAGCTCAAAGGTCTCGACTGCCTTAGCCTCGCCAAAGGCGCCAAGCATGCTGTCGGGGAGCTTGGTGCCGAGCGTTCCGTCGGCACGCTGAACGATCTCGAGGGGCATAAAGGTGCCACCCCATAGGTAAGAGCTGGGGTCGCCGCCCTCGTCACGCGTAGGAACCCAACCAAAGAGAACGCGACGCTCGCCATCGAATGCGGTGCGAGCGGCGTAGTACGCGCGGCCGTCGAAGGAGTCGTCAGCGGGGGTAATCCAAGGACCGTTGATGGACTTGGACATGCGGTAACGGGTCTTGTTGCCGTCGCTGTACTCGGAAAAGACGAGGTACCACCAGTCGCCCATCTTAAAGAGATCAGGCATCTCAAACATGGTGTACAGGCCCGGGTTCCACCAGTCGCCCTGGAACTCCCAGTTGGTCAGATCCTTGGAGGTGAACTTGACCAGGCGGCCGGTCATCAGACGCTTGTCCTCGCCCACACGCGTGCCGAGGATGAGCATGTACTCTTCGTTCTCCTCATCCCAAAGCACAAAGGGATCGCGCCAGTTGCGGTCATCGTAACCCTCCTGGGGCGGAAGCAGCGTCTCGGCGATGTTCTTCTCCCACTTGACGGCGTCGTCGCTCGTCGCGTGAAGAAGAACCTGCTTCATCAAACGTGCGCGGACCTTATCGCGATTGCAACCAGTGTAGAGCGCATGGTACTTGTCGCCCACCTTAAACACCGTGCCGGCATAAATGTACTGGTCGACTTCCTCGTCGCCGCCGCGCTCAAGGCTCTCGCCAAAGTCCTTGTAGTTGACGAAATCCTTGGTCGTAGCGAGTGCCCAGCCAAACGGCTCTCCGAAAGGTTCGGGGTTACGCGTGTCACGCTGATGATAGAGATAGAACGTGCCGTCCTCGCCGTACGGCATGATGTCGCCTACCCAAATTCCCTCAGGCTGGTAATACACCTTGTGCATCCGAGACTTCCTTTCCACGACATACTAACTCGGTACAATGGCAAGATATGTCAATCGTTTTCATATGTCAAACGTTTTCACACCAATACGTCTTTTCGCAGTTCCAGTCGTCGGCAAACGGTTGACATATGCCGGTGAACGGTCATCAGAGGCGTTTGAGGAATTCTTTTGGCACGGGATGAACTACGCGGTTTTGCCCTCAATGAGTTCAACGGGGAGCTTGATATTCGATTCGGGATTATCGCCGTTAATAAGAGCGATGATGGATTGCGCCGCGAGCTCTCCGATGCGATCGATATCTTGACGTACGGTTGTTAAGTCAGGCATAAACGTCATAGTTCGGCGGGCACCATCCGCGCCCACGACCTTAATATCGTCTGGAGCGCTCAAGCCGCGCTGCTTCATCACGTTGAGACAGATGGCCGCCATCGTATCGTCTCCCGCAAAGATGCCGTCAATATCGGGGTTCTCATCGAGGATCTTCGCAACGACCGCGCCCTTTTCGTCGTCGGGCTTAACGAACTCAACCTCACGGACAAGCGCGGACAAACCGGCCTGCTCAACAACATCGAGGTAGGCATCGGTACGCTTATTGGCAGGCATGCGCATGCGGCTATTGCTGCGCAGGCACAGGATACGCCTGCAGCCGTCATCAATCAGACGGCGCGTGGCGAGCTCGCCGATGCCATAGCTGTCACTTGCAATCTGGACAGAGCCCTCGCCGAGATCGCAGTCGATGCCAACCAGGCTCAAGCCCATCTCGGCATATGCCTCGGCACCGATATTGAGGGAGTTGACGATGACACCGTCGACCATATTGCGGCGGAGCATGTCAATATAGGAACGCTCAAGATCGGGTCGATTGGCGCTGTTGCACAGCAACATCTTAAAGCCGTTTTCCGCTAACGTGCGCTCGACCGCCTGCACAACCTGAGCATGGAACGGGCTGCTCACAAAGGGAACGATCATACCGATAAGATTCAGGCGACCGTTGAGCATGGCACGGGCGATATCGTTGGGCGTATAGTTGATGCGCTCCATCGCGGCATGGACCTTATCGCGGGTCTCTTGGCTAATATAGCCGCGATTATTAAGCACGCGAGATACCGTAGTAGGCGAAACCCCCGCCACCGCTGCAACTTCCTTGATGCCAGGCTTAGCAGAATCCTTAGAACGAGCGCCCTCGCGAGCCATAGCACCCTCCCCCATCAACATGTCAAACGTTTACATACGAACAAAGCATACCCCAACAACAGCGGGAAGACGGTAACAGCACAAGTAAGTAAACGACTCATCCAAATAATTAGGAGAGTTCCGCCTAAAGGGTGACTACACAGGACCCCCGCCGGGCCGCTTTGGGTTACTTTCCAAAACATTTCCGCAGGATGCAAAGGGCTCCGCCGCGCGAAGCGCGCAGCGGAGCCCTTTGCATGTCCGAGGACGTTTTGGAAAGTAACCCAAAGCGGCCCGGCGATCCTGCGGGAGTTAAACCCCTTTAGAACTTGTCGTGGAAGGTACGCGAAATGACCTCGTCCTGCTGCTCCTTGGTGAGCGTGTGGAAGTTCACGGCATAGCCGGAAACGCGGATGGTCAGCTGCGGGTACTTCTCGGGGTGAGCCTGAGCGTCAAGCAGCGTCTCACGGTTGAAGACGTTGATGTTCAGGTGGTGGCCACCCTTCTCGGCGTAAGCGTCGAGCATGTGGACCAGGTTATCGGCCTGAGTCTCGGAAACTTCAGAAACCTTCATAATGTGTCTCCTTCGATCGATAGGCGCCGGCCGAAACCGGCGCGCTAATCAGTAATCGTTATTGTTAGTATAGCACTAACAATAGTTACTCGCCCAGCTGATCAAGGTCGATATCGCCAAAGAACACCTGGTCCTCCTTGCCGAGCGCACCCGGGATGATGGAGAAGGTGTTGGAGATGCCGTCCTGAGCATCGCGGAACGGGAGCTTGGAAACCGAAGACAGCGAAGCGATGGCGCCGTGGCTATCGCGCTTGTGCATGGGGTTAGCACCCGGGGCGAACGGCTGGCCAGCCTTGCGGCCGTCAGGCGTGGAACCGGTCTTCTTACCGTACACGACGTTGGAGGTAATGGTCAGAACCGAGGTCGTGGGCACGGAGTTGCGGTAGGTGTCGTTCATGCGGATGTACTCCATGAACTGGTGCACAACGTCGTGAGCGATCTGGTCGACGCGGTCGTCGTCGTTACCGTACTTGGGGAACTCGCCCTCGGTCTCGAAGTCGACGATGATGCCGTTCTCGTCACGGACGGGGTGGACCTTGGCGTACTTGATGGCGGACAGGGAGTCAGCCACGACGGAAAGGCCAGCGATGCCCGTAGCGAACCAGCGGTGCACGTGCTTGTCGTGCAGAGCCATCTGGATACGCTCGTAGCAATACTTGTCGTGCATGTAGTGAATGATGTTCAGCGAGTTGACGTACACGCCAGCGAGCCACTTCATCATGTCGTTGTACTTGGCCACAACGTCGTCGTAATCGAGCGTATCGCCCTCGACGGCGCGATACTTGGGGCCGACCTGCTTCTTGGAGACCTCGTCAACACCGCCGTTGAGTGCGTACAGCAGGCACTTGGCCAGGTTGGCGCGAGCGCCGAAGAACTGCATCTCCTTGCCGATGCGCATGGAGGACACGCAGCAGGCAATGCCGTAGTCGTCGCCGTGGTAAACGCGCATGAGGTCGTCGTTCTCGTACTGGATCGAGGAGCTGGCGACGGAAGTCTTGGCGCAGAACTTCTTGAAGTTCTCGGGCAGACGGGTCGACCACAGAACGGTCATGTTGGGCTCGGGGCTGGTGCCCATGTTCTCGAGCGTGTGCAGGTAGCGGTAGCTCATCTTGGTAACGAGCGTACGGCCGTCAACACCCATGCCACCGATGGACTCGGTGACCCACTGCGGATCGCCGGTGAACAGGGCCTGGTACTCGGGGGTACGGGCAAACTTGACCATGCGGAGCTTCATGATGAAGTGATCCACGAACTCCTGGATCTGCTCCTCGGTGAAGGTGCCGTTGGCAAGGTCGCGCTCAGCGTAGATGTCAATGAACGTGGAGGTACGGCCGATGGACATAGCGGCGCCGTTCTGCTCCTTGACGGCAGCGAGGTAGGCGAAGTACATCCACTGGATGGCCTCCTGCGTGTTGGTAGCAGGGTTGGAAATATCGAAACCATAGGTCTCGGCCATCATCTTGAGCTCGCCGAGGGCGCGAATCTGCTCCTGCAGCTCCTCACGATCGCGGATGTTGTCGGCGGTCATGACCGTCGGGGTGGAAGCCTTCTGGGCCTCCTTGTCCTTGATCAGGTAGTCGACGCCGTACAGGGCAACACGACGGTAGTCGCCGATGATGCGGCCGCGGCCATAGCCATCGGGCAGACCGGTGATGATGTGGGCCGAGCGGCAAGCACGCATCTCGGGGGTGTAGACATCGAAGACGCCGGCGTTGTGGGTCTTGCGCTCGAAGGTGTAGCGCTCGACAACGTTCTCGTCGACCTTGTAGCCGTGCTGGCTGGCAGCCTGGCAAGCGATGCGGATACCACCGTTGACGTGCAGCGCGCGCTTGAGCGGCTTGTCGGTCTGGAGGCCGACGATGGTCTCCTTCTCGCGGTGGGCGTTATCGATGTAGCCAGCGGGGTGGCTCACGATACCCGTGACGGTCTTGGTGTCCATATCGAGGACGCCGCCCTGCTCGCGCTCCTTGAGCAGCAGGTCGAGAACCTCGCCCCACAGCTCCTTGGTACGCTCGGTCGGGCCGGCGAGGAACGACTCGTCGCCCTCATAGGGGGTGTAGTTCTTCTGGATGAAGTCTCGGACGTCAACCTCTCCCGTCCAGATGCCTTCCTTGAAGCCTTCCCATGCCTCCTGCATTGTGTAACCACGCTCCTAGTTACGTGTAATGCGGCGCTCTCTCACACCGCTGCTTATTGAATTCTTGAATTATCGGCTTGCACTACCGGCTTCTTCCGTTCTTCACCACACGTTGGTACAGGGAAAAACGTTTGTCCACCTTGGAACTACAACCCAAAACCCAAGATTTCACCCGTTTGAGAAGGATAACATAGCTACCCCCTTCATCAGTGCTGTTATATGTTTCTTTTTTTATACCATTAGGGCGTTTTTAACAAATCCGCAGGAAATGCGAGCGCGAACAACTACCGTTCACCGATTTGTTTGGTATTTTTCCTTGCCTTTGTACGACGTTCACTCTAGCTGTTATGCCAGCTTTAGCAGGGTAAAGTGCCTCTGAGTAGGCTTTGGGACATGCCTAACGATCTGCCCCAAACTTTACTGGCACCGACGGTGTACGGAGGTCGCCTAAAGGTAGTTTTCTAGGCATGTCCCAAAATCTACCGTATAGGGCGCGCGTGCAGGGGTATCATCTTTTACCGAAAATAGTTTCTAGTGTTAGGGGTTTTCGGTGGAAGATACCGACTTCCATGAGCTTGGGCGTCAGCTCCTTACCGAGTTTGGCGGCATTCACCAGCGCGTTTCGCGCTTTGTGGACAAAGCTCTCAGCGGCGAGATGGCTGTCATGCGCGCCCTTATGCTCGCTGGCGGTTCGCTCACGCCGAGCGAACTCGCTGATCGCGCCTGGGTCTCGAACGCCCGCATTGCCAATATCCTACGCGCTCTCGAAGCCAAGGGCTGGGTTGAGCGTGAGCACTCAAAGACCGACCGTCGTCGCGTACACGTCATAGTGACCGACAAGGGATTCCAGGATCTCGAAATCAAACGCCGGGAATTCGAGGACCGCACCGCGGCTTTCCTCGAACAGCTCGGCGAAACAGATACCCAAGAGATGGTGCGTCTTCTAAGGCGTGCCAACGAAATTATCGACCGCAATCAAGAAAGGAGAGATGCCGAGTGAGGATTCTCAAGCTCTTTAAAAAGCATGTCCTGGCACTGCTCGCAGCTATCGTACTTATCGTAATCAGCTGCAACGCCGATCTGGCGCTGCCTACCTATATGAGCGACATCGTCGACGTGGGCGTGCAGCAAGGCGGCATCGCCTCGCCCGTGCCCGACACCATTCGCGCCGAATCGCTCGACGACCTCGAACTCTTTATGAGCGCCAAGGACGCCAAAGCTGTGGAGGCCGTGTTTAGTAAGGCGGACAATAACGGCATTCGAACGTACAAGGGCACCGAGGAGGAGCGCGGCGACGGCGACAAGATTGCCGACATCATGAGCCTGCCTGAGACCGTCGTGCTCGCCTTCAACCAGGGCATTGACGCCGACTCCATGGGCGACATGACCGGCGCATCCACCGAGGCAAGCGATGGCGGCGCCGCTCAGGCCATGCCCACCCCCGAGCAGATGGCAGCGATGACGCCCGAGCAGCTCGCCGAGATGCAGCAGAAGGCCGCAGCCGCGCAGAGCATGCAAAAGCAGATCGACGCCGACGGCGGTAAGATCACCATGAAGAGCCTGCGCCTAGGCGTTGAAGGCGGTCTTATCGATCAGGGCAAGCTCGTCGAGGGCGCCAACGATATGGCAGACAAAATGGGCTCCATGTCGGGCTCCATCGTCACCCAGCGCGCCGTGAGCTACGTGCAGGACGAGTACAAGGCACAGGGCATCGACCCCGCCGACGTGCAGAACGCCTACCTGGGCCGCATGGCGACCACGATGTTTGGTCTGTGTCTGGTGTCGCTGGTCGCCACCATCCTGACCGGCGCCGTGGCTTCGCGCACCGCCTGCTCCATCGCCCGCGACCTGCGCCGCGAGACCTTCAATAAGGTTATGCACTTCTCGCCGGCCGAGGTGGGCAAATTTAGCCAGGCCTCGCTCATTACCCGCTGCACCAACGACATTCAGCAGATTCAGATGGCCGCAACCCTGTTTATCCGCATGTGCCTGATGGCCCCCGTCATGGGCATCGTCGCCGTCATGCGCGTCCTGGCCAACCACACCGGCCTTGAGTGGACCATCGCTGTGGCCATCATCGCGGTTTCGGCCGTCGTCGGCGTGCTCATGGGCCTCACCATGCCCAAGTTCAAAAAGATGCAGAGCTTTGTTGACCGCGTGAACCTTACCGCCCGTGAGCTGCTCGACGGCCTTATGCCCATCCGCTCATTCAACCGCGAGGAGCATGAGCTCGAGCGTTTTGACAAGGCTTCGCTCGACCTGATGACCACGCAGCTCTACACCAACCGCGCCATGAGCTTTATGATGCCACTCATGATGCTCGTCATGAACTGCATCACCGTGCTTATCGTCTGGTTTGGCGCGCAGGGCGTGTCCGACGGCGTGATGCAGGTCGGCAACATGATGGCGTTTATCTCCTACACCATGCAGATCGTCATGGCGTTTATGATCCTCACCATGGTTTCGGTTATCCTGCCCCGCGCCGAGGTTGCCGCCGAGCGCGTGGAAGAGGTCCTCACCTGCCCCACCAGCATCAACGACCCTGCTTCGCCCAAGTCGCCTGCGGCCAGCGCGCCGCGCGGTGAGCTCACCTTCCGCGACGTGAGCTTCCAGTATCCCGATGCCCGCGCCGATGTCATCAGCGGCGTAAACTTCACCACGCACGCCGGTCAGATGCTCGGCATCATTGGTTCCACGGGCTCGGGCAAGTCCACACTTGTGCAGCTGATTCCGCGCCTGTACGACGTCACGGGCGGCAGCATTTCGCTCGACGGCATCGATGTGCGCGATATGACCCTTTCCGAGCTACGCCGCCGCATTGGCTATATCCCGCAGCAGGGACGCCTGTTCTCGGGCACCGTCGAGAGCAACCTTAAGTTTGCCGGCGACATGGTGAGCGACGAGGACATGTACCGGGCGGCACGCATCGCCCAGGCCGAGGACTTTATCGCCGAGCGCGAGGGCGGTTACGACTCCCCCATCAGCCAGGGTGGCTCCAATGTTTCGGGCGGTCAGCGCCAGCGTCTGGCCATCGCCCGCGCCCTGGCCAAAAAGCCCGAGGTCGTGGTGTTCGACGACTCGTTTAGCGCGCTTGACTACAAGACCGACGCGCGCCTGCGCGAGGAGCTGGCCAAAAACGTCACCGACGCCGCGCTCGTGGTCGTGGCACAACGCATCGCGACCATCATGCACGCCGACCAGATTATCGTGCTCGACGACGGCCACGTGGTGGGCACCGGTACGCACGAGGAGCTGCTGCATAGCTGCCCGGCGTACCTGGAGATCGCGCAGTCGCAGCTTTCCGCCGAAGAGCTGGGGCTTACCCAAGAAGAAATTGCAGCCGTCATGGAAGGAGGCGAGCGCTAATGGCAGACGAGACCAAGACTCAGATTCCCAAGCCCACCCGCCAGCGTGGTCCCATGGGCCGCATGGGCGGCATGCGTCGCGGCGAAAAGGCCAAGGACTTTAAGGGCACCATGAGGCAGCTGCTCGGCTATATCGGCCAGCACAAGATTGCCGTGTTTGTCGCCGTCGCCTTTGCCGTGTGCTCGGTCATCTTTAACATTGTGGGGCCCAAGGTGCTCGGCCAGGTTACGACCAAGCTGTTCGAGGGCCTGGTTGCCAAGGTCAACGGCACCGGCGATGTCGACTTTAACTGGATCGCCAAGACGCTCGGCTTTTTGCTCTGCCTGTACCTGGCGAGCTCTATCTGCAGTCTGATCCAGGGCTGGCTCATGACCGGTGTCACGCAAAAGATCTGCTACCGCATGCGCAAGGAGATCGCAGCCAAGATTGCCGTCGTGCCGATGAGCTACTTCAACGGTCACAGCAAGGGCGATGTGCTCAGCCGCATCACCAACGACGTCGATACACTCGGCCAGTCGCTCAACCAGAGCGTGACGCAGCTTATTACGTCCGTCACGCAGATCATCGGCGTGCTCGTCATGATGCTGTCGATCAGCCTGCCGCTTACCGGCGTCACCGTGCTCACGCTGCCGGCCGCCGCGATTATCTTGACCGTAATGATTCACTTCTCGCAGCCGTACTTCCGCGAGCAACAGCAGGTCCTGGGCACCGTCAACGGCATTATCGAGGAGGACTTTGCCGGCCAGAACGTCATTCAGGTGTTCGACCGCGCCGAGGCCTCGATCGAAGAGTTCGACCGTCAAAACGACCGTCTCTTTATTAGCGGCTGGCGCTCGCAGTTCCTGTCGGGCCTGATGATGCCGCTTATGAGCCTGGTGGGCAACATGGGCTACGTGGGCGTCGTCGTGGTGGGCGCACAGCTCGCGCTGACCGGCAATGCCACGCCCGGCGACATCCAGAGCTTTATCCAGTACGTTCGCAACTTTACGCAGCCCGTGCAGCAACTGGGCAACGTGAGCAACACGATGCAGTCGATGGCTGCCGCCACCGAGCGCGTCTTTGAGTTCCTGGCCGCGCCCGAGGAGGAGCAGAAGGCCGACGCGCAGATTCCCGAGAAGCGCCCCGGTCACGTGGAGTTCGACCACGTCAAGTTTGGCTACACGCCCGACAAGACCATCATCCACGACTTTAGCTGCGAGGCGCAGCCCGGCCAGACCATCGCCATCGTCGGTCCCACCGGCGCCGGCAAGACCACGCTCATCAAGCTGCTGCAGCGCTTCTACGATGTGGACGACGGTTCGCTGCGTGTCGAGGGCGTCGACGTGCGCGACTGGGACCGCGCGGCGCTGCGCGGCGAGTTTGCCATGGTGCTGCAGGATACCTGGCTGTTTAACGGCACCATCCGCGAGAACATCCGCTACGGACGCCCCGATGCGAGCGATGCCGAAGTCGAGGCCGCCGCACGCGCCGCACGCTGCGACCACTTTATCCATACGCTCGCCGGCGGTTACGACTTTATGATCAACGAGGAGGGCACCAACCTGTCGCAGGGTCAGCGCCAGCTCGTGACCATCGCCCGTGCCATTTTGGCCGACCGTCCGGCGCTGATTTTGGACGAGGCGACCTCCAACGTTGACACTCGTACCGAGGAGCTTATTCAGCGTGCCATGGATGCGCTAATGCAGGGCCGCACGAGCTTTGTCATCGCGCACCGCCTGTCCACGATCCGCAACGCCGACGTGATCCTGGTGATCCGCG
>UREZ01000029.1 GCA_900547025.1 uncultured Collinsella sp.
GACAACATTGGCGATGCGCGCCACCTTTCGTTCTTCGAGATGCTGGGCAACTTCAGCTTCGGCAAATATTTTAAGAACGAAATGTGCACTTGGGCGTATGAGTTCTCGACCGAAGTGCTCGGCCTGCCGAAAGAAAAGCTGTACTTCACCGTGTTCGAAGACGACGACGAAACCATCGAGATTTGGAAGAGCCTCGGCGTTGAAGACAGCCATATCTCTCGCTTGGGTGAAGATGACAACTTCTGGCGCGCCGGCCCCACCGGCCCGTGCGGCCCGTGCTCTGAGATTTACTTTGACCAGGGCCCCGAAGTCGGTTGCGGCAGCCCCGACTGCAAGCCCGGCTGCGACTGCGATCGCTTCCTTGAGTTCTGGAACCTCGTGTTTACCCAGTACGACCGTCAGGAGGACGGCTCCATGCCGGAGCTGCCGCACCGCAACCTCGATACGGGCATGGGTCTGGAGCGCATGGCCGCTATCATGCAGCACAAGACCGCTAACTACGACGGCGATCTTATGCAGCACCTCATCAAGCTGGGTGAGGAGATTAGCGGCAAGACCTATGACGCCGACGATTACTCCGGCGCCAGCCGTTCCTTGCGCATCATCGCCGACCACTCCCGTGCCGTCGACTTTATGATCTCGGACGGCATCCTTCCCGGTAACGAGGGTCGCGAGTACGTCCTTCGCCGCCTGCTCCGCCGCGCCGTGTTCCACGGTCGCCTGCTGGGCATCGAGGGCGCCTTCCTGACCAAGTTCATCGACGAGGTCAACGCTCAGATGGGCGAGGCCTATCCCGAGCTGCTCAAAAACGTTGCGCTCGTCAAGGGCATCGTCGCCTCCGAGGAGGAGCGTTTCTCCACGACGCTCGACAACGGCCGCGTGTACCTGGACGAGGCCCTGGCCGCGCTCGCCGAGGGCGCCGTCCTTCCGGGCGACGTCGCCTTTAAGCTGCACGATACCTTTGGTTTCCCCATCGATTTGACCGTCGAGATCGCCGGCACCGCCGGCCACGACGTCGATATGGATGGCTTTACCGCCTGCATGGAGGACCAGAAGGCCCGCGCCCGCGCCAACGCCAAGGGCGATGCCTGGGGCAGCTTCAACGACGTGTGGGTCGAGCTTTCCGACAAGGTTGCCGCGACCGAGTTCGACGGCTATGACAACGACATCATCGAGGGCGCCAAGGTTGTCGCCATCGTTCGCAACGGCGAGTCCGTCGAGTCTGCTGCCGCCGGCGAGGACGTCGAGGTCGTGCTCGACCGCACCCCGTTCTATGCCGAGATGGGTGGCCAGCAGGGCGACGCCGGTGAGCTTTCCGCCGAGGGCGTTGCGCTGACCGTTTCCGATACCAAGAACCACAATGGCCTGTATGCTCACGTCGCGCACGTTGACGAGGGCACGCTGACCGTCGGTGCTACCGTGACTGCCGCGCTCGACGCCGAGCGCCGTGGTTTCCTGCGCCGCAACCACACCGCCACTCACCTGCTCGACGCTGCGCTTAAGCAGGTCCTGGGCGAGCATGTCTCCCAGGCCGGCTCGCTGGTGACGCCCGAGCACCTGCGCTTTGACTTCACGCACTTCGAGGCCCTGTCTTCCGAGCAGCTCAAGGCTGTCGAGGACCTGGTCAACCAGCAGATCTTCGCTTCCAAGCCGGTCGTGACCCGCGTCATGGGCATCGACGAGGCCAAGGCTGCCGGCGCTGTCGCCCTCTTTGGCGAGAAGTACGGCGACGTCGTCCGCGTCGTCTCCGTAGGTGCCGAGGACCAGCCGTTCTCCCGCGAGCTCTGCGGTGGTACGCATGCCGCCAACACCGCCGAGATCGGTCTGTTCAAGATCATCTCCGAGTCCTCCACGGGCTCGAATGTCCGCCGTATCGAGGCCGTGACCTCCAAGGGCGCTCTTGATTACATGGCCGACCGCCTGGCGCTCGTTGATGCCGCTGCCGCTGCGCTTAAGTGCCGCGTCGACGAGGTTCCCGCCCGCGTGGAGAACCTGCAGGCCGAGCTGCGCGAGACGTCCAACAAGCTCAAGAAGGCGCTCACCGGTGGCTCCTCCGATGCGATCTCCAGCGCCATCGAGGGTGCTGTCGAGCTGAATGGCTACAAGCTCGTTGTCGCTGAGCTTCAGGGACTCGAGGCCGCAGACCTGCGTAACGTTTGGGATACCGTGCACCAGAAGGTCGCCGGCCCTGTCGCCTGCGTCGTTGCCAGCGTGACCGAGAAGGGCACCCCGGCCCTGCTTGCCGCTGGCTCCGATGACGCCGTGAAGGCCGGTTTCCACGCCGACAACGTGATCAAGCAGATCGCGGGCCTGGTCGATGGTCGCGGTGGCGGTCGTCCCAACATGGCCCAGGCCGGTGGCAAGAACGCCGCCGGTATCGCCGATGCCCTCGCGGCCGCCAAGACCGCGCTCGGCGCCTAAGAACCTAAGTAGTCGCTGTGGTCGCGCTCGCACTGGACATAGGGGAGACCAGGATTGGCATTGCCGTCTCGAGCCGTGATGGCAAGATGGCAATGCCTGTCAAGGTGCTTCCGGCTGCCGAGGTCACTGGCATGGCAAAGACGTTTCGCTACCTGGTCGAGGACTATGAGCCCGATATCCTGGTAAGCGGACGTCCCTTGACCATGGCCGGTGAGCCCGGTCCCCAGGCCGAGCGCGTCGCCGCCGTGGCCCAAAAGATTGCCGACGAACTCGATCTTCCGCTGGAGTTTGAAGACGAGCGCCTGTCCTCGCAGGAGGCCAAGCGTATCCTGCGAGAGCAGGGGCTCAACGAAAAGCAGATGAGGGGCAAGATTGACATGATCGCCGCCAGCCTGTTCTTGCAGACATGGCTCGATCGTAAAAACGAGGAGGTTCAGCATGCCTAGCGCTTCCGATCCGCGCAAGCCGAATCGTACACGGCAGCCCGCGCCGCGCCCCGCTCAGCCTGGCCAGCGCCCGGCGCAGCCGATGCAGCGTTCGGCTCAACCTACTCAGCGTGCTGCTCAACAGCCCGCCGCTCGTCCCGCGCAGCCTGCTGGCGGCGCTCGTTTTAAGCAGCAGGCTCCTGTCCAGCGCACGCAGGGGCAGGCCCGTCAATCACGCTCCCACGCACATCATACTCATGGCTCGCACGGTGTTGCTCCGGCCACGCGCTCGAGCTATAACACGCACGCCCGCCGTGGTACACAAAAGAAAAGCTCCCCGGTGCCTATGATTATCGGTGGCGTCGTCGCCGTGCTTGCGCTTGTCGCGATCGTTTTCTTTGTCGTGCCAGCCGTCAAGGGCTTCTTTGACGGTGAGGATGCGAAAGTCGCTGCTGGCCAGCAAGTTACTATCACGATTCCCGACGGTGCCTCGGGCGATACTATCGCCTCGATTCTCTCCGAGAACCATATCGTCGAAAATCCCAAGGATTATTATGCGGCGGTGAAAAAGCTCAACGCCGATATGTCGCTCAAGCCTGGTACTTATTCGTTCACCACACTCATGGATGCGACCAAGGTTGTTCAGCAGCTCATGGAAGGCCCCAACGCGGGCTCCAATGCGCTGACTATCCCTGAGGGCCTAACGGTCGATCAAGTCGCCGACCGTGTGGCCCAGGCTTACGACAGCATCTCTAAGGAAGACTTCCTCAACCAGGCCAAGGCCTCCAACTACGTGGACGACTATAGCTTCCTTAAGGGCGCCGCCAACGACTCGCTCGAGGGCTTCTTGTTCCCCAAGACTTATTCGTTGGGTGATTCGCCGACGGCCGATGACGTGGTTCGCGCTATGCTCGATCAGTTTAAGACCGAGTACAAGTCGCTTGACTTTGCGAGCTGCGAAGCCAAGATCAAGGAACGCTACGGTGTGGAGATGTCCGACTACGACATCGTCAACTTGGCCTCTATCGTTGAGCGCGAGGGCCTCAACGCCGACCAGCGCGCGCACGTGGCCTCGGTCTTCTACAACCGTCTTGCCGGCAAGCTCGATGGTCTGCGCTATCTCAACAGCGATGCGACCATGATGTATGTCACCGGTGGCGAGGTTACCGCCGACGACCTGCAGAGCGATAGTCCGTATAACACCTATAAGCATGAGGGTCTGCCACCCACGCCCATCTGCTCTCCGTCGCTCGAGGCGCTCAAGGCTACCATTGAGCCGACCGACTCCGATGACCTGTATTTCTACATTACGCAGGACGAGGAGTACTTCTCGCAAACCTACGAAGAGCATCAACAGTCTTGGAATTAGCATGAGGATTTTTAGCCCCAAACGTTACGTTGCCTCGGTCGATCGCATCGACCTTGATACCCTTTGGGCCGACGGCAAACGCGCCATTCTGCTCGATCGCGATAACACCCTGGTGCCGCGTGACACCGAGCAGGTTCCCGCTGCGGTTTCCGCTTGGCTCGATACCGCCCGCGCCAAAGGCTTTAAGCTGTGCATGGTGTCCAACAACTGGCATCGCGACCAGGTCATGGCATCAGCACGCGAGCTGGGACTCGAGGCCATCAGCCATGCCATGAAGCCGGCGCCGTTTGCCCTCAAGGCGGGTCTTAAGCGCCTCGGCGCCACGGCCGACGAGGCGGTGCTGATCGGTGATCAGCTCTACACGGACGTGTGGAGCGGCAATTTTGCCGGCGTCGATACTATCCTGGTTAAGCCGCAGGCCACGCAGGACCTGTGGTATACGCAGATCTTCCGTATCTTTGAGCGCCGGGCCCTGCGCGACCTTCCCTGCGAGGAATAGGTCTCGTCATGTCCCAGCACACCAAACACGGCTGCGACCATATCTTCTTTATCGGCTTTTTGGGCGCGGGCAAATCGACGCTCGCGCGCAACGTCGGCACTATGTTCAAGCGGCGTTTTATCGATACCGACCGCCTAGTCGTCCGCCGTTGCGGCAAGTCGGTAACCGAGATTTTTGAGACCGAGGGTGAGGATCGTTTTCGCGAGCTCGAGACCTCGGCGCTCCGTTCGCTCCAAAGCGAGCGCAGTCTGTTGGTTTCGTGCGGTGGCGGTATCGTCGAAACGCCGGTGAATATTGAACTGATGCACGAAATGGGTACGTGCGTGTACCTCGAGGGCGACTTCGAGGATTCGATTCGACAGATTCGTCGGTCCGACACGCGCCCCGATTTCCGTTCGCCCGAGCATGCTGCGCGCCTGTTTGAGCATCGCCGTCCGCTGTATCGCCAGGCCGCCGACCTTACCCTTGATATTCGCAACAAGTCCTTCGAGGACGTTTCCTACCTTTGTGCCGAGATGCTTTTGGAGCGTGGGCTGCTATGATTCGCCGTCAACTGATCAATTTCCAAAACCGCAGCGTCGATGTCCGCGTCGGATTGGGCGCGTTCGATGAACTGTCGCGTATGTTTGCCTCGGCCGTGGGCAAGCCTAAGCGCGCGATGGTCGTTTGGAACACCGCCACATCCGAGCGTTTTGGTGAAGTCGTCGAGCATGCGCTGGTCGACGCCGGTTTTGCCGTGTCGCCGCTAGTCCTCGAGGTTTCGCCTGCTGGTGCCACGCTGGCCGATGCCGATGCGATCTTTGGCGCCCTGTCTGCCAACGGCGTTACCTGCGACGATCTGGTTGTCGCCGTTGGCGATGCCGCAACCTGCTCGGTTGTTAGCTGGTGCGCCAATCAGTGGTGTGGCCGAACCGAGTGCGCGCTGCTGCCGACGACCTTCGACGCCATGCTCACGGTCGCGACGACCATGAAGCCGCTCGTCGCCTCGCCGGCGAATGCGCTTCCCGCTATCGCGTTCCGTCCTGAGCCGGGCTTGGTCGTGTGTGACCTCGACCTTGTTCGCGAGGCGGACCCCGAGTACCTCAAGTTCGGCTATGTGGTGCTTGTTGGCACCATGCTTTCGAGCAGCAAGTCCCGCTGGAATCAGTTTACTGAGACCGTTCCCGAGATTCTCGCGGGCGAGGAGGTCGCGCTCGTCAATGCAGTTCAATGGTCTCAGACTGCCCGCAAGGACGTACTGATGGCCACGAACCCGAGCGCCCGCCATGCGCTCGATTTTGGCAAGACGGGGGAGCGTACCCTGCGCGCTTGCTTGGGCGATGCTGCTTCGCAGGTTCCTGCCTACCAGCTGTTGTCCGAGGGCATGCGCTTTGAGGCGCGCCTAGCACATGATGCCTGCGACTTCGATATCGATTACGTCTTTGAGGTCGATGACTGCCTAGAGGACTTTGGTATCGAGGAACTTGCCCTCGATCTGGAGCCTGCCGCATATATCGAGGAGTTCCGCAGGCAGCAGTTCGCTCGCTCGAATCGCAGCATGCTGCCGCTGCCCGCGGCACTCGGCGCCATTCGCCTAACGAGCGTTGAGGACGAGGTTCTTGAGCGCCATGCTCACGCTTACTTGGCTTCTCGCAAAGAACTTCTCTAAGATTTATTGACATCCATCGTCTTTCGTATCATGTTGAGGGACGGGTTTCCAATCGGTTGCGGTTCGCATGCGATTCCGACGTTCGGTTGAGACCCGTCCCGTCTTTATAGAGACAATAAGAAAGGAATCTGCATGTCTGAGTTTGCTGCCGGTCCTGCCGGTCGTATCGAACGTGTCCGTGCCCTGATGGTCGAGCGCGGCTACGACGCTATCGTGGTACGCGACGAGGCCAATCTTCGTTGGCTCACGGGCGTGAAGGGCGTCTTCGACTACACCTTCGAGTTCCCGCACGCGGCGTTTATTACGGCTGACCAGTGCCTGTTCCATACCGACTCGCGCTACCTCAACAGCTTTGAGGAGAACACGCCCGCCGGCAGCCCCTGGGTCTACGACATGGACGAGGGCACCATCCCCGGTTGGGTCGCCGGCAAAATCGCGGCCAACAAGTGCCGCGTCTGCGCTGTCGAGGACGACATGCAGATCAACTTCTATCAGGGTATTCAGCGTGGTCTGGAGGATCGTTCCGTCGCCTGCATGCTGCCGCTGATGCATGCCGACATTCGCAAGATGCGCGCCATCAAGGACGCCGAGGAGATCGAGCTCATGCGCCATGCGCAGTCGATCACCGACGCCGCCTTCCAGCACATGCTCGGCTTTATTAAGCCTGGTATGACCGAGAAGCAGGTTCGCAACGAGCTCGAGAACTTTATGTTCGCCAACGGCGCCGATAGCCTTGCCTTCGGCTCCATCGTGGCGAGCGGTCCCAACACCGCCAACCCGCATGCCGTGCCGAGCGACCGCGTGATCGAGAAGGGCGATTTCGTTCTCATGGATTATGGCGCGGGTTATTGCGATTACCGCTCCGACATGACGCGCACTGTCGTGATGGGCGAGCCCACCCAGGAGCAGCTCGACCTGTACGCACTCGTGCGCCGTACGCACGAGGAGTGCGTCGCCGCCATCCATCCGGGCGTTGAGGGCAACGACATTTTCAAGCTTTCCAAGAAGATCATCGGCGATGCCGGCTATGGCGATTACTACAACCATGGTCTGGGTCACGGCGTCGGTATCGACATCCACGAGCTGCCCAACTTTAACCGCAGCAAGAACACCATCGAGGTCGGCTCGGTTATCACCATGGAGCCCGGCGTGTATCTGCCCGGTGTGGGCGGCGTGCGCCTGGAGGACTACGGCGTGGTCACCGAGAACGGCTACGAGCCCTTCACCAAGACTCCGCACGACCTGCACGTCATCGACTGCTAGCCCATTTCGATAGATTTTTGGGGCGGGGCGTCCGGAGCAATTCGGGCGCCCCGCGTTCTCTTTTTATGCGCTCGCTGCAGGCGCCGTCTGCAAGTGTATAATTTCGGTCGTATGTAATTTGGACGCTTGTGCGTTCTGCCCATAACAAGAAAGGTCGCTATGCCTACCATTTCTACCGCCGACTTCAAGAACGGCCTCGGTCTCCGCATTAAGGACAAGGTCTACACCATCGTCGAGTTCCAGCATGTCAAGCCGGGCAAGGGCGGCGCGTTCGTGCGCTACAAGACCCGCGACATCAAGAGCGGCCGCGTCGTCGAGAACACCTGCAACGCCGGCACCAAGTTCGAGAGCGTCATGCTCACCACCCGTGAGTTCCAGTACCTCTACAACGATGGCGCCGACTACATCTTCATGGACAACGAGACCTATGAGCAGGTTCCCGTTCCCGAGGACATGGTGGGCGAGAACTCCAAGTGGCTGCGCGAGAACGACATCTGCCAGCTGCTCTTCGCCGACGATGAGCTCATGGGCGTGACCCCGCCGATGTTCATCGAGACCACCATCGTCCAGACCGACCCGGGCTTTAAGGGCGACACCGTCCAGGGTTCAACCAAGCCGGCCACGATCGACACCGGCGCTGTCATCCAGGTCCCCATGTACCTCAACGAGGGCGAGGTCATCAAGGTTGACACCCGCGACGGCAAGTTCGTCTCCCGCGTCTAGCAACCAACTCTTCTAGGAGGACTCATGCCCCAGGAAATCAAGATTGACGGCATCGGCATTTCGCCCGATGTTCTGACCGCCATCGTCTCGCGCGCCGTGTCGGATGTCGAGGGCATCGCCTCCGTTGGCGTCAAGGACCTTGCCACCAACCTTGTCTCCATGATGCTCTCGTCCAAGGCCCCGGCTTCCGAGCCGGCGGTCGAGGCCGAGGTCGTCGGCGACAAGCTCGCACTCACCGTGCGTGTCGTGGTGTTCTTTGGCTATCCGTTCAAGAAACTCGCCGAGGCCGTTCGCGCCGCCGTGGTCGCCGCCATCGATGCCCAGGTGGGCGTCGAGGTCGAGCGCGTTGACGTTTGCATCGACGGCCTCGTTTTCCCCAAGGAGTAACCTTTGAGCCTTAAGGTTTATCGCGGGCGTACGCTTGCCCGCAGTCAGGCGCTGCAGCTGCTGTTCCAGGCCGAGGCCACGGACAGTCCGCTCGAGCGCGTCCTCGAGGGTGATTTCCTGATCTCGAAGGGTCCCCTCGACCCCTATGCGCTGGAGCTTTGCCGCGGTGCCTACGAGCATATCGATCGTATAGACTGTGCCCTGCGCGCCGTCGCCAAGAACTGGGATCTTATGCGCATGCCCGGTGCCGACCGCAACCTGCTGCGTATCGCCGTCTACGAGATGCGCTTCCTCACCGACGAGGAGGTCTCGGACGCCATCGTCATCAACGAGGCCGTCGAAATCGCCAAGGCTTATGGTACCGACCAGTCCGCGTCGTTTGTCAACGGCGTGCTGGGCAAGATCGCTCGCAGCGAGGAGCTGCCGGGCGAGGACCTGTACCAAGAGCTGCTGGCCGAGGATCGCGCTCGCGAGGAGGCACAGGCTGCCGAGGCGGCCGCCAATGTCGCTGCCGCTCAGGCTGCCGCCGGTGTACTTGCCGAGGATGCGGACGCTGCTGAGGCCGTCGAGGCCGACTCCGTCGAGGAGTAGCCATGCCAGAGGGTTCCGTCCGCAACTTCGATGAGATCTCGGATCGCCTGGACCAGATCATCGCCACCGTTCGCTCCAAGGATACGTCCTTGGAGCGTTCGCTCGATTTGTTTGACGAGGCGATTGAGCTGGGCTCCCGTGCGGTCGATATGGTCGACAAGTTTGAGCTGACGCCGCGTGAGGCCGACAAGCTCGAGCAGGAATACGATGAGGATGCGGCAAACGAGTCCCAAGATAGACAGGCTGCATCCCCGGATACGAATGGTTGATGGCATTCATGAAACGCGTGCGTCTCGATGACGAACTGATTTCACAGGGCATCTGCGCCGATCGCGCGGATGCCCTTCGCACTCTTATGGCCGGCTTGGTTTCGAGTGGCGGTGAGCGTTTGACCTCTCCGGGGCTCAAGGTGACGCCGGGCCTGCCACTGCACGTTAAGGGGCGTATTCCGTACGTTGGGCGCGGCGGCCTTAAACTCGAGGGCGCGCTCGATGCGTTTTGTATCGATCCTACGGGCCTTGCTTGCCTGGACGTAGGCTGCTCTACCGGCGGCTTTACCGATTGCCTGCTCAAGCGCGGTGCCGCCACGGTCGTTTCGGTTGACGTGGGCCGTGCTCAGTTTGATTGGTCGCTGCGCCAAGACGATCGCGTGACGCTCTATGAACGCACCAACGTGACGCAGCTGCCCGAGCTCGGCTACGGCGGCGCTATCGACCTGGCCGTGTGCGATGTGTCGTTTACGAGTATTGCGAATATCATCGACGCCGTACTGGCGTGTCTGAAGCCTTCGGGTTCGTTTTGCACGCTCGTAAAGCCGCAGTTTGAGGCGCCGGCTGCGCTGGTGGGCGAGGGCGGCATCGTGACCGACCCCGCCGTCCGCCGCGATACGCTCGTGGCGGCGATTGAACTCTTTGCTGCCAAGGGCCTGTTCCCGGTCGATGTGTGCGTGTCGCCCATTCATGGTGCCAAGGGCAACGTTGAGTTTTTCCTGTACGGCACGAGATTTGACCCCGGCGATCGCTCGCAAGACGAGCTGCAATCCCAGGTATCGGTTATGAGCGAGAAAGCTGCAACGCTATGAAGGTCTTTCTGGTTCCCAATTACTACAAGCAAGAGGCGGTCGAGAGCGGCCTGATGCTCGAGCTTTGGCTGACGCGCCAGGGCTATGAGGTCGCATGGGCTGCCGACCAGCGATCGAAGATTCAAAGCACGCCTGATATTGACGGCTCCGATCTGGTCATTACGCTCGGCGGCGACGGCACGTTGCTGCGCGCTGCCCGCATCCTCAACCATCGTGAGATTCCTATCCTCGGTCTTTCCTATGGTCACCTGGGTTTTTTAACTGCTGCGAGTCCCGAGGAGCGCGACATTCTGCAGGTCGTGAGCGACGCCCTGTCCGGCGAGCTGCATGTGAGCCGTCGCGCTACCATCGCCGCGGATATCGTGTCCGTGCGCGAAGATGGTACGAAGGATGTTGTGCGCACCTTCGCCCTCAACGACATGGCGCTTACGCGCGGCCCCCTGTCCGATATGGTCGAGTTTGACATCACGGTGTCCGGTCACCATATCGACCGCCTACGCGGTGACGGTGTCGTCGTTTCGACGGCGACTGGTTCTACGGGTTACGCGCTCAGCGCCGGTGGCCCCATCGTGAGCCCTGACTATACGGGCATGGTCTGCGTACCCATTGCGCCGCACACCATTCAAGCTCGCGCTTTCTTGACTTCGCCGAGCGATGTCGTCGAAATCTTTATGTCTGATGACCGTCCGAGCGTTCCGGCGATCGCTATCGATGGACAGTTTATTACCTGCGACGGCACGGTCGAGAGCGTGGCCGTGCGCCGAGGCCCCGGCGATGTGCTGCTGCTCGACTACGGCCCCGAGAGTTTTTACAACTCGGTGAGCCGCGTATTCTACGGAGTCCGCCATGATCGATGAGATGCAGGTTTCTAACATTGCACTCATTCGCGAGGCGACGCTGCTGCCGAGTGCCGGCCTGACTGTCCTGACCGGCGAGACCGGCGCCGGCAAGACCGCGCTGCTCTCGGCCCTCAAGCTTATTTTGGGTGAGCGCGCGGATTCGTCGACGGTGCGCGAGGGCGAGGCGCTGGCGAGCGTCGAGGCGCGCCTGTTTGACGGCCCGCACGACACGGAAGGCTTCACGGTCCAGCGCAGCCTTTCCGCCGAGGGCCGCAGCCGTGTGAAGATTGACGGGCGCATCGCCAGTGTACGCGAGCTTTCGGAGCGCGTTGGTGTGATGATGGATCTGTGCGGCCAACACGAGCACCAGCGCTTGCTCGATTCGGCACATCACGTTGCGATGGTCGATGCGTGGGCGGGACGCTCTGCGCTCGAGGCGCTGGATGCGTACCGCGCTTGCTTTAAGGCATCGCGTGCTGCCGCCAAGGAGGTTCGACGTGTTGAAGAGGCCTCGCGTGCGCAGGGGAGCCGCGTCGAGGAGGCGCGCTTTGCGCTCGAGCGCATCGGCGAGGTCGACCCTAAACCGGGCGAGTATGAGGAACTCGAGGAACTGCTGCCGCGCTCCGAACATGCCCAGGTGCTGGTTGCCACAGCTAGCGATGCCCATGCATCGCTTGCCTCTGAAGGGGGAGCGCTCGATGCCGTGAACAGCGCCGTGGCAGAACTTTCCCGTATGGCTTCCGTCGATCGCAAACTGGGCGACATTGCCGATACGCTTTCGGACGCCTGTATCTCCCTTGAGGATTGCGCGAACGAGCTTCGTGCCTATCGCGATGGTATCGCCTTCGACCCGCGCGAGCTCGCTCGCATGCGTGAGCGGTATTCCGACCTCAAGGGTCTGTTGCGTCAGTGGGGTCCCACTATGGACGATGTTTTTGCCATGCGCGATCGCTCGCAAGAGCTGCTGTCCCTGGTTGATGATGGCGATGAACAGATCAAAAAGGCGCGTGAAGCGCTTGGCGCGGCGGAGCGCGAACTGTTTGCTGCCGCCAAGGCGCTTAAGCGCGCTCGCAATACGGCGGCCCCGCGCTTCTGTCACGAGGTGGGCCGCCAGATGGCTCGCCTGGAGATGGGTAGTGCCGAGCTCGTCTGGGAGTCGCGTGATCTTCCCCGTGCTGAGTGGACGCCCGTTGGTCCTTCGAGCTACGAGCTGCTATACCGCAGCGGTGCCGGTTTGACGCCGCGCCCCTTGCGTCGAATTGCGTCGGGCGGTGAGCTCAGCCGCGTCATGCTGGCGAGCAAGGTTGTCCTCGGTAACGCGGACGGTGTCGATACGCTGGTGTTTGACGAGGTCGATGCTGGTGTCGGTGGCTCCACGGCGCGTGCGCTCGCGGGCGTGCTGGCAAATCTCGCCGCTACGCATCAGGTGATTGTCGTAACCCACTTGGCGCAGGTCGCCGTCATGGCTGACAAGCATTATGTTGTCAGCAAGGAACCGGGCGATGTTCCCCAGACGCATTTGGACGAGGTAACCGGCGAAGCGCGTACCGCCGAGATCGCCCGCATGTTGAGCGGCGATCAATCGGAGGCAAGCTTGGCCCACGCAAAGCAGATGCTCAAAGAAGCTCGAGGTTAGGTCGTATCAGCGGTGTTGATGGGACAAAATAGACTGAAATTATTGTCCCACTACGCGTTTTACTCAACGACCTTATCCGGCTGGATGAGCTCCTCGTAGTAGCTGATATGTTCGCGAGCGTCTTCAATCTCGGGCAGCAGGAAGTTGTAGATGACTTCGATGATCATCGTGGCACTGATCTTAGAGAACGCAAAGTCGCCTGTCGTCAGCAGCGCTTCGTGGTTGACGGTATTAAAAGTGTAGTCTGCCAGACGCGCGAGCGGGGATTTGCTGTCGCTGCTGATGACGACTACGGTTGCGCCACAGTTGCGAGCCGCTTTTGCCATGCGATTCAGTCGGCGCGATTTGCCGGAGTTTGAGATTAGCACGATGACGTCACCCGGGCGCAACGTGAGCGCAAAGCCGATTGATGTCTCGCTAATGGTGCTCGCCATGCAGCGCAGGCCCAGCTGCGAAAACTTAAACGTCGCATCGAGCGCGACCGCGTTCGTATTGCCCACGGCGGCGAACTCAATAACGCCGGCATTCTTAAGCGCGTGTACAACTGCGGCCAACGTGTCGTGATCTATGCCGTCGATGGTCGCATTAAGCTCACTCACCTTGGCGGCGAGGATATTTTTTAGGCTCTGCTCCATGTTGTCGAGCGATACCTCGTCGGTCAGACCCTCGTTGCGCTGGCTTTCCAAATCCCTCGCCAACGAAAACTGAAAGCTGCGGAAGCTGCCAAAGCCCAGCTTGCGGCAGAAACGCGAAACGGTCGCCTCGGACGTGGAGGCAGCGCGCGAGAGCTGAGCGGCCGTGAGGCGTGGCGCTTCGGACTGGTGCTCCAATATATAGTCGACAATGCGCTGCTCGGACTCGCTGTATCCCTGATGGGTACTAATGAGGGAAAGTGCGCTCTTGCTACTATCGGTCATGGATGGCTCCTGGTTGGCATGAAAATCTAGCTTGATTTGCAATGCCATAGTATACGGGCATTTTCAATTACAAGATACACCTTGCCGTTTCAAGTGTTGATGGTAAACTTTCACTTGTCGTTTACGGTTATGAAAGAACCTTTCACCGGAGAATTGCGCCTTGTCTCTTCTCACGCGGACGGTAGGTTGGTATCTTTCAAGTGTGGAAAAACGCGCATCGAAGCGCGTGTAGGGGAGCGCCCGCGGGCGCTGTACTCAAGAAGGAGGGACACATGGCTAAGTTTGACATCATCGCCGCGACCGGTTGCCCGACCGGCATTGCGCACACCTTCATGGCGAAGGAGGCGCTGGAGAAGGCTGCTGCCGAGCGAGGTCTGACCATTAAGGTCGAGACTCATGGCCAGGTCGGCGTCGAGAACGAGCTCACCAAGAGCGAGATCGCCGGTGCCAAGGCCGTCGTCGTCGCAGCCGATAAGGATGTCCAGGCTGAGCGTTTCGCCGGTAAGCCTATGGTTTCCGTTGGTGTTTCCAAGGCCCTGTCTGTCGAGGCTGCTGGTAAGCTGATCGACCGCGCGCTCGCCGCCAAGGGCGACGACACGGTTGCCGCTGCCGCCGATGTCGAGGACGAGGTCGAGGAGAAGGAGTCCATCGGTCACGTCATCTACAAGCACCTCATGAACGGCGTCAGCCACATGCTTGTCTTCGTCGTTGCCGGTGGTGTTCTGACCGCCATTTCGTTCCTGTGGGGCATCACGTCCTTTGATTCGACGGCTGCCGACTACAACAGCTTTGCCGCGATGCTCAAGATTATCGGCGGTATCGCCATGAACCTCATGGTTCCGGTGCTCTCCGCTTACATCGCCGAGTCCATCGGCAAGCGCCCGGCGCTCGTCCCCGGTTTCGTCGCCGGTATGATCGCCATCCAGGGCTTGCCTGTTAACGCCGATACCGGCATGATCGACGCCGGTGGCGTAGGTGTGGGCTTTGGCTTCCTGGGCGGCATCGTCGGCGGCTTCCTCGCTGGCTATGTCATCCTGCTGCTCGAGAAGGTTTTCTCTAAAATTCCCGCGAGCCTTAATGGCCTGAAGGCAATCTTCCTGTATCCGCTGTGCTCTACCGCCATCGTCGGCCTGGTCATGCTCGGTATTTCCGGCCCCATGGCTGCCATTAACCAGGGTATGATGGATTTCCTGCAGAGCCTCGGTAACTCCGGTCCGGTGATCCTTGGCCTGGCCATCGGCTGCATGTGCGCCTTTGATATGGGCGGCCCGGTCAACAAGGCTGCTTACGCTACTGGCACCTTCCTGCTCGGTACCGCTCTCGAAGCTGGCGTCGGCACCGAGACCTACAACTTCGGCACCAACTTCATGGCTGCCGTCTCCGCCGCTTGCATCGTTCCGCCGCTGATCACCACCTTCGCCGTCGTTGTCGGTAAGAAGTACTTCAGCCAGGAGGATCATGACGCCGGTATCGTCAACCTCATCCTTGGTTGCACCCACATCACCGAGGGCGCCATTCCGTTCATGACCAAGAACATCTGGCCCGTCATGCCCATCATGATGCTCGGTTCCTCTATCGCTTCGATCCTGACCATTATGTTCAACGTTCACGATCCGGCGCCTCACGGTGGCTTCCTGGTCCTGCCCGTTGTCGAGAACGGTCCGCTTTGGGTCCTCGCGATCCTCATCGGCGCTGTTGTCGGTGGCATCCTGTTCGTGGCCTTCAAGAAGTACGACTTCGAGAAGAACCAGAAGGCAGCTCCCGCCGCCGCTGCTCAGCCGGTCGAGGCCCCCAAGGCCGCTGCCGTCGAGCCCCCCAAGGCCGAGGCTGCCGACTTCGTGAAGGTCGAGAACGTCTTTGTCGCCGAGGACTTCGCTTCTCGTGACGAGGCTCTGAGCTTTGTCTCCAACAAGGCCGTCAAGGCCGGTGTCGCGAGCGACGCCGATGCCGTGATGAACGCCTTCCTGGCCCGCGAGGCCGAGGGTACCACGGGCATGATGGAGGGCTTCGCCATTCCGCATGCCAAGTCCGATGCCATTACCGAGGCCGCCGTTATCGTCGTCAAGGACGACTCCGGCGTCACCGGTTGGGACACCATGGACGGCGCTCCTGTCAACGTGGCTATCGCCCTGCTCATCCCCGGTGCCCAGGCTGGCACCACGCATCTCAAGATTCTGTCCAAGGTCGCCGAGGCGCTCATGGACGAGGACTTCCGTGCCACCGTCAAGGGTTCCACCGATGCCGCCGAGATCGCCAAGACGATCAACGCCCGTCTGGTCTAATTCCGCGGTACGCGAATAACATCGCCCCCCTGTATATAGGGCGGAGTCCCTCCCCAGGGTCTCCGCCCTTTTTACATCCCTCCCATAAGTTGCGGTGAAATAGGGACTGTTTATACGATTCAACCCCAAATTCAGTCTCTATTTCATCGCAACTTATAAAAGGGCATAGAGAGGGCTGCCTATCGAGTCTTTGTCGCGAACAGGTCATCAGCCAGAATTCCGTTCGCACGATATTACTCTGGACCGACCGAGTTTCCGCAGCTTGCTTGCCGGGCGGGGCGATTAAGTTTGTCGCGAGTTCCGCACGCAAAGGAAAGCACTTAATGTGCTTTCCGTCTTGCGCAGGACTGTAGAGCAGCAAACTTAATCGCCCCGCCCGGCAAGCAAGCGGACGACAAACACATCTGTCCAACAATTCGTGTGAAACACAATGAAAAACCGTTTGATGTGAGTTAATATAAACAACGTCGTGAATCTGACTCCTGCCACATGCATGACAGGGGTTAAACACAAAAAGGAGTCAATTATGGTTTCTGAGAAGGCTACCCTCGTTAATCCTCAGGGTCTGCACATGCGTCCGGCTGGTCTGTTTGCCTCCACCATGGGCAAGTACGCCTGTGACGTGACGGTCGTTACCCCCGAGAAGGAGGTCAACGGCAAGTCCCCGATGGCCCTCATGGCTGCTGGTATCCCCTGCGGCACCGAGGTCGAGGTAAAGTGCGACGGCGCTGACGAGGCCGAGGCTCTGGCTGCTGCCATCGAGCTCATCAAGAGCGGTCTTGGCGAGTAGAACTCAAACGGGTCGCATGTTGAACAACTAAGTTCATATTTGGGGGCGCAGTGACCTGTTGTAAGGTAGCTGCGCTCTTTTGTCATGGATATGGCAAAACGCTTTATCACATGACACGGAGAGAGGAATGGGAATGTATCAGGGAGTCAACGCTTCCGAGGGCATCGGTATCGGCACCGTCATGGTCGCCGTCGATCCCGACTTGACGTTTGAGCCGCACGAGGTTGCCGATTCGGCAGCAGAGAAGGAGCGCTATCAGTCCGCTCTTTCGGTCTTCTGCGAGAAGACCCAGGCTCAGGCCGACCACATGAAGGAGACGGTGGGCGAGGCCGAGGCCGAGATCATGAGCGGACACATTGTCCTGGCTCAGGACCCGGGCATGACCGACGCCATCAACGCCGCCATTGACGGCGGTACCTGCGCCGAGCAGGCGCTCATGGACACCTCGACCATGTTCGAGAACATGTTCCTGTCCATGGACGACGAGATGTTCCGTCTGCGCGCGGCCGACATCGCCGACATCCGCACCGGTATTCTGGCCGAGCTGCTGGGCAAGGAGGTCGTCGACCTCTCCGTCCTGCCCGAGAACACCGTCGTTGTCGTGCATGACCTCACGCCGTCCATGACCGCCACGATCGATAAGGCCCACGTTGCCGGTATCGTCACCGAGACCGGTGGCCGCACGTCGCACTCCGCGATCATTGCGCGCGCCCTTGAGATTCCGGCTGTCCTTTCGGTTTCCAACAGCTGCACCGCGCTGCGCAACGGTATGACCGTTGTCGTCGACGGTGGCAAGGGTATCGTCGAGGCCGATCCCGACGAGGAGACGCTCGCCGCCTACACCGCCAAGGCCGAGGCCTTCGCTGCCGAGAAGGCAGCCCTCGAGGCCTTCCGTGGCAAGCCGTCCGTGACTGCCGATGGCATCAAGAAGATCATCGCCTGCAACATCGGTAACCCTGATGACGTGCCCAACGCGCTCGATCACGATGCCGAGGCCATCGGTCTGTTCCGCTCCGAGTTCCTGTTCATGGACTCCGCTGAGCTTCCTTCCGAGGAGGAGCAGTTCAACGCCTACCGTAAGGTCGCCAGCGCGCTCAAGGGCGCTCCGGTCATCATCCGCACGCTCGATGTGGGTGGCGACAAGGAGATTCCGTATCTGCACATGGTCAAGGAAGATAACCCCTTCATGGGCTTCCGCGCCGTGCGTTACTGCCTGGCCAATCCCGACCAGTACAAGGTCCAGCTCCGCGCTCTGCTGCGCGCTAGCGCCTTCGGTGACGTAAAGATCATGATCCCGCTCGTCACCTGCGTCGAGGAGGTCTTGGCTGTCAAGGAGCTCGTCGAGCAGTGCAAGGCCGAGCTGACCGAAGAGGGTCGCAAGTTCAACGAGAACATCGAGGTCGGCATCATGGTCGAGACGCCCGCCGCTTCGCTGCTCGCAGACCGTCTGGCCGAGGTCGCCGACTTCTTCTCCATCGGCACCAACGACCTGATCGGCTACACCATGTGCGCCGACCGTGGCAACGACACCATCTCCAACCTGTACCAGGTTTACTATCCTGCCGTGCTCCGCTCGCTCAAGAACATCATCGAGAGCGGCGTGAAGGCCGGCATTATGGTCGGTATGTGCGGCGAGGCCGATGCCGATCCGCTGCTCGAGCCGCTGCTGATCAGCTGGGGCCTGGAGGAGTTCTCGATGAGCGCTCCGTCGATCCTGCGCGCCCGCAAGACCATCAGCCAGTGGACCAAGGCCGAGTGCGACGAGCTCGCCGAGAAGGCGCTCGCCTGCAACACCGCCGCCGAGGTCAAGGCACTGCTCGAGTCCGCAGCTCGCTAATTTGGTATCAGAGGTAACCGCGTGGTTGGAATGGGCCGGCCACGCGGCCCTCACATATACAGGGGGTACTGTAAATGTTCTACACGCTAACCGCTAACCCGGCTGTCGACATGACGGTTTCGAGCTCTCCGCTCGAGCCCGACGAGAACGTCCGCACCGGCTCGGCCAGCTACACGGCTAACGGCAAGGGCCTCGACGTGTCCTTCGCCTTTAAGAAGATGGGCGTCGACACCGTCGCGCTCGGCTTCTTCGCCGGCTTCACGGGCAAGTTTATCGTCGAGGAGGTCATGAACCTGGGTTGCCTGTGCCGCCCGGTCTGGACCGACGGTATCACGCGCATCAACACCTACGTCAACGATGGCCAGCACGAGTACGGCATCCTGAACCCTGGTGCTCCGATCACGCCGCAGCACCAGGAGGAGCTCTATAACATCCTGGACACCGCGGGCGATCTCGAGTGCCTGATCGTCTCCGGCTCCGTGCCTCCCAAAGCTACGCCCGACTTCCTGGCTCAGGTCATGGAGCACGCTCAGGCTCGTGGCGCTGACGTCGTCCTGGACCTGTCCTCCGACAAGCTCAAGGAGCTCGCTCACAAGAAGCCGCTGCTCATCAAGCCGAACCATCACGAGATGAAGGCCATCTTCGGCGTGCCGGTCGACACCGACGATGAGGTTCGTGTCGCCATGAAGATGGCTCACGACGCTGGCGTTCAGAACGTGCTGCTCACCCGTGGTAGCCGCGGCGACGCTTACTTCTCCAACGGCGAGGACATCTGGTACGCCAAGCGTGAGTTCAACATCAAGCTGGTCTCTTCCGTCTGCGCCGGCGACTGCACCCTCGCTGCGTTCCTGCACAAGTGGTACAGGGATCGCGACAACGTCGAGGAGGCCATGAAGCTCGCTATGGCCACCGGTGCCAACGTTGCCGAGTCCGTCGGCATCGGTGACTTCGGTCACGTCGACGAGTACAGCAAGCGCGTTGCTGTCCGCAAGCTCGATCGTCAGTAATCGAAACGCGACATATTCGTGCGCATGCGG
>UREZ01000030.1 GCA_900547025.1 uncultured Collinsella sp.
CTGCCCGCATCGAGGAGATGTATCACAAGGCTGCCGATCTGGTTCAGCAGCGCGTGCGCGAGGCTGGCGAGCAGGCTGCCTTCGATACCGGCATCCACGACCTGCACCCCGAGATCGTCAAGACCCTTGGTGCCCTGCGCTACCGTACCTCGTTTGGTCAGAACGTGCTTCAGCACTCTCTCGAGGTCTCTGATCTGTGCGGCGTGATGGCTTCCGAGCTTGGCCTTGACGTTGTGACCGCCAAGCGCGCCGGCCTGCTGCATGACCTGGGCAAGGCAATCGACCACGACGTCGAGGGCCCGCATGCCGTCATCGGCGCCGAGCTTGCCCGCCGTTATGGCGAGAAGCCCGTTATCGTCCACGCTATCGAGGCTCACCATGCCGATGTCGACCCCAACACGGTGCTCGATGTCCTGGTACAGGCCGCCGATGCTGTCTCTGCTTCTCGCCCCGGTGCCCGTCGCGAGTCTGCCGAGAACTACATCAAGCGTCTTGAAAAGCTCGAGGAGATCGCCAACTCTCATGACGGCGTCGAGCGTACCTATGCCATGCAGGCTGGTCGCGAGGTCCACGTCATGGTTCAGCCGGACAAGATCTCTGATGCCCAGTCCACGGTCCTGGCTCACGATATCGCCCATCAGATCGAGGAAGAGATGGAGTATCCCGGTCAGGTGCGCGTCGTCGTGATTCGCGAGAGCCGCGCTGTCGATATTGCTAAATAACATGAGCGACGCGAACGAGCTCATCTCATTTATCGCGTCGATGTCGGGGGAGGGCAACCTTCGCGTCGAGGAGAACCTTGGCGAGGGGTATGTCCGCCTCCGCGTTTCGGAGGCCGAGCGGCGCCAGGCTAAGCACGACATTCAGCATGTCGAGGACATCGTCATCGAAATGCTCCGTAATGCTCGCGATGCCGGCGCCGACAAGGTCTATCTCGCCACGACCAAGGAAGATGGCGTCCGCACGCTTGTCTTTCTGGATAACGGTTCGGGCGTTCCGCAGGATATGCAAGAGCGAATCTTCGATGCCCGCGTTACCTCCAAGCTCGAGAGCATGAAAATGGATCGTTGGGGTGTTCACGGTCGTGGCATGGCATTGTTTTCGATCAAGCAGAACACCGACGAGGCCCGCGTGGTCACGTCCGGTGTCGATCTTGGTTCAGCCTTTAAGGTGAGCGTCGCGGTAGACCGCCTCAGTGAGCGCGCCGATCAGTCCAGCTGGCCCCAGGCCGTCAAGGATGAGGACGGACGTTATGTCTGTGCTCGCGGTCCGCATAATATTATTCGCGCTGCTTGTGAGTTTGCGCTCGAGGAGTTGCGTGGTTGCGATGTCTATCTTGGTTCTCCGTCTGAGATTGCCGCGACCCTTTATGCTCAGGCGTCAAGTCGGCTCGATACGTCTCGTCTCCTGTTTATTGATGACGAGAGCGAGCTTCCGGTTGTCGATCGTTTAGGCCTTGCCTCTGATGCCGAGGACTTTATCCGTATCTGCTCGGGTTTGGGTCTTGAGATGTCCGAGCGCACGGCACATCGCATTTTGGCAGGGCAGATTAAGCCCGTTCGCGGTGTGACTGCGCGTCTGCTGCGCGAGCGTGATTCGTCCTCGCATGCGCCGGCTCCTGTCGATCTCGCGAAGGATCGTCGCGGGCTACGTATTGCCAAGGATGACATGGCACAGTTTTCGCGTGCTGTGGAGCGCGACTTTAATGACCTTGCCGCCCGGTACTATCTCAACCTTTGCGGCGACCCAAAGATTCGCGTTTCGCGTGATCGAATCACCGTGACCTTCGATCTTGCCAAAGAGGAATAGTGCCTTTACCGAGTCCACTCGGTACGATAAAGTTATTGCAGTTAAAACGTACTTTTAAACGCAGGAGTTTCTTCATGGATTGCCTGAAGGTATCAAGCAAATCATCGCCCGCGTCCGTTGCCGGCGCCATCGCCGGCATGGTCAAGGATGGTGTACCCGTCAACATCCAGTGTGTCGGCGCCGGTGCCGTCAACCAGGCCATTAAGGCCGTGGCTATCGCACGCGGTTTTTTGATTCCAACCGGTTTTGATATTTCCTGCGCGCCCGTGTTCTCCGACATCCTCATTAACGGGGAATCGCGCACGGCCATCCGCCTTTCTATCTACGTTCACCAGATCAATCGAGCTGCAATGGATAACGTCGTCATGGATGATGTTAAGCCTGTGGCATAGCTTCTGCTTGCCTCGATTCGCCTCCCTTCCATCGTTAGGACTTATGCACATGGACCAGCGTTCCGTACGCGATATTCTTGCCGGTAAAACCTACTTTATCCGCACCTTTGGCTGCCAGATGAATCAGCACGACTCCGAGCGTGTGAGCGGTCTGCTCGATTCGTATGGTTGCCTCATGGCGCTCGATCCCGAGCATGCCGATATTGTTGTCTTCATGACATGCTGCGTGCGCGAGGCCGCCGATACTCGCCTGTACGGTCAGTGCAATTCCTGCAAAAGCCTGCCGCCTTCGCCTTCGGGCAAGCGTGTGGTTGCCGTGGGCGGCTGCATCGCGCAGCGTGATGGAGAGGGCCTGCTCACCAACGTCGATAACGTCAATGTCATCTTTGGCACGCATTCCATCGCACATGTGGCCGAGCTCATTGCCGAGGCGTTCCTTGATGGTAAGCGTCATATCCGCACCAATGAGCATGAGGATACGGATGCCATGAGCATGCCGTGGCATCGCGAGACCCAGTATCACGCCTGGGTGCCCATCATGACAGGCTGCAATAATTTCTGCACCTATTGCATCGTGCCGTACGTGCGCGGTCGCGAAAAAAGTCGCCCCTTCGAGGAGATTGTCGACGAGGTGACCGGTTTGGTGCGCCAGGGCGTGCGTGAGATTACGCTGCTGGGCCAAAACGTTAACTCATATGGTCGCGATCTGTTTGGCAAGCCGCGTTTTGCCGATCTGCTGCGTGCCGTGGGCGATACGGGTGTGGAGCGCATCTTCTTTACGTCTTCGCATCCCAAGGATCTGCTCCCCGAGACCATCGACGCTATGGCCGAGACGCCCGCCGTCATGCCGCAGCTTCACTTGGCCGTTCAGTCGGGCTCCACGCGCATCCTCAAAGAGATGAATCGCCGTTATACACGCGAGGACTATCTGGGCCTGGTCGATCGCATTCGCAACCGCATGCCCGATATCGCGCTCTCGACCGACATTATCGTTGGCTTCCCGGGCGAGACTGAAGAAGACTTTGAGCAGACGCTCTCACTTGCCGAGACGGTCCGCTATGCTCAGGCCTATACCTTCATCTATTCCAAGCGCGCCGGTACCCCGGCCGCCGAGATTGACGATCCTACGCCGCATGAGGTTATTCTCGAGCGTTTCAACCGCCTGGTTAAGGTTATCGAGACCACGGCGCACGAGTACAACCAGGGTGAGCTTCATACTGTGGTGCCGGCGCTCATTGAGGGAACGAGTAAAAAGAACGACGCGGTCCTGCTGGGCAAGAGTCCCAAGAATCAGACCGTGCATGCGCCTATCCCCGAGGGTTACAGCATCGATCAGCTTGTTGGCAAGATCGTTGATGTTGACGTTGACGTTGCCAAGACCTGGTATTTGTCCGGCTCCGTTGTGGGCGAGCCGCGCTAATGGTTTCTCCCGGGGCAGGTCTTTCCGTCGTTGCGATCGTCGGTCCGACGGCGGTTGGTAAGAGTGATGTTGCCGACCGTTTGGCGGCTCGTCTTTCGTCCGAAGTGCTGTCGTGCGATGCGATGCAAATCTATCGCGGCATGGACATCGGTACCGCAAAGATGGCGCCCGATGAGTGTACGGCGCCGCTGCGTCTCGTCGACATTGTAGAGCCGGGTGTGGCGTACTCTGCGGCGCTTTATCAGGCTGACGCTCGCGCGCATGTTGAGCGTTTGCTTGGCGAGGGCCGCCTACCGGTGTTTTGCGGGGGCACAGGCTTGTATCTCAAGGCCGCCCTGGATGAGATGGATTTTCCCTCGGGCGAGCTTGAGGACGATCGTCGCGCGGGGTATCAGGAACTTGCCGAGCGTATTGGCGAGGAAGAACTGCATGCTCTGCTTGCCGAGCGCGATCCAGAATCGGCTGCTGTTATTCATCCCCATAACGTGCGCCGTGTGATTCGTGCGCTCGAGATGCATGATGATGGTATCTCCTATGCAAAGCAAAAAAGTCAGTTTAGTGTTCCGCGCGAGCATTATCATGCCCTATGGTTTGGTCTGACGCGTAATCGTGAGGTGCTCTACGAGCGCATTAACCTGCGTGTCGATCTGATGTTTGAACAGGGTCTTGTTGATGAGGTTCGCAGTCTTATGGACCAGGGGCTGGGAGATGCCCTGACTTCGATGCAGGCAATTGGCTATAAAGAGATCATCGATGCTTTCAATGGCGTGACGAGCATGGATGAGGCTCGCGAACTCATTAAGATGCGTTCGCGTCGCTATGCCAAACGTCAGCTTTCGTGGTTTAAGCGCGATGACCGTATCGCGTGGTTTGATATGGATGAATGTACGATCGATGAGGTCGTTGCTGATATCCTGCATCGTATTGAGGCTGCCTAATGGCTCGTTTCCCCCTTGTTCCCACGGCACCCGAGCCCGAGCGTGCCATTTTGGTTGGTGTTGAGTGGCGCGACAATGCATGGCCACTCGATCGATCGCTCGATGAGCTGGAGCGCCTTGCCCACACGGCTGGTGCCCAGTGCGTGGCTCGCTTGTCTCAGCGTTTGGTAAAGCCGTATCCAAAATCGTTTATCGGTTCCGGTAAGGTAGAGGAGCTGTGCGGTCTGGTACATCGCATGGATGCCGATGTCGTTATTTTTGACGACGACCTGACGCCCTCGCAGCAATCCTATTTGGAGAAAGCCGTGGGCGAGCCGGTAAAGATTATCGATCGTACGGCACTGATCTTGGATATCTTTGGCCTGCATGCTCAGACGCGTGAGGGACGCCTACAGGTACAGCTGGCGCAGCTTCAATATCTGTTGCCTCGTCTGCGCGGCATGTGGAGCCATCTCGCCAAGGAACAGACGCGCGGCGGCATCGGCTCACGCTTTGGTCAGGGCGAAAGTCAGCTCGAGGTCGACCGTCGCCTCATTCGTAATAAGATCGCTGCGCTTCGTCGTGAGATCAAGCAGGTTGAACAGCGTCGTGATGTTCAATCCAAGAGTCGTATTGAGTCACCGGCGTTTCGCGTCGCGTTAGCCGGTTATACCAATGCCGGTAAATCGACGTTGCTCAATCGCCTGACAGGCTCTACGGTACTTTCGCAGGACAAGCTGTTTGCTACGCTCGACCCGACGACGCGTTCGTATCGCCTGCCCGGCGGTCGCGGAATGACGATTACCGATACCGTCGGCTTTATTCAAAAGCTGCCGCATGGTCTTGTCGATGCCTTTAAATCGACGCTGTCCGAGGTGTTGGGTGCCGATCTAATTCTCAAAGTCGTAGATGCGTCTGACGAGGACTATGAGCGACAGCTGGAGGCTGTCGACCGCGTTCTTGACGAGATCGGTGCCGGCGAGCGTTTGACGCTTACGGTGTTCAATAAAATCGATCTTCTCGATAGCGTTGATCGATTGAGTTTCCGTCGTCGCTATCCCGAGGCCGTGCTGTTCTCGGCCCAGACGGGCGAGGGACTCGACGATCTCGTCGACCGTATTGCTCGTGAGGCTGCTGCCACCGATGTGTTGCTCTCTGCTGATATCCCGTATCGCGAGGGCGCCCTCATCACGCTGGTGCATGAACAGGGAACCCTTTTGCACGAGGAATATCTTGAGGACGGCGTTCGTATTGTGGCGAAACTGCCGGTTCGTGTTGCACCGCGGCTCGAGCGTTATCGCACCGAGTAGGCGAGCTCCAAAATGCCCAGTATAATGGGCTGATGCAGCAGATAAAAGGGTAGTGCATAACGTCCAAGGCTGGCGAGCGCCGGCAGGGAGTTGGCGTAGGCCCAGCTAGGGACGGTCTTATCGATTCCCTGCGCTATATGTGCGGCGAAGTATCCTGCAAGATACATAAAGATAAACGGGATGATGGGGTAGTAATCACCTGAGACAAACCCAGGGCTCGGAAATCCCAGCCACGCCAGGTAGGGGACAGGGTAGATTGTTTTGGGGATGCTCCAGGTGAGGGCGAACATCACAAGGCATAGGGACATGCCCCATCTCGCTGATATCTTTTTAAGGACGGGATCGGTCAACGCCACGATGCCGGTACATGCGGCCATGCAGTAGATGATGCCAAAATTAACCGAATCATCGACTGAGACAAGTGTTGTTGCCAGCCAGACGACGAGTGCTGCTAAGGCGTATTTGGCGGCACGTTTGATATTGTTGCGCGAAAGAGTGCACATCCAACCCGCGATAAACAAGAATACCCAGCTGATGCTGGCGCGCCAGATGTCTTGAAAGACAGTCTGGGTAAACCAGGGCATATCCCAACCGTACAGGTAGGCGAGATCGTAGCAAGCGTGAAAACCTGCCATTGAAATCATCGTAAACCCGCGGACGGTATCAAAGATGGTGATGCGTTTTTGCATTACGAGAACCGGCGCATCAAGCCGACGACTTTGCCCAAAATAACGGGATTTGTTGCATAGATAGGCTCCATGGTGTCATTCTCGGGCTGCAGGCGTACGCGTCCCTGCTCCTTGTAGAACGTCTTGACGGTCGCTGAACCATCAATCATGGCCACGACGATTTCGCCGTTCATGGCACTCTTTTGTTCACGGACGATGATGTAATCGCCATTGAAGATGCCGACATTGATCATTGAGCTCCCATGCACCTCAAGGATAAAGGAACCCTGATCAGTGGCGATTTCGGTCGGGATAGTAAAAGTGTCTTCGATATTCTGCTCGGCCAGAATGGGAATCCCAGCCGCGACGCGACCAACGAGCGGTAGCGAGACCGTTCCGCGAGGTGCGGTGGGCTCGTCAGATTTAGAAATTGAGACAGAGGAGCCGTCCTCGTTAAAGAGTTCCAGGGCGCGCGGTTTGGTGGCATCGCGCTTGAGCAGCCCGCGCGCCTCCAAGGCAGATAAGTGGGCGTGCACGGTGCTGGGGGAGGAAAGGCCCACGGCAGATGCCATCTCGCGCACACTGGGCGGATAACCCTTCTCCTGCTGATATTCCTTGATGAAGTCGTAAATTTGCTGCTGACGCTTGGTAATTTTGCGAGCCATCAGGGCATCCTCTCTACCCATGTCAAACAAATGTTCGAATTTTGCTTGACAGGAACAACTGTTCGAAGATAATAATAACCGAACATTCGTTCTCGCGCTAGACATTTTTGTCCGCGCGGCTTGATAAAACTGTTCTCAGCAAAACACGCGAGAGGAGAACATGATGAACGCAACGAATATGGTCCAGGGAAACCTTGCCCTTAAACTCGAGACGCCTGCAGAACCCACTTTTACGGTTGTTCAGGGTGGCCGCTCCGGCTTTCAGCCTTTGACCGTAAAGCCTGCTCGCAATCAGCAGGCTGTAGTTGCGCCGGCCCGCGTTGCCCTGAAGGTTCCGACGATTGTCGCCGTTGCCGTTGCGCTTACGCTCTTCGTTGTCCTCGCTACGTCGGTCTTTAGCGCTCGTCACGCCGCGTATGCCGAGTCCGTTTCCAACGTTACCTACGAGACTATTCGCGTTCAGCCTGGTGATTCTCTTTGGTCGCTTGCCGAGGAATATCCTATCGAAGGCCTTTCCACGCAAGAGACTTCCGACATGATCCGTAACGTCAATCATCTGGAGCATGGTTCGCTCGCCGCCGGTGCGCATCTTAAGGTTCCTGCTCGTTCGTAATCATTATCGCGCTGCGCATGGTACCCTTGTTATCGTTTAAGAGGAGGTACCATGCGCTGTCCCAAATGTGGCAAGGCACATACCCGCGTCGTTGATTCCCGTATGCAGGAGTCAAATAACACCATTAAGCGCCGTCGCGAATGTTGTTCGTGTAACTATCGCTTTACAACGTTTGAGCGATGCGAAGACCCAATCGAGGTCATTAAGTCAGACGGAACCAAGCAGCGGTTCGATCGCAATAAGCTGCTCGTCGGCTTGATGCGCGCCACCATCAAGCGTGATATCGATACTAAGAAGCTCAATGAGATTATCGACGACATCGAGGTCGAGCTGCGCTCTCGCACGCTGACGGCCGTCACGTCCCATGAGTTGGGTGACATGGTGCTCAAGCGCTTGGCCAAGATCGACAAGGTGGCCTACATCCGCTTTGCCTCGGTCTACCGCGATTTCAAAGACGTCGATGAGTTTCTGCAAGAGCTCGACAAGCTAAGGTGATTCCATGTCCAATATTACCGTCAACATAAAGCGTCTCGACCCCACCGTCGAGCTTCCCAAATACGCCCATCCCACCGATGCCGGCTTGGATCTGCGCTCCAACGAGGACTGCGTCCTGAAGCCCCTCGAACGCCGTCTGGTCTCTACTGGGTTGGCCATCGCCCTGCCCGACGGCTACGCCGGCTTTGTCCAGCCCCGCAGCGGTCTCGCCATCAAACAGGGCCTGTCTATAGTTAACACGCCGGGCCTCATCGACGCCCACTACCGAGGAGAACTCAAGGTTATCCTCATCAACCTGGATCCCTCCAACAACATCCAAATCAACAAAGGCGACCGCATAGCCCAACTCGTCATCCAAGAAGTCCCCACGGTTAACCTCATAGAAGTAGAAGAACTAGACGAAACCGACCGAGGCAACGGAGGCTTCGGCTCCAGCGGCGTCGCCTAGGGGCGCTCGTATCCCTCCCGCCCGCCTCTCACACATATCATTCCATGCTCAAACATTCTCGCTTCGCTTCGCTCGCTGCGAAACTGCGCGTGGAACGATATGTGTGAGAGGCGGGCGGGCGGCTACTCGCTTGAAACAATATTTACTTTTCTAGTAAGCCGACGCTACAAAGGGACCGTCCCCTTGTAGCGTCGGCTTACTGTATTTATATTTTCTGGTTCCCCTTTGCAGATTTTACTGGTGGGGAATCTGGTATAGCTGCTAGTACGTTAACGCAGCTAGCCTGCGGGAGGCCCTATATATCGTCCCGCGCGCAGTTTCGCAGCGAAGCGAGAATGTTTGAGCACGGGATGATATATAGGGCCTCCCGCAGGCTAGCGGACATTAAGACCCTAGCGAATATGCGCGGGTTTATCGCCCCAGTAGAAGCGGCAGAAGGCTCGTTTGCGCTTTTGGGGCTTGCCTACGAGCTCCATGGTTGCGATGGCGATGTCTTTGGCAGCGTGAGGGCGGCGTAGTACTTCGCCGTTGATGAGTAGGGCTTTGAGTGATTCGGGATGGTCGTGCAAGTGACGTAGGGTTACGATGAGTTCTCGTGCGGTGGTGACATGCATGCTGGCGCCCATGCCGGTGAGCATCGTGGTGTTGGCCTTTTCCTGACCGTATGATTTGCCCAGTAGGATCATCGGCAGATGCGCGCACAGGCACTCGGTGACGGTGAGCCCGCCCGATTTGAGGATTGCCAGGTCGCAGCCGTGCATGAGGGCCGCCATGTCGTCCACGTAGTCCAGAACCGTGACGTTTTCGAGCTTCATGGCGTCGAAGAGCGTCTTGAGGCGGGTGGCGTATTCCTCATCCTTGCCCGGCAAAAAGACAAAGTGCATGTCCTCGAAGCTGCGCAGGAAGGGGAGTGTGCGGTCCATCTCCGCGCGAAAGCGAACGTACGGTTGAGGCAAACTGGCACCGGCCATCACCAACACAACGGTCTTGTCAGCGGGGAGATTGAACTTCTCGAGTTCTTCCTCGCGATTGTAGTCCGTATCAAACCCGGCGCGAATGGGGATGCCTGTAATGCGGATTTTGGTCTCGGGAACTTTACGGGGGCGAAGTGTCTCGGCCATAAATTCGTTGGCTACGCAGAACAGATCGGTGTCCTTGTGGGGCCAAAAGCCTTCGACTTCATAGTCTGTTGGTACGCAGATGACGGGATAATCGATACCCGTGATGACGCGGGCACCCACAGCGACGTTGGCCGCCGTGATGTGTGTTGCGACCACGGCTATGGGCCTGCGGGTGCGGACATATTCGTTGAAGGCAGGGAACATAATACGTGACCATGCCGTGCCTCCGCCCCAGAGCAGATGTCCCGTAAACGTGTATCGCCAGGTTAGGTCATATATGGGACGCGTGGCGCCGGTAAACGACGCTGCTGTTTTATTACCATCGAACCTAATGCGTCCAAAATCGAGGATATCCAGGACTTCGATCTCAACATCCTCAGGGATTCCCTTGGTGCCGAGGATAAGGTCAAATGCTTGTGCAATCGCGTTGGCGGCGGCTTTGTGGCCCGATCCAACCGATGCGTGTACAATGGTTACTAGGGGTTTTTGTGCAGGTGAAACGGTCATTTGCTCCGGTTGGGGAGTGGCTTGCATGGGCAGGGGAGCGCTATTGCTCGTCTGCGTTTGATCCATCGATAACTCCCCTTCAGCTTTGTTACGCGATTTATCATTGTAGTGCATGAGTGTCATGTTCACGTAAATTTGGGTATGAGCGCAAAGAACGACAACGTTTCGACGAGAGGATTCTTCATGACTACCGATCAGCCGATTGATGTTGCGATTATCGGTGGAGGCCCCGCGGGCTATGCTGCCGCCATTTACGCTGCGCGTGCCAACCTGACGACGGCCGTGATTGAGCAGGGCATGTCGGGTGGACAGATCGCCACGACCAATGAAGTCGAGAACTATCCGGGCATTCCGCTCTTGAGTGGCGCCGAACTCGGCGAGCGTTTTCAGCAGCATGCAGAGGGCTTGGGAGCTCAGGTCGCATGGAGCATGGTTACGGGTATCGATTACGATGCCGATGCAGCGCTGTTTACGGTGCATCACGATATGGGCGATACGCTGGCCTCGAGCGTTATCGCTTGCATGGGTGCCACGCCGCGATCTGCTGGTTTTGTTGGCGAGGATACGTATCGCGGTCGTGGCGTTTCATATTGCGCAACATGTGACGGCATGTTCTTCCGCGGCAAACAGGTCTTTGTCATCGGCGGCGGCAATGCTGCCTGCGAGGAGGCTCTGTTCCTGTCAGATATTGCCAGCAGTGTGACCATCGTGCTGCGCCGCGACCAGTTTCGTGCGCCTGATGGTGTTGTTCAGAAAGTACTCGAAAAGGACAATATTACAGTTAGGTACCAAACTAGTATTGTTGAACTTTCTGGTGAAGCGATGCCAACGACGATTGCCTTTAAGGACAATGCATCCGGGGAAATTCATACCGAGTCATTTGAACCTGGCTCGTTTGGCATTTTTGTCTTTACCGGCACGCAACCCCATACCGAGCTTGTTGAGCATTTAGTCGATCTGGCGCCTGATGGCGGCATTCTGACTGATGAATCCATGGCGACACGCACGCCAGGTCTATTCGCTGCTGGCGACATCCGTTCCAAACGCTTACGCCAGGTTGTGACCGCCGTTTCTGACGGAGCCATAGCAGCAACGAGCGCATACGCGTTTCTCCGCGGATAAGTACGATAATATATCTTATGTAAGGTTGCTATCTTTAAAACAAAGTGGTTGGACGGTGCATCAATGTGCTGTCCAACCACTTTTACTTGCCGGCTATATGGTATGCAAAACTAGATAACCTAGAATACAATATAGCTAATGAACGGAGGATCCTTATGAACCACGCCAAACGCGTTATCCCGATGTCCGATACATCGGTCAGCATTAAGCCTGAGGATATTCAGCCCACTGTGCTGCCCGATGCATTTATTCAGTCCGATATCGTGCGCAAACTTAATACGTTGAGTCTGCCGCGCTATAACCAGTTGCCCAATGTGACGCTCTACCGCGACCAGGTTATTGAGTATGTTGCGCTGTGGATGGAGCCGCTGTCCATTTGCGTTGAGCAGCCTGTCATTACGCCATCGATGATCAATAACTATGTGAAGGTCGGCCTGGTGCCTGCTCCGGTCAAAAAGCAATATGGCCGCGAGCAGATTGCCCGCCTGATCGCTATCTGCATCTTTAAGCAGGTGCTACCTATTGCTGCGGTGCAGGCACTCTTTAACATTCAGCGTTTGAGCTACGATGCCCCGACGGCCTTTGATTATGTGGTCGATCAGCTCGAGGCATCGATTCGTTCGGCGTTTTCCGTCGAGCAGACGCCGGTTCCCGATACGGCGCATCAGGTAACGCGTGAGTCGCTGCTTGTGCGCAGCGCGGTTTCATCCTTTGTTTCGAAGGCTTACTTGATGAGCTATCTCAAGTTCAACGGGTTTAATAGCTAGCCGACGTATAAAACGGGCGGGACAAAGAGCCATCTGTCGCTTTGTCCCGCCCGTTTTTTGCTTGGTTGGACTTTATTTGCCCGAAGCTACGCCCATGCCGTAGCCGATGATCAGGCCGTGCATCTCGGCGTAATAGGAATCCAGGCCGTTACAGGGCATGATGATGGTTTTGGAGCCGGGCCAATGCTCGACTATGCGGTCAGTAAGCGCCTGGGCTCCAGCTTCGTTCTCAACGTGATCGATGACGACCTCGCCGCCGGCAAAACCCTCGGCTTCCATGGTATCGATGATCTTGTTGAGCATCTTCTTTTCGCCACGCGTGTGCCCGACGAGTTCGATTTTACCGGCCTCACTCGCTGTGCCCAAAATGCGGATATTGAGCTTGTTGGCAATGACGCCGGCTGCCTTAGGGATACGTCCAGCTTTGGCGAGGTTTTCGTAATTGCACAAACTGAAGAGGATTTTGCTGTTCTGCTCAAGGCTATCGAAGTATGCGCAAGCATCCTCGAATGAGACATTCGGATTGCTTGCAAGATAGCGGTCGAACAGCAAGAAAATGAGGTCCATTTTGCCGCCAGCTGCGCGTGAATTGACTAGATGAATCTGTCGGTCGGGCTCCTCGGCAAGAACCATATCGCGAGCCGTGGCTGCCGCGTTGTAGCTGCCCGACACGCCCTCAGAGATCGGCATGCAGATGGTCTTGTCTGCCAATTTGAAGAGCTCGGCCCACTCCCCTACGCTGGGACAAGCGCTCGAAGAAGCGTCCGTCTCCGCCTGAACAGCGCAGTTGAGCTCATGAACATCGAGCGAAAGGTCATCGACGAATTCACGCTCCCCCACTCGAATTTTGAGGGGCGCAAATGCAAAAGTGGTATGGGGTGCGGTCGGTTGCCAATCGCGGAGGTTGCAGCTTGAATCTGAGATAAGTGCCCAGCTCATAGAGGGTCCTTTCTAATTGCTCCCATACAATTATAGCCTTCTTGCTGACTAATTGGGCCGCTATCTAGTATTCAAAACTAGATAGCGGCTTGCACTAAAGACAAAAAATGGACCCCATGGCTCAAAGCCACGAGGTCCATATCCGTTTGCTTTATCTGAATACTTAGTAGCGAACGAAGATATAGTTGTTGTTCATGCCGGCGGCAACGGAGCTGATGATAACACCCGTGTTGTAGTCAGAAGCATGAATCATCTGACCACCACCGATGTAAATGCCGGTGTGGTACGAGTTGACGACAACGTCACCAGGCTGCGGATCGGACACACGCGTCCAGCCCATAAAGGTGCCCGTGGTGCCCAGGCGGCAATAGCGACCAGTGAGGCAGTAGCTAACAAAACCAGAGCAGTCGAAGCTGTTCGGGCCAATTCCGCCCCAGGAATAGGCGCAACCAAGCTTGCTGTATGCACGCGAGACAACGGAACCGCCATCGACGGACTGGCTCGGAGCAGAAGGCGTCGGAGCCGGAGCAGGCGTGGGGGGCTGCGGCGTCGGAGCAGGTGCCGGCGTAGGAGCCGGAGTGTTGCCGCCCTGGTTGTTGTTATTGCTGGTCTGGCCACCGTTGTTGGTGTTCTCGGTCGTACCTGCAGTTTCGTTGCTCACCGTAGCCTTCTCGGCGGTACTGGCGTTGATGCCGGCCTGCAGCGCGGCGTTGGCCTCGGCCTCTGCGGCAAGCTCGGCTTGCAGCTGCGAATCCAGGGAGTTTACGACGTTCTGGGCTTCAGCCTGCTGGGCGTTAAGCTCGTCGACCTTCTTTTGCGTGGCTGCGACGTTCTTTTCCTGCTCGGACTGCTTATCGGTGAGCTGCTGCTTAAGCTCCTTGACCTCTTGAATGGTCTGAGCTTGCTTATCGGAGACTTTGCCGTAGTAGAACAGACGGTTGAGCATATCGCTCAGGTCGTCAACGCCCGTTAGAACCTGAAGCAGGCTCAGACCGCCGGTCTTGTACTCGCCGGCGACATAGGTCGAGAGCTTGGCCTGACCGTCAGCAATCTCCTGCTGCTTTTGCGTGATCTCGCCAGCAGTCTGATCGAGCGCCTGCGTCTGCGTGGCGAGCTCATCGTAAATCTGCTGGGTTTGGGTACCGATCTGCTCGAGCTTCGTACGAGCAGCGGCAAGGTCGGATGCGGTATCGGCGTAGGCAGGAGCCGCGAGGCCCAAGCCTAAAACACAAGCGAGGGTTGCCGTAGCAGCGCAGCGTGCCATGTTTTTGTGCGTGTTTGCTGTGCGCATGTAGCTTCCTTTCCAGTAACTAAGGGTAACGGCTAGTCCACCGTCACCAGGCTAAAGAGCTCAACATCGTCGTCAGTCGACGTGAGCTTCTCGCGCGGGTTGAGAAACGCAAGCTCAAGGATACACCCGTAGCCCACAAGCTTTGCGCCCATATCTCGCACCAGTTTACCTGTTGCTTCGACGGTTCCGCCCGTCGCGACCAAGTCGTCCAGAATCAACACGGTATCTTTAGAGCTGATAGCGTCGGCATGGATCTCAATTGAATCGGTGCCGTACTCGAGCTCGTAGCTCTGGCTTACGGTCTCGCGCGGCAGCTTGCCCGGTTTACGTGCGGGAACAAAGCCGGCGCCCAGAGCGACGGCCACGGGAACGCCCACCATAAAGCCGCGAGCCTCGGGACCTACGACCTTGGTGATTCCCATGCCGGCAAAGTGCTCGGCGAGGGCATCGGTCATGGCTTTGAGCGCCTCGGGATTGCCGAAGAGCGGCGTGATGTCTTTAAAGATGACTCCGGGCTCGGGATAGTCGGGGATGTCGACGATTTGAGATTCGAAGTCGTACATTGCATGACCTTTCAATGGGTTGCCGGATAAGCGGCAGCTGTTACTTGCCCGCGGTGACGGTGCCGGATTGCGAAGGGGCGACGACCTTGAGCGGCTTTACGAGAGAATCCTCGTGTGAAGCCGGCGCGACTGTCTCTTCGTTTTTGGCCTTGGTGAACTCGGAGCGAGTGATTTCCTCATCGAGTGCATCGATGTCGGCGTCTTCGACCACGGCGTTGAGCGACTCAAAAACGCGGTTCTTGAGCAGCGCGGTGTGCACGCCCTCCGTCAGGTCGTGAAGCTTCTTAAACGCACGCTCGAGCTTGGCGTCGCGCTCGTCATCGGAGGTGTCCATGCCGAGCATGCTCACGAGCACCTGCTCAAACATCGAGGACTCGCGGTTGGCGGAAGACACGTACTGACGCAGGTTGCGCGGCTCGATATGGAAGCGTGACAGCTCGGAGCAGTAACGGATGATCGGAAAATCGCGACCATCGACGAGCTCACGATTCTGCGGACTCTTGATGATGCGAATGAGGTCGTTCTCGGCGAGCGAGCGGATAAACGAAATCTCGACGCCCAGCATATCGGGAATGGTCTCGATGGGATGCAGCTTTTGCTTAGTCTCCTTGGGCTCCGTCTTGAGTGGAACATCGGACAGCAAGCCCACCTCGTAGGCGAGCGTTGACAGGTCCGTGGCGTTTTCCAAGCGCTGCTTAATCACGTTGAGCGGCATGTAGCGAGTCTTCTGCAAGTGCAGAATGACCTCCAGGCGATCAACGTCCTCCTTGGAGTACTGACGGTATCCCTTAGGCGTACGATGAGGGGTAATGAGCCCCTCATCCTCTAGAAATCTTATTTTTGAGTTCGAAAGATCGGGGTATGCGCCTCGAAGTAGGTTGACGACTTGGCCGATACTCAGATAGTTGCGTTCGGCCATGCCCTACTCACCGGTTTCGATGCGCTCCGGCGTGCTCTCGTGGTAGATGAGCGTAAACGTACCGATCTGAACGGAAGAACCGTCGTGCAGCGGGGCTGCATTGACGATGGCACCGTCGACCCAGGTGCCATTGAGCGAGCCCAGGTCCTCGATGCGAGCGCCGAGGCCCTCGCGAATAATGCGCGCGTGGCTGCGCGAAACGGTCATGTCATTAAGGAAGATGCCGTTCGCGGGATCGCGGCCGATGGTGGTCACGTCGTCCTCGAGCTCAAAGGCGGCACCAGTCTGCGGACCCTTGACGATGGACAGGACGGGGGCGGTGATGCGCACGTTGGCCATGAGGTCGGGAACGGTGACGTCGCTTGAAGGCACGCGGAATACGCAGGTAGCGTCAGCAGTCTTATCATTCTGAGGCATATTGTTAACCATGTTGTCCATGACAACCCCTAACTTATCGCGGACGTGCCGCAAATAATGAACCGTACGTAATCATACCCCAACGAATCAGTCTTCGATTTCAGGGTTCAGAAAGTCGATGTCCTCGTCCTCGGGATGCGCGAGAGCCTGTTTAATGGCCACTCCGCCCTTAATGGAGTAGATGACAGCCGTGAGCATGGAGAAGATCACGCCGCCGTACACAAAGAAGATGCCGAGGGGCACCGAGCTTCCGTTGAGGCCCGGGAAGGCCGTAAGGGTTGAAGATAAAAGGTGCAGGCCGTCAATAACGGGGAAACCGAGCAGCATGAGTGAGAAGCCGGTCATGAGCAGCGCCGTGGCAATCTTTCCGGGAAAGACCACATCGATGGGGCGACGGTGATAATGACGCACGATAAGCGTGCCGATGCCCAGATAGATGTCGCGGCCAATAATGAGTACGCAGACCCAGATGGGCAGCTCTCCGCGGACCACCAGTCCAAGTACGCCGGTGAACAGCAGCGCACGGTCGCAAATGGGATCCATGACCTTGCCGAGCCACGAGACCGTCTTAGTCATGCGGGCGATCTGACCGTCCATCCAGTCGGTGGAGGCGGCAACGGCGTAGATAGCGATGGCGATGACGCGGTTGTTATCCGTCACAAACAGGTACAGAAATACCAGGGTGAGGATCAGGCGCGTAAAGGTGATGAAATTGGAGATCGTAAAGATCTTATTCGACGGGTAATCGGAAGTGCCGATAAGCTCCTTTTTGATCTTCTTTTTGATGCCCACAGGACTCCCCCGCTGGTTAACGACAAAACTTTCGATACTATACCCGTTCCGGCGATGTCTATCCAGCGCAGCCATAGAGAGTCCAGACATGTGGAGGGCGCCTCTGGGCTGCGCTGGATTCTGCATTTGTGTACATCAGCCTCCAAAAGCGACATTTTTCGGCATCTTTGGTGGCTGGTGTACACGTTTTGATTCGGTGATTACATCGATCGGGAAAGTTGTTGCTTTAAGCAAAATAATCATGGTGATTAAAAACAAAAAAGGTCAGGCACTAGGTGCCTGACCTGCAAACTTCTGGTCGGGACGACTGGATTCGAACCAGCGACCCCTTGACCCCCAGTCAAGTGCGCTACCAAGCTGCGCCACGTCCCGAAGCTTTTGTTTGTTGCTCTGCTCTCGCTCGCAACAAAGAGTATATTAACCCGAAACTTTGTCCTTGTGCAAGAACTTTTTTACAAATTTTGAAGCAAGTCCAAAATTGTATCTGCGAGCTGGGGTTTTGTTAGCACGGGTAGTTCTTGCGTGCCCGTTGTGCTCACAATCCAGGCCTTGTTGGTATCCGTTCCAAAGCCCGAATCCGCACGCGAGACATCGTTGGCGATGATCGCGTCGCAACCCTTGCGGGCCAATTTGCGTTCGGCGTACTCCACGACGTTTTCGGTCTCGGCCGCAAAGCCGATCACACAACGCTCGCCCTTTTGGCGCGAGAGCTCGGCCAAAATATCGACCGTCTCGACGAGTTCGATGCGATCCAAGCGTTCGTTGGCCTTTTTGAGCTTATGGTCCGCAGGGGATACGGGAGTGTAGTCGGCGACGGCCGCAGCGCAAATGGCAGCGTCGGCCGTCTGGAAGGCGCTCAACGCCGCCTGCAGCATCTCTGCGGCGGTCTGCACGCGCACGCACTCCACGCCGCGGGGAACATCGAGCGACGTCGGTCCCAGCACGAGTGTGACCGCAGCGCCGCGGCGTACGGCCTCCCCTGCCAGGGCGATGCCCATCTTGCCCGACGACCGGTTGCCAATGAAGCGCACGGGGTCGATCGGTTCGTGCGTTGGGCCGGCGGTAATCACGATGCGCTTGCCCGCAAGGTCCTGAGGCACGGGGTCGAGCGCATCGCAGATGGCCTCGACGATGTCCTCGGGCTCGCTCATGCGTCCCGTATCCACGTCGCCGCAGGCAAGGTAGCCGCTGCCGGGTCCCACCACATGGACGCCACGGTCGCGCAGCGTGGCCATGTTGGCTTGTGTCGCCGGAGCCTTCCACATGCCATTGTTCATGGCGGGTGCAATCACGATGGGTCGCGGCGTGGCAAGCAGCGTGGTGGAGATGAGGTCATCGGCGATGCCGTTGGCCATTTTAGCGATGATATTGGCCGTCGCGGGCGCCACGACCACCAGGTCGGGCTCCTGCGCCAGCGAAATGTGGTGGATGGGGTCGGAGGGGTCGTCGAACAGGCCCACCGCGACCGGCTCATTGGTGAGCGCGCGGAAGGTAAGCGGCCCCACAAACTCCGTGGCATGCTCGCTCATGACGACCTTTACGCGTGCGCCGCGCTTTTGCAGTAGG
>UREZ01000031.1 GCA_900547025.1 uncultured Collinsella sp.
GGCAAGCGGCGTCTCGCGCGCCGGGTCCTCGCCGCCCTCGCCGGTGTTGCTGCGACCGCCCAGGCGGTTCATGGCGATGGCCATGCACTCGTGTGCCTCTTTGCTGATGGAGCCATACGACATGGCGCCGGTGTTAAAGCGGCGGACGATGTTGAGCGCGGGCTCGACCTCGTCGAGTGCCACCGGCGTGCGGCCGCTGGCATCAAAGTCGAGCAAGTCGCGCAGGCGCACGGCACGGCCATTGCGGTGCAGGCGGGCGCTGTACTCCTTAAAGGTGTCGTAGCTGTCCTCGCGGCAGGCGGTCTGCAGCAGGTAGACGGTCTGAGGGTCGATGAGGTGATCCTCGCCGCCGAGCGGGCGCCACTTGGTCAGACCCAGCGTGGGCAGCTGATCGGGAGCCGGGCTCTTAAGGATAGCGAGCGCGGCGTCGTAGCGCTCGTTTTGCTCGCGCTCAACGTCCTCGACACCCATACCGCCCACACGGCTCACCGTGCCGGCGAAGTACGCGTTGACGAACTCCGGCGTAAAGCCCACGGCCTCGAAGATCTGCGCCGAATGGTAGCTCTGCACCGTGGAGATGCCCATCTTGGACATGATGGAGACGATGCCGGCGGTCGCAGCCTTATTGTAGTTGGCGATGCCCTGCTCGGCCGTCACGTCCAGGTCGCCGCGTGCCGCCAGATCGCGGATGCACGCATGTGCGTTGTACGGATAGATGCCGCTCGCAGAGTAGCCCACCAGTGCCGCAAAGTCGTGCGGGGACACGGCGTCGCCGCACTCTACCACGATGTCGGCAAAGGTACGCACGCCGGCGCGGATCAGATGGTTGTGCACGCAGCCCACGGCGAGCAGCGAGGGCACGGGCACCTCGCCCGCAGCGGCGCGATCGCTCAGCACCACGATGTTCACGCCGTCGCGGACCGCAGCCTCAACGTCCTCTGCAAGCTGCTTGAGCGCAGCCTGCAGTGCGCCCTCGCCGGCATCACGGCGGTACACGGCACGGAAACGGCGGGTCTTAAAGCCCACGCGGTCGATGGCGCAGATGCGGTCAAACTCCTCCTCGTTGAGCAATGGGCGCTCCAAGCGAACCAGCTGGCAGGCCGTACGGGAGTCCTCGAGCAGGTTGCCGTGATTGCCCAGGTAGAGCGTGGTCGAAGTCACCATGTGCTCGCGCAGGGCATCGATCGGCGGATTCGTGACCTGGGCGAACAGCTGATAGAAGTAGTCGAAGAACGAACGCGTCTTCTTGGACAGGCAGGCCAGCGGCGCATCGATGCCCATCGAGGCGAGCGGCGCCTTGCCCTGCTGGGCCATGGGACGCACGACCTCGTCAACATCATCCCAGTGATACCCGAGCTTAGCCATGCGCACGGCGGCGGGCACCTCGGCGTCCTCGGCGGGCGTTGCCGCGGCGGGCCTATCGAGCGCCTCGACCGTCAGCGTCTCCTCGGCAATCCAGTCGCGGTAGGGCTTTTCCTTGGCGTAACGGGCGCGCAGCTCTTCGTTGTAGATAACGCGTCCGCGGGCAAAGTCGACCTCGAGCATCTGGCCCGGCCCCAGACAGCCGCTCGTCAGGATGTTCTCGGGGCTCACCTCGATGGTGCCCACCTCGCTCGCCAGCATAAAGCGGCCGTCGCGCGTCACGTAGTAGCGAGCCGGGCGCAGGCCGTTACGGTCGAGAGCGGCACCCAGGGTACGGCCGTCGGTAAAGGCGATGGCGGCAGGACCGTCCCACGGCTCCATGATCATGGACTGGTAGGCGTCGTAGGCGCGGCGCTCCTCACTCAGGCTGTCGTTGTGGTCCCACGGCTCGGGCAGCAACATGGATGCGGCGCGCGTGAGCGGACGACCGTTCATGACCAGGAACTCAAGTACATTGTCCAGAATCGCGGAGTCGGAACCCTCGCGGTTGATGATGGGCATCACACGCTCAAGATCATGCTGCAGCACGGGGCTGTACAGGTTGGGTTCGCGGGCGCGAATCCAGTTGACGTTGCCCTTGAGGGTGTTGATCTCGCCGTTGTGGATGATAAAGCGGTTGGGGTGCGCGCGCTCCCAGCTGGGCGTGGTGTTGGTGGAGTAGCGCGAGTGAACGAGCGCCACGGCCGTCTTGACGGCGGCGTCGTTGAGGTCGATGAAGAAGCGGCGCATCTGCGTGGCCACAAGCATGCCCTTGTAAACGATGGTGCGCGAGCTCATGGAGCACACGTAGAAGATCTTGTCGCGCAGGGCGAACTCGGCGTCGGCCTTCTTTTCGATGGTGCGGCGGCACACATACAGGCGGCGCTCAAAGGCATCGCCGGCAGGTGTGTCGTCCGGACGGCCCAGGAAGGCCTGCAGGATGGTGGGCATGCAGGCGCGGGCCGTCTCGCCCAGGTCGTGCGGGTCGACCGGCACCTCGCGCCAAAAGAGCAGCGGCACGCCGGCCTCGGCGCAGCCCTCCTCAAACACGCGACGGGCGTCCTCTACTCCCTTGTCGTCCTGCGGGAAGAACAGCATGGCCACGCCATAGTCGCCCTCTGCCGGCAGAATCTGGCCGCACTTTTGAGCCTCTTTACGGAAAAAGTGATGCGGAACCTGGAACAGGATGCCAGCGCCGTCGCCGGTGTTCTTCTCGAGTCCTGTGCCGCCGCGGTGCTCCAAGTTGACCAGAATGGACAGTGCGTCGTCCAGAATCTGGTGATGGCGCTCACCGTTGATATCGGCAAGCGCACCGATGCCACATGCATCGTGGTCGAATTCGGGGCGATAAAGGCCCTGCTGCTGAGCGGAATCTGCCTGCATCGCGATCCTCCCCTAGATATTAGACAGTCAGTTGAATAGGCATAGTAGGAGCATCGCCGGCCCGTTGTGTTTCCCGCCCGTTTCGAAACAATCGCGTAACGCACGCCCTACGAGTGGACACCGCCGACCTCAAGGGCGACAACAAGGGCCCCAAGTTCGGCCTGCAAGCTCACCTCTTCAAACATCTCAATCTGTAACAGGAAGACCCATTTTCGACGACTAACTGTTACAGATTGAGATGTTTTCGAGAGACGGTTCCGAATGTCTCAATCTGTAACACGAAGGGCCAGTTTTTGCAGCTAACTGTTACAGATCGAGATTTTCCATAGGACCATTTCTTCTTGTCTTGATCTGTAACACCTAGACCCAATTTCCATCCCTAGTTGTTACAGATCAAGACATTTCGGTACCCCCCCCCTTCACCATCCTGTTCAAATACAACAATTTTGTTTGTCTTGGTTAACTTTTTAGCATAAAACGGGTATCCTTTGCGGCGTCAAACAAACGGCACGCAGGAACTCACCATGCTCAACCATCTCAAACAACACTTTGGCTCGCACCGCACCGGTGGTCACGGAGGCCTAGACATTGCGCGGCATATCGGCCCCGGACTGCTCGTGACTGTCGGCTTTATCGACCCGGGCAACTGGGCCTCCAATATGGCCGCGGGCTCGCAGTTTGGCTACGCGCTGCTGTGGATCGTCACGCTGTCCACGATTATGCTCATTGTGCTGCAGCACAACGCGGCACACCTGGGTATCGCAACGGGCGCCTGTCTTGCCGAAGCCACGACGCGCTTTCTCCCCCGCTTCGTTGGACGCACGGTACTCGTCAGTGCTTATCTCGCGACCATCGCCACCGCCATGGCCGAAGTCCTGGGTGGCGCGATTGCCCTTCAAATGCTCTTTGGGCTACCCGTGCGCGCGGGCTGCGTCATCGTAGCGGCAGTATCGATGGCGATGCTCATGACGAGCTCCTACAAGCGCGCCGAACGCTGGATCATCGCCTTCGTAGGCGTGGTAGGACTCTCGTTTTTGGCCGAGCTTGCGCTGGTCGAGGTCGACTGGCCGCAGGCCGCCGCAAGCTGGATCACACCCAGTATGCCCACTGGCTCGGCCGCGATTATCGTTAGTGTCCTGGGTGCGGTCGTTATGCCCCATAACCTCTTTCTACACTCCGAGGTCATCCAATCCATGCACTTCGAAGGCCAAGGCGAACAAGTTATCGAAGAACGTCTGCGCTACGAGCTCTTCGACACGTTCTTTTCGATGGGCGTGGGCTGGGCAATCAACTCGGCCATGGTCGTCCTGGCCGCAACGACCTTCTTTGCGCACGGCATGGTCGTAGACGACCTCGCCGTCGCAGCGGCCACGCTCTCCCCCATCTTGGGCCCGGCAAGCTCGACCATCTTTGCGGTGGCGCTGTTGTTTGCGGGCATATCGAGTAGTGTGACGGCGGGCATGGCGGCGGGCACCATCACCGCGGGCATGTTCGACGAGGAATACGACATCCACGACCGGCACTCATCGATTGGAGTGGCGGTCTGTTTCGTCGGCGCAGTGGCGGCGTGCCTGATCGTCCCGAATCCTTTTGAGGGTCTCATCTGGAGTCAGGCGCTGTTGTCACTTCAGTTGCCGATTACGGTCTTTATGCTCATACGACTCACCAGTTCGCCCCGCGTCATGGGCAAATACGCCAACTCGCGCCCGCTCAACGCGCTGCTTGTAGGGATCGGTGTCGTCGTAACGGTGCTCGACGCCGTGCTGTTGACCGGGATGTAATGGAACGGGGGGGGTCCACCTAGGCAAACGTCTCGATCTGTAACATCTAGACCCGCTTTTGATGTCTAGATGTTACAGATCGAGATCATTCCGAGGGACAGCTCCGTTTGTCTCAATCTGTAACACGTAGACCCCGTTTTCACTGCTAGATGTTACAGATTGAGATCTCGTGCCGGACGGTTTTGGTTTGTCTTGATCTGTAACAAGTGGACCAAATTTCCGCTTCTAGATGTTACAGATCGAGACATTTCTTCAGCTCCAACCTTTTGTCTCGATCTGTAACAGATAGACCCGTTTTGAGCCGCCAGATGTTACAGATTGAGACAAACGGTTGGCCGGACTCTCGACAGACAGGATCGGCTAACAGCAGCCGTGATCCCTTGGGGCGGAAGAAAAGGGCCCCAGCCGGGATAACCGACCGGGGCCCTTGGACAGAGCTATGTTCGGCTTTCGCCGTGTGCCCGCGAGTTACTCCTCGACGAGCTCAAACTGATCGGGACCGACGCCGCACACCGGGCACACGTAGTCCTCGGGCAGCTCGGGCGTATCGACCTCAACCTCGTAACCGCAAACGACGCACACGAACTTATACGTCTTCTTCTCCTCAGCCATGATGTTCTCCTCTCGAACGTGACTGGTGATGTACTTCGCTTATTAGTATATGTTCTCAATTAAATAATGCAAGTGTTTTTACAACAATTCTAGCCTTGATAGGACGAGGCCTTCGGAGGCGTCTTGCCCTTCAGAACCTTGTGATAGTAGTCGTAGGTCAACGGCGTCTCGTCGCTCAGGCGCTCGGCATCCTCGACCTCGCCGATAAACAGCAGATGCGTGCCCACATCCACAGTGTCGATCAAACGGCAGCTAAACAGGGCCGCCGCGTGCTCGGGCACATAGGGCATGCCCAGAGCCGTCTCGCGGGTCTCGTACTTGGCAAACTTGTCATAATCGCTGCTGGTGCGGAACCCAAAGTTACCGATGTAGAGCATATCGGCCGTCTGGTCGATTACAGTCAGTGCAAACGCCTTGGCCGCGGCAATGACACCCGAAGTGGCGTTGTCCTTGTTCACGGTAACCGAAATGCGCGGCGGTGCGGACGTCACCTGCACCGCCGCGTTGATGACGCAGCCGGCGCGCAGCCCGTCTGCCGCAGCGCTCACCACGTACAGACCGCTCGGCATGGTAAAGAACGCAGTTTTGTCCATAACGATCACTCCCCTAACCCGGGTTGGTACCTTATGGATGTATGTACCCACAAAAAAGGCGGCGCCCATAACGGACGCCGCCCCATACACATATGTGCCAAGATTGCAGGTCAGCCAAGTCCCTCCACCAAGTTGCGATGAAATAGTTCCTGCTTGTCGGGTATTTGGCCTCAAACAGGAACTATTCCACCGCAACTTATACAGAGCGCCTAGCGGTTACGCTCCTTGAGGGCGCGGTCAATCTCGCGCTGGACATCGCGCTTGGCCATATCCTCGCGCTTGTCGTAAAGTTTCTTGCCGCGGCCTAGGCCCAGCAGCAGCTTTACGCGGCCGTCGGTATTAAAGTAGAGCTCCAACGGCACCAGCGCATAGCCGCGGTTGCGCAGTTTGCCGTCAAGAAAGTCAATCTCCTTGCGGTGCAGCAGCAGACGACGACGGCGATCAGGGTCGCGATTCCACACGCCACCATGGCTATAAGGGTGAATATGCAGGCCCACGAGCCAGCACTCGCCGCCACGAATCAGTGCAAAGGTGTCGGTGATCTGGCACGCGCGCTCGCGAATCGACTTGACCTCGGTACCGCTCAGCTCAATGCCGCACTCAAAGGTCTCATCGATAAAGTACTCGTGGTGTGCCGAGCGATTCTTGGAGATGAGCTTGCGCTCGCGCTTACTGGGCATCGCTGGCCTCCTCGGTCCCATCGACGTTTGAGCCCGCGGCGTCGCGCTTTGCCTTGCGCTCAGCATTGAGCTCGGCGTCGCTCTCGCGCACCAGTTTGATAATCGCCGCGCAGGCCTCCTCGCCCACAAGGTCGCGAGCACGCACTGTCAGGCGCGTCGCCTCCTGCTTGTCGCCGTCGCTTGCAGCATCGGTCGCGCACATAATCAGGCAGATGGCAATCTCGGCCGAAGGCGAGGTCGGCACGCCTTGCAGGGCCAGTTCACCCATCACGTGCTCGTCGCTCTCCTCGGCGGCATCCGGATAGGTGGTATGAATCTTGTTGAGCAGGCGCGTCGTGTGCGCATCGTTGGGCGCTAAGCGCAGTGCCAGACGCGCGCAACCCACGGCGGCCGAGACATTCTCGGTCTCGGGCTCAAGGAAATACTGGCCCAAGTTGGCATAGGCGCGGGCGGCGCACTTGCCATCGCTTGCACGCTCCAGCACCGAGAACGAGAGCGATGCCCATTCCTGCTTGTCCTCGAGTGCACGGAACAGCTCGGCCAAGTCCAAGCGATAGTTGCAGTTCATGGGGTCCCAGCGCACAGCCTGCATCAGGGCATTACGAGCGCTCACATAATCCTGCTGGCGAATGTAGGCAAACGCCATGTCAGAGTACAGGCGGTCAAACGGCACCTCGACCTGCACGAGCTCGCGCGGATCCTTCTCCACGCGACGATAGGCCAAGCGCTCAAACTTGCTATCGAAGCTAAAGTATTGGCGCTTCTCCTCCGTCTTGCACTCGGCGTCGATATACTCCTCGGCGAGCTCCACCAGGCGCTCCAACAGCGGCGTCGCCGTAGCCAGGTCGCCCTGCGCCAGATAGTTCTCGGCATACGTGATGTCTTGCAAGCTGATGGGCAGATCCATGGCTACTCCTCGATCTGAGCGAAACACGGCAGACGCCGTATATACGGTCGATACACAAAACCCGGGTCTCTTGCGAGGCCCGGGCAATCATTTGTGGGTAGCCCGTACCAGATTCGAACTGGTGATCTCCGCCTTGAGAGGGCGGCGTCCTAAACCGCTAGACGAACGGGCCATATGTAGCAAATGCAATGGCTGGGATGGAGGGAGTCGAACCCCCATTGACGGAACCAGAATCCGCTGTCCTGCCATTAGACGACATCCCAATGACTGCATCGCTGCGCTCGGCTGTGCCTTTGCGCAAGAAAGAAATATACGGGAAGTCACGCCATGACGCAAGCCCCAATTTTGACTTTTTTGAAATTCGGTCAAATTGGCCTAATTTCGTCCAACCCGTGAAGGACCTGTGAAGCCGACCGCTGTACACGAAGGGCAAAACGCCGCGAGCGGTAGCCGTCAACCGTTGGCAGATTCTACTGCGAAAACGATAGCACCAGGCAACACAATCGAAGTATCAATGATCGCGTAGATATCGAGGCGCCATGGACGAAGAGCTTGATTACCTATGGGAGACCCTGGGCCTCGAGATCACTGCCGACCTTTGGCCCGAACGGGACAAAATCCATCCCACGCTGCGCCCCGCCATCACGGTGATGCAGGCAAATTACCGCCACGCCTCATTTTTGATCATGCGGACGTCATGGCATGCGGCGCTCCCCGACCTCAAGCGCATCCAGGCAAGCCTCGTCGAGCTGTCCGGCATGCCGACCGTCATATCCGAGACGAACCTGGAGCAGCGGCAGCGCGAGCGCCTGCAGCGGCAACGGATTCCGTTTATCTGTCCCGGCGTTCAGGCATACCTGCCCTTTATGGACGAAGAGTACTGGAGTGACACGCCCGACAAGCACGTAAAGATCTACGACCCACACGAATGGGCGCAGCTGAAGGACTGACTGGGGCAGGCCCGCCGGCGGAAAGTGCGTCCCAGATTACAAGCTCAAACTGGTCCCCACTTTCCCGTCGAGCCCTCAACCGGAAACCGTGTCCCAGAATCAGCGCTCGAAACGGGACGTACCTTCCGCAGCCGCTACAGCAACGCCTCGGTCCAAGCCGCCTCCCTAAAGCCGGGGATCGCAAAGTCATCGCCCACCAGCAGCGGACGCTTAACCAGCATGCCGTCAGTCGCCAGCAGCTCGTAGCACTCCTGATCCGTCATCCCCGCGTCCAGGCGCGCCTTCAGACCCAGCTCTCGATATTTCATGCCCGACGAGTTAAAGAAGCGTCGCACCGGCAGCCCCGAACGAGCAATCCAGGCCGCAAGTTCATCGGCCGTGGGATTGTCCGTAACGATATCGCGGTCGATATACTCAACCCCATGTTCGTCCAGCCATGCTTTGGCCTTTTTACAGGTCGAGCACTTGGGATATTCAACAAACAGTACGGTCATGGGAATCCTCCGAATATAGATCGGCCAACGCAGGTGCGCACCATACGAGGCGCCTTAGCATGATGGGCCAATTGTAGCCCACGGGTCACACGCTAAACGAACCGTACCCCGAATCCGCGTTTGATGAACGGCAGCAGCTCCATTGCCTCGGGCGTGATATGGCCCGCAACGTTCATGCGCTTGTCACCGGGAAGATCGACCCGCGCAATCTCAAGCTCGCCTTCGTAGCGCCCATAGCCGCTATTGCTCACAGCGATCGACCCCGTCTTTCGCGGCAGGCCGGCACCGGTATCCGTCGGCACGGAATCCGGCTTAAGCGTCGTGCGCGACTCCTGAGACCTAAAGATGAGGGTACTCGAATCGGGCCGGTCGTGATGAATCTGCCCGCGCACATAGGCATAGCCGGGGTCAAGCTGGCATTGCAAATCCACGTATCCGGCGGAAACTTGAGCAAACTGCGCCCAGCCCGCATCGGAAAGATCGGGGTCGCCGACCAACACAATGTCGCAATCGGCGCCATGCGCAAGCTCAAGCATGTTGAGGGCAACCTTTGACGCGCGACCGCGCTGCTCCTCAACCGTCGGCAGTCCTTCGAATACCGGCCCGCGAACGTTGGCATCACCCGGCACAAAAGCCATGATTTCGAAGCCAAGCGCCGCAAGACGAAGATTCGTCCGAGCAATGTCCTCCAGAGCTAAACCGGTATAAGGCTTGGGATAAAAATTGTGGCAAGCGGCAAAACGAGTCACATCGGCACCGGCTTCTCGCCACGATGCGATTTCATCAGAACTCACCGTCGATGCATTGACCACAATGCGAAATTCACCGGACAGCTCCGCGACCCGCTGGGCGCTAAAGCCATAGTCCAAACGAAGGTATTCCAGCCCCAGATCGTGCAGATCTTCGATACGCTCAAGCCCGAGCAAATCGCACGTGCGCGGTCCCACATCGGCAATGAGCGCAATGCCGCGGGCGGAAAGCAGCGACAGCACATGACGGACCTTATCGGTATACGCCGCTCCCCCATCCTCGAGAATATGCAGTGAGGTAAACGCATAGCGCGCACCCGCCGCAGCACCACGCTCAATCGTCCGTTCAATATCCTGCAGAGGGCTGGAAAGATAAATCGAAATACCCGTTTTCACACTTCAACGCTCCTTTAAAAAAGGCCGGCGGAGCAGTTAGCGCCGCCGGCACAACCATAGCATCAAGAAATCTTCCGCGCGCCGCGAGCCCTGAGCAACACGGCTCGCGATATCAAACTACTCGCCAAAGAACTCGTTGATCTTCTGCTCGTCGACGCCGAAGAACCACGTCAGGACAAAGCCGGCGGCATAGGCAAGCAGCATAGCGGCAACGTAGCCAAGCTGCTGGCCAGGAACGACGATCAGCAGGCCAAACAGACCGGAAACGCCCTGAGAAACCGTGCCGATGTGAAGCAGCGCCGCGAGCGCGCCGCCAAATCCGGCACCCAGGCAGGCCGTCACAAACGGACGAACGAGCGGCAGCGTAACGGCATACATCAGAGGCTCGCCCACACCCAGGATTCCAACGGGAATGGACTCTGCGACGTACTTCTTGAGCTTGGCGTTCTTGGTCTTAAAGTACAGCGCCAGACCGGCACCGACCTGGCCGCCGCCAGCCATCATAAGGATGGGCAGCAGGTAGTTGATGCCCTTGGTAGCGCCGTCGGGATCGTTGAGCATAGCGTGGATCGGCGTGAGCGCCTGATGCAGGCCGACGGACACCAGCGGCAAGAAGCCTGCCGACAGGATATAGCCGCCCAGGACGCCCAGCTTCTCGAAGATAAAGGTGAGGACGCTAAAGATAGCAGTCGTCAGCCATGCGCCAACCGGCTGGATGACGAGCATCAGAGCAAAGGCGCCGATGATGAGCACCAGCAGCGGGGACAGGAACGTATCGAGCGCGTTGGGCATAACCTTGCGAATCTGACGCTCCATCCAGGCAAAAAATGCGCCAGCGATGAGAGCCGCGATCATGCCACCCGCTGCGGGGTTGTACTGCGCACTGGTGAGCGGCAGCAGAATGGCAGTGGCAGGATCAGCCGCGCCAGGCGCAAGCAGGGGCATGGCACTGTTGGCGATACACATCATGCCGGCGATGCCGCCCAGCGCAGCGGAGCCACCAAACTCACGTGCCGCGTTATAGCCCACCAAGATGGGCAGATAGGCAAACAGGGCCCAGCCCATGGAACGAATGCCCTGGTACCACCACTCGCCTGCAAGCGCGCCTGCCGTCGAGACGTTAATGACGTTGCAGATACCGTTGATGAGGCCAGCCGCAATGATGCCGGGAAGCAGGGCGACGAAGACATTGGAAATCTTCTTGAGGAAGGCCTGAACCGGCTTAGACTCGTACTTGGCCTTCTGCGCGGCCTTGTTTGTGGCCGCAGCGTCAACCACGCTCTCGTCAGCAACGCCTTTTGCAAGGCCGGTGAGCTTGGAGAACTCCTCGAGCACCTTATTCACCTTGCCCGGACCCAGCACGATCTGCATCGTATCGTCCTCAACCAGGCCCATCACGCCGTCGAGCGCCTTAATACCCTCCGTGTCGACGTTGCCCGTGTTTTTGACGGTCACGCGCAGGCGCGTCATGCACGCCGCGTTTGCCAGCACGTTGTCTTTACCGCCCAAAAGGTCCAGCAGCTTTTGAGCCAGCTCTTTGTTCGTCATAACTCCTCCTTGTATTGGGTATCTCGTCTGGATGTCATATCAGCTCACGCCGTGCACCTATTGGACATCGGCATTGCTCTTCTCATGGCCACTCACCGCAGCACGGACATGGCCGTGCGCCCGTTCAAGAGCTACCGCAGCCTGCTCGACATCGCAGTCCAGCAGCACCGAGACAATAGCGGTCTTTACGTGGCCGCCGGCATCTGCAAGCGCCTGAACAGCGCGCTCGCGCGTGCAGCCGGTCGCCTCCATCACGATGTTCTGGCCGCGCACCACCAACTTCTCGTTCGTCTGCTGCACATCGACCATCAGGTTTTGGTACACCTTGCCAATCTTGACCATGGCACCGGTCGAAATCATGTTGAGAATGAGCTTTTGGACCGTTCCCGCCTTGAGCCTCGTTGAGCCGGTCAGCACCTCGGGACCGGGCACGGGCTCAATGGCAAGATCCGCACTCTCCCCGATCTTCGACCCTTGGTTACAGGCAATTGCGATGGTCTTGCACCCAGTTGCTTTGGCGTACACAAGGCCGCCCACCACATAGGGAGTACGACCGCTTGCCGCCAGGCCAACGACAAGATCCTTGTCCGAAAGTCCACGCTCCCGCAGGTCGCTCGCGCCAAGCTCCTCGCTGTCTTCGGCACCTTCGACAGCCTTGATAAACGCCGTCTCGCCTCCGGCAATGAGCCCGACAATCAGATCGGGTGACACACCAAACGTGGGCGGGCACTCCGAAGCGTCGAGCACGCCCAGACGACCACTGGTGCCTGCACCCATGTAAAAGACGCGCCCGCCGCGCTCGAGTGCCTCAGCAGCCCAGTCGATTGCCGTGGCAACCTGGGGCAACACTTTCGTGACCGACTGGACGGCACGAAGATCCTCATCGTTCATCGTCGTGACGATTTGCAGCGATGTCATCGTATCGAGGTCCATTGACCTTTGATTACGCTGTTCAGTCGTGAATTTTGTTAAATCGAGCATTTCATTCACCTCATCTTTCCTGTTTCTCGATGTAGTTTTGCTTAATGACATGCGTCGCCCGCTCGTAGTCGCTGGCAACGTAAGCAGCGTACAGGGCATCGACAACCATAAGCTGGGCCATACGCGAGGCCATGGCATCGCTGCGGACCAAGGGCTCGCTTGCAGCAACGCCGAGCACGGCATCGGCCATGGTGGCAAGCTTGGACGATCCGTCTACCTTGGTCACGGCCACAACGGGACAGTTGTGACGTTGAGCCTCGACGGTGCAGTCCAGCACTTCTTGCGTTAAGCCCGAGTAGCTAAAGGCGATTGCCATATCGCCCTCATGCATGTTCTTGGCACACAGGAGCTGATCATGCCAGTCGTCGTACAGATGGCACTCTTTGTCAACACGCATGAGCTTTTGCGCTAGATCGTGCGCGACCAAACGAGAGGCACCGATACCGAACAGATTGACCGCGCGTGCCCGTTTAAGATGGGCCGCGCATCGCTCCAAGACGGTGTAATCGAGCGTTCGCGCCGTCGCCTCGATTGTGCGCACGTTGCTTTTCATCACCTTCCCCACGATACGTTCGACGCTGTCGTCCATGGAGATGTCCTCGAGGGCAACGTCTTTCTTGTCACCCAAGAGCGCCAGTTCGGCAATCAGTTCGCGCTGGAACTCCTTGTAGCCCGCAAAACCCAAGCGCTTGCAAAAACGCAAAATGCTCGAGGGCGAGGAGAACGTGGCATCGGCAAGACCGCGGACGGACAGCCCGACCACCTCATGCGGATGAGCACTCACGTATGCGATGACATTGCGTTCCGCCGGACTCGCGCTGAGCTCACGCTCGCGAAGCCTTAAAAGCAATCCGTTTGTCATCTCAAACACCTCCGTTGAAAAGAATTAAAGACCAACGAATGATTCGTACCGGATATAAACAGCTTTTACGGTACATTGTGCCGCATCGTGGCGCACAAAGGGCGAGCGTTCTACCGCTCGCCCCTCAAATCCGACCGCTCGGAAATACGCGCGACACAAAATGATTCATCGAGGTCGCATTATTCGTAACAGGGTTTTAACGGCGTTTCGTATGGGCGCCATTGGGACAGGTCACGCGCTGAACCAGTACCGCCGCCAGCAGCACCAACAACATGGCGGCAATGTAGCCGGCGGCGTCAAAGCCCAAATCGACTACGTCGAAATGACGACCAGGAACAAAGATCTTGTGCACTTGGTCACCGACAGAGCAGACGGCGCAAAAGAGCAGAGCGAGTACGTACCGGAATCGCGCGCATGGCAGGCACTCGCCCAGGCATGCCACTGTCGCCGAAGCAAACAGTCCTACAAAGAAGAACTCAACGGTATGTGCGACGCGACGAATGTTGGCACCCATCCACAGACGAACGGGCGCAAGCGGGTCGGGATGAATGGTGGCAGTCGTTGAATCCGCGCCCTCGACGGCATCCCCCGCCTGGGACTCCTGCGCGGCGTCGGGCCGCACGTCCGCAGCCCGTCCTTCCACCGCACGCGCGGTGGACTCGCTGAGCGACGACGTCTGCTCCACGTTTTGCTCCGTCAGCATCCAAATACTTGCCAGCGTCACGACCAGCAGGACAACCGAAATCCATCCGACTATGTGCTTCACACGCGCCAAGGGCTAACCTCCGTCATTTTTTGAGCAGCAGCGAGTGTACCCCCAAATGCAGTTGTCGCCGTAGCGAAATCCAAAATGTTCGAATCGGGGCGCCAAAGGACCGTGGCGCCCCTACTCCATCTCGCGCATCCAGCGATCGAACGTTCCCACGCACACGCCTAGCCGCTTTGCCGCCTGACTCCGCGTGATATCACCCGCCTCGTAGGTATCGCGCACCAGCTCGAATTGCGGGGGACAGGGCTTGCGGGGCCGGCCAAAACGCACGCCGCGCGCTCGCGCCGCCGCAATGCCCTCGGCTTGGCGCCGGTGAATGTTCTCGCGCTCCACCTGCGCCACATAGCTCAGCAGCTGCAAAACAATATCGGCAATCAACGCACTCGTCACGTCCGACCCGCCACAGTCTCTGGCGCGCGTGTCGAGCAATGGCATGTCCAGCACCACGATGGCGGCGCCGAGCTCTTTGGTTATGCACCGCCATTCCTCGAGGATCTCACTGTAGTTACGGCCCAGCCGATCAATGGAAAGTACCACCAGCACATCACCGGAATCCAACGCGCACAGCAGCTCGCGATACCGCGGCCGATCGAAGTCTTTGCCGCTCGCACGATCGGCAAAGATATTCGCCGGTTCCACGCCATAGGCGCCCAGCGCATCCAGCTGCCGATTCAGATTTTGATCACGCGAGCTCACCCGCGCATACCCGTACACCGTTGTCATCTCATCCCCGCTCTCTCGAAAACCTCCCAAAAAGGAACAGGTTTATTTTGGTAGGTTTTATCTCCCCTATAGCAGGCGGAAGACGCAAGCGCGCGAGCGGCAAGGCGATTGATGCGCCACAAAAAAGGCGGCCCCAAAAGACCGCCCCGTTCTCTATCAATCACCAAATTCCGGCTAATGAATAAGCCTGAAATCCAAGTGCCCGCGCGTGGTGTTGACGCGCGAGACCTCGATGATCACACGCTGCCCCAGCTCATAGCGAGTCCCCGTGTCGGCGCCCGTGAGCGTGAGCGCGTCCTCATCAAACTCGAACCACTCGTTGCCCAGACTCTTGATCGAAACCAAACCCTCAACCTGTGTCAGATCCAGGCGCACAAAGAGGCCCATGCTGCTGACCCACGAGATCGTTCCGGCGTAGCGCTCGCCCAGGCGGTCCTCGTAGTACTGGGCGATCTTGATCTTTTGCGTCGCATGGCTGGCGGCGTCGGCCGCACGCTCGGCATCGCTGCACGCGCGGCAGATTTGCGGCAGGATGCGCGGCAGGGACTCGCGACCCTTACCGATCAGCCGCGGCGTACGCACCAAGGCGTCCTTGCCGCCGAGCTGCTCATAGGCCAACTGCAGCTTGAGTACGCGGTGCACCACCAGGTCGGGATAGCGACGGATGGGACTCGTAAAGTGACAGTAGCACGGCGCGGCAAGTGCAAAGTGGCCCTCGTTGCGCGGCTTGTACAGTGCGCGCTGCATGCTGCGCAGCAGCAACGTGTTGACGAGCGGCGCGTTGGCCGTACCGGCTGCGGCATCAACCGCCGCCTGCAGCTCGTCGGGGCTTCCCAGAGCAATGCCTGCCGCGCGACGGTCATCGATGATGCCCAGTTGCGCCAGCGCCACGGCGGCGCCGTGCAGGCTGTCGGGACTGGGATCGTCGTGCACGCGATAGCAGGCCTCGATATCGCGGTCGGCCAGCCACTCCGCCACGCACTCGTTGGCCAGCAGCATGGCTTCCTCAATCAGCGACGTGGCACACGAGCGCTCGCGTGCCACGATCCGCACGGGCACGCCGTTCTCGTCCAGCAGTGCACGGATCTCGGCCGTATCAAAGTCGACCGAACCGCGTGCGCGACGAATACGACGGCGAAGCTCGGCGAGCTCGTTGGCAGCTACGAGGAAATCCCCCAAGTCGACGTTATAGCCGCGAGCGGTTTCCTCGCACGCAAGCCCGCGCTCAAGCGCTTCCTCGCGCGAGGCTTCAACCGCGGCAACATCCTCGGCGGCACCCTCCAGCACCGAATACTCCACCGCACCGGCACGTACCAGCAGCGCCTCGGCGCCGTCGTAGTCCATGCGCACGCGCGAGCGGATCACGCTGGGATAGGGATCGTAATGGCGCACGCGACCCTGCGCGTCGAGCTCAATGTCGACGGTAAACGCCAGGCGGTCCTCGTCGGGACGCAGCGAGCACAAATCGTTCGACAGGCGCTCGGGCAACATGGGCAGCACGCGATCGGCAAGATACACCGACGTCGTGCGATGGCGGGCTTCCAGATCGATATGTCCGTCCCAGGCAACATAGTGCGAAACGTCGGCAATATGGACACCCAGCTTGTAGCCACCCTCGGGCATGCGCTCCAGCGAAATAGCATCGTCAAAGTCGCGCGCGTCGACCGGGTCAACCGTAATGACAAAGCGGTCGCGCAGGTCTCGGCGGAGCGGGTCCTTGAGTGCCGAGGCCACATCGAGCGAAAGTGCCTCGGCCTCGGTTAGCGCGGCCTCGGGATACGTATCGGTATAGCCATAGCGCGCCATCACATACTGAACGCCCAAATCGGGCGCATCATCGCCGCCAATACGGCGCTCAATCGTCACGGTGCCCGATTCCAGGCGCGTCGGATATGTCAGAATGCGCGCGACGACCGCATCACCCGGATGAACGCCCAAGCGCTCCGCCGAGGTGTCCTCCGGCAGAATAAAGAAATCGGCCTTAAGTCGAGAATCAAGCGGCTCGATCACCCCGAGCGGGCCGGCGGTCTGGTACGTGCCCACCACACTAATGGCCGCACGCTCGACGACGCCCTCGATTACGGCGCGTCGCTCGCCATGCGGGCTGTTCTTAATGCTCACGGCAACGGTATCGCCGTCCATAATCTCGCGCTTGCCGCGGCCCATGACCTTGTAGTCGCCGTTTTCGGTTACAACGTAGGCGCTATGCTCATGGAGCTGCACGCGTCCGGTCAGACTCGGGCGACGCTCGCTGCGCACCGGCCCGCGCTTATTGCGAGCTCCACGCTTATGCTTGTTATTGCGCCCCATGGCGCCTCCTTACTAACGATGGCCGTTTACACCCCAAGAGTCTACCCAAATGATCCCTAGGGGACGGCAGGATTGCGGATCGCATAGATAGACCAGCGCCACAATGATCCGTATTCCACCGTCCCCTAGGGATCAAAAAACGGGCCGCCCCCAAAAGAGACGACCCGTTGAAGGAACGAATTCCAAGCACGCCTACACGCGCAGATAGCGGCGCATGGCGATGGCGGAACCAAAGAGACCGATAATGACGCCGACCAAAATCAGCGCGGCGTAGGTCACCAGATAGTACTGCATCGGCAGCGCAAACGACATCCAGCCGATGCTCTCCTGCAGGCGTGGAACCATCAGGTTACGCAGCAGCTCCAGCACGCCGATGGAAAGCAGCGAGCCCAAAATGGCCTGCAGCACGCCCTCGGTAATAAACGGCCCGCGAATGAAGCCATTGCTTGCGCCCACCAGACGCATGATCGCGATCTCACGACGACGCGCCGTAATGGACAGGCGAATCGTGTTGTTAATGAAAATGAACGCAATAAAGGTCAGCAGGCCGACGAGCACCACGGCGGCGATACGAATGTAGTTCGTCACCTGGAACAGGCGGCTCACTTCCTCCTGGCCGTACAGAACGCTCGCGTTGACGTCGCCGTCGTCCGCGATCTTCTGGAAGTCGGCGTTCTTCTTGAGCTTCTGGGCCGTGCTCTCGACCATGGACGGATCGTCCATCTCGATGGCAAACGAAGCCGGCAGCGGGTTCTGACCGTCGAGCGCGCTCATGGTAGCGTCGGCGTTACCCGACATCTTGCTCGTGTACTCGGCCAGCGCGTCGTCCTTGTCCTTGTACGTCACGGACTTGACGTTGCTCCACGTCTTGAGCTCGGCCTCAAAGGCCTGAACATCTGCCTGGTCGGCGTCATCGCTAATAAAGGCGTTGATGACGACCTGATCCTCGACGGTGCCGATCACGGAGTTCAGCATCGCGGAACCCATAATGAACAGGCCGATGATAAACAGCGAAAGGAAAATCGTGATGACGGCGCCGAGCGAGGTGGTCCAGTTACGGAAGAAGTGGCTAATTGCCTCTTTGAGCGAGTAGCCCACGTTAGTTGGTGCCATAGTTGCCGTAACCTCCCCTCTCCTGGTCGCGGATTACGTGGCCGCCCTCGAGGGCGATCACGCGACGGTGCATGCTATCGACCATCTCGCGGTCGTGCGTAGCGACGATCACGGTGGTACCGGTGCGGTTAATGCGCTCGAGCAGCTTCATGATGCCCAGCGAAATCGCCGGGTCGAGGTTGCCCGTGGGCTCGTCGCAGATAAGCAGCGGCGGGCGGTTGACCATGGCGCGAGCGACGGAGACGCGCTGCTGCTCGCCGCCGGAAAGCTGGT
>UREZ01000032.1 GCA_900547025.1 uncultured Collinsella sp.
TTAAAAAATCATTGAGTACCGAATGATTTTTTAAGCCCCGTCCCAGAAAAATCATGCCGCTGGGTTAATCGAAAAAGTAGCTAAAAAAGCCCCGTCCCAAATTAGCTACTTACAGGTTGTCGGTATCAAGGACGATGGTGAACGGACCGTCATTGACGAGGTCGACCTTCATGTCGGCGCCGAAGATGCCGTGTGCCACGTGCTCGACGTCTTCGCGCACGAGCGTCAGGAAGTACTCGTAGAGCTCGTTGGCGACATCGGGCGCGCCGGCATCCGTAAACGACGGGCGGCGACCATGGCGGCAGTCGGCAAACAGCGTGAACTGCGACACCACGAGCACCTCGCCGTCGACATCGGCAAGTGCCAGGTTGGTCTTGCCGTTCTCGTCCTCGTTGATACGCAGCCCGCGGAGCTTGCCCCACAGCTTGTCGGCCTCGGCACGCGTATCGCCATGGCCCACACCCAGCAGCACCAGGTAGCCGCGTCCAATGCGGCCCACGCACTCGCCGTCGACCGTCACGCCGGCGTTGAGCACGCGCTGCACCACCGCACGCACGGTCTACTCCTCGCCCGTCAGCTTGGCGGACAGATGCTCGAGCGCGTGGAAACGATGGCTGATGGCGTTCTTCTCGTCCGCCGTCAGCTCGGCCATGGTCTTGCCCGGCGTGTCGACCGGCAGGAACAGCGGGTCGTAGCCAAAGCCGTGATCGCCGCGGCCCTCGTGCGCGATAACGCCCTCGCAGGCGCCCTCACCATAGGTGACCAGACCATCCGTGTCGATGAGCGCGACGACACTCATAAAACGCGCGGTGCGATCCTCGTCTGCCACGCCTTCCAGGTTAACGAGAAGCTTGGCGTTGTTGGCGGCATCGTCGCCATGCACGCCCGCATAGCGCGCGCTATACACGCCCGGCTCGCCGTCCAGCGCGTCGACGACCAAGCCCGAATCATCGGCGATGGCCATAAGGCCCGTCTCCTCAACGGCAGCCTGCGCCTTGATGATGGCGTTCTCCAAAAACGTCGTACCGTTTTCCTCGGGATCCTCAAAATCGCCCAGCTGGCCGAGCGCCACAAAGCGCACCTCGGGCATGACCTTGCCCAAAATGGCCTCGATCTCGGTGAGCTTATGGGCGTTGCCCGTTGCCACGACGATGGTCGCCGCCGGGTCGAGGGTGTCGATGTCAATCTTCTCAAGTGCCATGACTGGCCTCCTTGTCTCTATAGCAAGCCGCGTGAGGGGCGTTTGGGCACTTGACCTCTCCCCTCTCAGGCGATCGGACCTTTCAACGCAGCATTTCAGCAGATAAAACCTACCAAAATAAACCTGTCCCTTTTGGCAGGTTAGGCGATGGCTTGGCGCTGAAGCTCGATGAGCTCGGCGATACCCTTGTCGCCCAGGTCGAGCAGGGCGTTGAGGCGTTTGCGGTCAAAGGGCGCCTGCTCGCCGGTGCCCTGGAGCTCGATCATCTCGCCAGTGTCGGTGGCGACGAGGTTCATGTCGACCTCGGCATGGCTGTCCTCGGAATAATCGAGGTCAAGCAGCGTATTGCCGTCGACAACGCCCATAGAGATGGCAGCCACCTGGCCGGTAAGCGGGATGCGCTCGATCTTGCCCGCCTCGACCCACATGGCGAGGGCGTCGTGCAGCGCCACCCAGGCGCCGGTGATGCTCGCTGTACGCGTGCCGCCATCGGCCTGAATCACATCGCAGTCGACGGTGACGGTGTACTCGCCGAGCGCCTTCATGTTGACGACGGTACGCAGGCTGCGGCCAATGAGGCGCTCGATCTCCATGGAGCGACCCTTGCGGTTGGCGTGCTCGCGCTTGCAGCGCTTGCCGGTCGACGCCGGCAGCATGGCGTATTCCGCGGTCACCCAGCCGGCCTTAGCTCCCTTTCGCCAGCCCGGCACGCCCTCCTCGATAGTGGCGGCGCACAGCACGCGCGTGTCACCGAACTCGGCCAAACACGAGCCGTGGGCGTGCTTCATGACGCCACGGGTGAGCTTAACGGGGCGCAACTCGTTGGCGGCGCGGCCGTTGGTGCGGTTGACCTGCATGTACTCCATAGAAATATCCTTTCGGCAAAAGATGTGGCGAAGGCTTTGGCGGCTGCCTTACATCTATTTCAGCTCATCGATATCGATATGTTCGATGCTCTTGAGCGGCTGACCAAAGATAAAGCTGCCCGCCACCGCAAACTCGGCAATATTATCGGCCGTCGTTGCAAAACGATGTTGCGGCTCGGCTGCGTCGCCCGCCAGCTGCTCGCGGCGCGTGAGGATATCGGTCAGCTCGCGCGTGGTCTCCTCGGCGGAACTCACGACGCGCACCCCAGGCCCCAGCGCATGGCGGATAGGTCCCACCAACAGCGGGAAATGCGTACAGCCAAGCACCACGGTATCGATACCGTGGTCGCGCAGCGGCTCAACCGTGGCACCCACCAGCGCACGCACGGCAGGCGTATCGAAGATGTCCTCGTTCTCAAGCCACTGTTCCTGCAGGTGTGCACCCGAGGCGAGCTCGTGTTCGACAACCTCGACAAAGCTCGAGGCAGGACAGCCATACACATCGACACCAGCATCCAAATCCTGAATGGCGCGCGTGTAGGCGCCCGAGCGAATAGTGAGGTTGGTGGCGAGCACGCCCACGCGACGCGTACGCGTGCTGTTGATTGCCGCACGGGCACCCGGCGCGATCACACCGATCACGGGAACGTCGAGCACCTGCTGGGCCAGACGCAAGGCCGCAGCGGTCGCCGTGTTGCAGGCGATGACCATAATCTTGACGTCGTGCTTCGAAAGCCAACGACCCGCCTGCAACGCAAACGAGCGCACTTCATCCTCGGTGCGCGTGCCGTAGGGGCAGCGCTTGGTGTCGCCAAAGTAGTAGACGGACTCGTGCGGCAGCGCCGTCGCGATGGCGCGCGCAACCGTCAGACCGCCCAAACCAGAATCGAACACGCCAATCGGGCGCGTGTCACCTGCCGAATTCTCGATATCGGACATTACCTCACCAGTCTCTCTCGAAAAGACATGTCCAAGTGCGGCGACGCCGCGCTACGAACGCGCCGCGACCAGCAGCTCTGCCGTCGCCGCCCAACCATCGACAATTTTGCCGCGCGTAACGAAAGCGTTCTCGCAAGCAGCCAGGAACTCGGGCGCGCCGGCGCTCGTCAGGCCATTCTCGACCAGACAGAACGTGCCCACGTGATCGGCCATGTAGAAGTCGGACTCGGAGTCGCCGAGCGCCAACGTCTCCTCGCGCTCGATCCCCAGGTGCTCGCAGAAGCGCGCAATGGCGACGCCTTTGTTGAGGCCCGCGGGATTGATGTTGAATGCGCGGCCGTCCTCGACGCGATCGAGCTCGAGCGTCGTCGGCTTGGACAGGTGAGTCAGATGGCCGTTGCAAGCCCAGATCAGACCGCAGCCGGCCTCGTCCAGGATGGCCTGAACCTCATCGTCGGGCACATCGCCGCGCATGCCGACGGTGACCTCACGGTATTTGTAGCCGGTCGACATGTCGTTGTGATACTCGATCTTGTGCGGCCAGCGGGCGAGGATCTTCTCGCACACGCCGGCCTGCTCGATCACCTGGTGCGGCGTGAGGCCGCAAGAGGAGTCGTAGGGCATGTCGCCGGTCAGATACTCCCAATCGTTGGCTTTGAGGTCGTACATGACCAGGCCGCCCATCTCGCCGATGTAGGAGTTGAGACCGAGCACGCGCGCGTCCTCGTGGATCATGGTACGGTTGCGGCCCGAGGTGGGAACCACCTGAATACCAGCGCGAGCGAGCGCCACGACGGCCTCGACGAGTTTGGTCGAGGGGTTGCCGTCGTTGTCGCGTAGCACGCACGAGCCGGGTGCGAGCATCGTGGCATCCAGGTCGGTAAAGACGTACTTGACCTTGGCCAAGCGCTCGCGCATCTCGCCCGAAAGCTCGGCAACGGTCGGCAGGGTGTTGTGGGACATGGTTACTCCGTTTACGTAGAAGGGTTTGGACTTGGACGGCATGTTTTGATTGAGGGAACACGCTTATGGCGACAGCGCACTCAGGGCGCCGCCGCCATCATGGTTCATTAGTCAAACTGGGTAACATCGATCAGGCGATTGGCCAACGAAAGGTCGCTCTCGATGGGCACGAACTCGTCGCCCACGTGCATGAGCTCTTCGTCACCCTTTGCCAGCAGCAAGACAATGGTGGGAGCATCGGGGTTGACGTACTCCTCGCGCGCCGCCTTGAACGCCGCATGCACAGCGGCTTCGCGGTCGAGGATGATCTTGTTCGGCGTATCGTCGGGAACATGCTCGGCAAGCTCGCGACAGACCTTCATCGGGTCCTCGTGAGCTGGATCCTCGTTGGCAAAGATCATCAGGTCGGAATACGGTGCGGCCTCGCGCGGAAGCTGCTCGCGGCGCTCCTGCGCCTTGCCGCCGGCAGCGCCAAACAGCGCAATGACGGGGCTAGCGGGAAACGCGCGCTTCACCGACGAGAAAAGCGAACGGAACGAAAGCTGGTTGTGCGCATAGTCGACGACGCAGATCACGCGGCCGTCCTTCGACTCCACGACCTCCATACGGCCCGGCACACGCAGTTTGGAGAGGCCCTTCTTGATAGCCTCGATACCGATGCCGATCTCGCGCGCAGCGGCGATAGCGACCAGCGCGTTTTCCACGTTAAAGTCGCCCGCGATGCCCAGCAGGACCTTCTCCCCCGTCTCGGACTCGTCGGCACACAGGCCATGCAAGTTGAACTCGATGCTAAAGCCGACCATGCGTACGTCGCTTGCCCACAGGCTCGCCTCGGGATGCTCGACCCCAACGGTCACCAAGCGATCGGCCGTCGACGCTGCCTCTAGCACACGGTCAACCTCTTCGGTGCCTAGATTCACCACGGCGGTCTTTGCCTGGTCAAAGATCCTGAGTTTGCTCTCAAAATAATCCTCAAACGTGGGGTGTTCGATCGGCGAGATGTGGTCGCGGCCGATGTTGAGGAAGCACGCCACGTCAAACGGCAGATTCTCGACGCGTTGGTACTTGAGCGCCTGGCTCGAAACCTCCATGACCATGGACTGGCGACCGGACGTGCGGCAGTTGGCGATATGGCGCCAGACCTCGGGGGCCTCGGGCGTAGTATTGGTGCTCTCGTAGCACTCGATGCCATCGTCGGTACTCACCGAGCCGATCATGCCGCAGGACTCGCCCGCCGCTTTGATAATCGACTGGAGCATAAAAGCGGCCGTGGTCTTTCCCTTGGTACCGGTGATACCCACGATCTTGACGTCGTGGTCGGGACGGTCGTAGACCTCCGGCGGCAACAGGGCCATGGCCGTGCGAACACTATCAACAACCAGCATCGCAGCACCGCTCTCCTGCGCCAGCGGCTCCAGAGACTCGACCAGCGACTCCTCGCACACAAATGCGACGGCGCCCGCATCGAGCGCCATGCTCAAAAACGCGGGCTTAAAGGCAGCACCTTTGCAAAAGAATACGTCACCTGCCGAGACCGCGCGCGAATCAAACGAGCAGCCGGTCACGGCACGCTCGTCAACCTGCTCTGATGAGCGCAGCTCGCCGCACACATCGAGAAGCTTGGCAAGCGTATCGACCGTGGTCACGGTCGCGGAATCCGAATGGTGCATCTTTCACCTTTCTCAGCCATTTGGCAGGGACGGTTTTATAGTAACTGAAACGCACCCACGCAAAAACGGCTCCCGGAGGAGCCGTTACGCGCAGGCGTTCGTAAGCCGAGGCTAGGCAGCCTGAACAGCGGGCTGGTCCTCGTCGATAAAGAAGCGCTTGTACCACACCAGGAACACGAGCGGCGTATAGATCTTGCGCTGGAAATCGCCCTTGCCCGCAAAGTGCAGATCGAGCAGGTGCATGAGCTCATCGGTATCGAAGAACTCGCTTGCCCACGGCGCGGTGAAGTACTCCTTGACATAGTCGTACCACTTTTGCTCGCGCAGCCAGTAGACAATCGGCACCGGGAAGCCCACCTTGGGACGGGTGGCCCACTCATCGGGCAGCGACTTGTTGGCAGCGTGGCGGAGTACCTGTTTGTTGCCGTTCTCGTTGATGCGGTAGCGGTCGGGAATGTGCTCGGCGAACTCCATGACTTTGCGGTCCAGGAAGGGCACGCGCAGCTCCAGCGAGTGCGCCATGCACATCTTGTCGGCCTTGAGCAGAATGTCGCCCGGGAGCCACATGTTCATGTCCAGGTACTGCTTCTTGACCAGCTCGGGCTGACCCTTCACGCGCGCGTAGATGGGAGCGGCAAGCTCGAAGGCGCCGTCGCCGGTGTTGTACTCGGGCTTGAGCACGCCGTCGACCTCGCGCTCCGGCCATACCAGAGCCTGTCCCAGGAACGACTTCTCGGGGATCTCGGCACCCTTGACCAGGAAGTTATGTCCCTTGAAGTACGGCATATGCAGCGCCAGGTTACCGAGCGCGCGACGGATGGGCAGCGGCACCATCTTTTTGTACTTGCGCACCGGGACCGTGTCCTCGTAGTAGGCGTAGCCGCCAAAGAGCTCGTCGGCGCCTTCGCCCGAAAGCACGACGGTGACGTCCTTGCGGGCCATCTCGGCCAAGAACCACAGCGGCACGGAAGACAGGTTGGACTGCGGCTCGTCCATGTGATACTGGATGTCCTCGAGAGCACCGAAAAACTCGTCGGCGGTAATCATCTTGCGAACGTTCTCGACGCCGAGCTTATCGGAAAGCTCCTTGGCGTAGTTGGTCTCGTTGAAGTTCTTGTAGTCAAAGCCCACCGAGAAGGTCTTGTCGGGCATGAGGCAAGCGGCGATGTAGCTGGAGTCGACGCCACCGGAGAGGAACGACGCGACCTTGACGTCGGCGATGCGATGGGCCTCGACGCTCTCGTGCACGACCTCGTCCAGCTCGTCGACATACTCCTCGAACGGCTTCTCGACGGCAGAGTAATCGCAATCCCAGTAGCGCTCGATGTTCATCTTGCCGGTCGGGATATCGACGGTAAAGTAGTGCGCCGGCGGCAGCTTGTAGACACCCTCGAAGAAGGTCTCCTCGGTTGCCGAATACTGCAGCGTCATGTACGGACGCAGGGCCTTTTTGTTGACCGCCTTGTGGAAGTGCGGGTAGTCCAGGAAGCTCTTGATCTCGGAGCCAAAGAGCACGCCCGGAGCGCCGTCGCCCGCATCGGCCATGGGATAGTAGTAAAGCGGCTTGATGCCAAAGATGTCACGGGCGCCAAAAAGCTTGTTCTTCTTTTTGTCCCAGATGACGAAGGCGTACATACCGCGCAGGCGATCGAGGACAGCCTCGCCCCACTCCTCGTAGCCGTGCAGGAGGCTCTCGGTGTCGGCGCCGCAATGGAACTTGTAGCCCTTGGCTTCGAGCTCGGAACGGAGTTCTTGGAAGTTGTAGATCTCACCGTTGAAGACAATGACGACGCTGCCGTCCTCATTGGCCATGGGCTGAGCGCCGGCCTCGGTCAGGTCGAGGATCGACAAGCGGCGGAAGCCGAGGGCAACGCGGCCGTCGATAAACTGACCGCCCATGTCGGGACCGCGATGGACGATGCGGTCCATCATCTTGGTGAGCACCTCGGATTGGTTATCCGTCCCACCGACAAAACCGACAAAACCGCACATATACTATCCCCTCTGCTGTTGCTGGGCATCAAATCGAATCAGTAGCTTTTGAGTATACCCGAGGGCGTAAAGAGGGGCGGAATGTTCAGGCAATCTCAACTGAATCAGCTCCGCTGCGACACGTGCCAGTTACCTTTAATGGATATGAGATGAATGAGGCGATTGTTTTGCTATACTCTCTCCGCACGGGCGATTGGCGCAACGGTTAGCGCAGGTGCTTTACACGCACAAGGCTGGGGGTTCGAATCCCTCATCGCCCACCACTGAATTGGAAACGGTCCTCGCAAGGGGACCGTTTTGTTTGCGCCCATTTCATGGGATTCGAACCCGCCAGGGTGCGGAGCTGAGGAAACGCGAAGCGTTTTCCAGCGCAGCACGCGAGGGCCGCAGGCCCGAAGCGGAAGCGGGCGGCGCCAGCCGCACGCGGACATCCCTCATCGCCCACCACTGATTTGATAGGCTCCCAGCAATGGGAGCCTTTCTTTTTTGGGCCCATCGCAGAGGGATTCGAACCCCACAGCTCACTCGTTTCAAGGGCAGTGGTCAAAAAATGCCAAATATGAGTACTGCTACCTCTTTTGTAACAGCATTTTCGAGGTCCCAAAGGGCAAATCTGACATCAAAGCAACGGCTAACGGTCCAGATGAGCATGTTTTCTGACAGCAAAACTGGACATATGCGGTCCAATTCGTCAAATTGTGTCTAATTTATATGCTACAGAATTAGTGCCCGTACTCATATTTGGCATTTTTTGACCAGAGGGACTTTTGACCATCGCAAATCAGCAACAAAACGGGCTCCGGATCGCCAAATCATGCCGCATATGACACACCCAGCAGTCCGGAACCCGATCCAAATTGAGTTATTACGCTGCGTTAGCCCAAGACACCCGACAGGATCTCGATCAGGCTGTCCACGTCGGCTTCCTCGCAGACGAGCGGCGGCAAGAAACGCAGCGTATGGGCACCCGTAGCGTTAATCACGACACCGGCGGCCAGCGCGCGGGCAACAATATCATGCGCATCGCCCGCAGCGTCATCCAAGTCGCATCCGAGCATCAGGCCGCGGCCACGAACCTCAACCACGTGCGGGAGCTTGGCGAGCTTTGCCTCCATATAGGCGCCCACCTTGGCAGCATGCTCGGCATAATCGCCACGCACAAGCGCGGAGAGCGTCGCGGCACACGCCGCGATGGGCAAGCAGCTACCGCCAAAGGTCGAGCCATGGTCGCCCGGCTTAAACACGTCGGCAATCTCCTTCTTTGCCACGACGGCACCCATGGGCACGCCGTCGGCAATGCCCTTGGCAAGGCTCATGATGTCGGGCTCCACGTCATAGGTTTGGAACGCAAATGGCTTGCCGGAGCGTAAGATGCCGCACTGGACCTCGTCGGCGATAAGCACGGCGCCCACTTCGTGTGCCAGGTCGCGCGCCGCCGCCATAAACTCCTCGGTCATAGGGTGCACGCCACTCTCACCCTGGATCGGTTCGAGCATTACAGCGCATATTTCACTGCCCAGCTGCTTAAAGATCGCACGCAGTTCATCGACATCGTTGGGCGTGCAGGCCACAAAGCCACCCGGCAGCGGGCGGAAGCTGTCCTGCAGCCAATCCTGCATGGTGGCGGCAATGGTCTCGAGCGTACGGCCGTGGAAGCCGCCGCGCATGCACACGATGGTGTTGCCGCCATTACCGGCACGCTTGGCGTACAGGCGCGCGAGCTTCATCGAGCCCTCGTTGGCCTCGGCGCCAGAGTTGGCAAAGAAGGTCTCCCAAACCTGCTCATCCGCAGCCGGGGCACCAAGAGCAGCTGCCGTGGTCTCATCGCCGGCGGCAATGGCATCGGCAAGCACGCGCGCACCATCTACGTCGTCGTTAGCAAGCTTGGACAGCAGCGCCGCGACCTGTCCGCGCTGCTCGATGTAGAAATAGTTGGAGACATGCATGAGCTTTTTGGTCTGTGCTTCGAGCGCCGAGAGCACAGCCGGGTCGCCATGACCTAGGCTGCACACGCCGATGCCGGCAAGAAAGTCGAGGTACTCACGGCCATCGTCGCCGGTGAGCTTCATGCCGTGGCCCTCGACAAACTCGACCGGAGAGCGGCCAAAGGTATGCATAACGTAATGGGATTCAAGCGATTGCTGAGCTGCAAGTGACATGGGATGCCTTTCGTTGGGCGCCAGCCGGCGCGGGGCTATGGGTGCAGGAATGGGGCGGCTGCGGGTCAGCTAGACCGTCTGAAGTTTCTCGACCTCGTCAAGGTTTTCGGTCAGACGCGCAGCAAACGTCGAAAGCGGATGCGGATGCGTATCGAACTCGTAAGCCGTCTCGGTGGAATGGATCACGGTGCCGACGCCGGCATCGGTTAGCAGCTCCAGGAGCAGCGAATGCGGCGTAGTACCGTTAATGATGTGGGCTCGGAACACGCCAGCGGTAAGCGCATCGACAGCCGCACGCAGCTTGGGAATCATGCCCTTATCGACCTCGTCGCCGTAGAGCATTTCGTTAACCTCGTCGAGTGTTAGGTTGGAGATAAGCGAGTCCTTGTCGCTAAAGTCCTTGTACAGGCCATCGACATCGGTCAAAAAGATCGCCTTATGCGCGTGGAGCGCCGCGGCAACGGCACCGGCGGCGGTATCGGCGTTGATGTTGAAGAAACCGCCGTCCTCCCCCGCCGCGACGGTAGCGATGACGGGGATGTACTCGCTATCGAGTAAGCGCTCGATATAGTCGGTGTTGACGTGCGTCACTTTGCCCACGCGACCGAGCTCGGGGTCGAGCGACTCGGCGATGAGCGTGCCGGCATCGCTGCCCGACACGCCCACGGCCAGGTTGCCGTGGTGGTTGATGGCAGCAACCAGCTCCTGGTTAACCTTGCCGCCCAGCACCTCGCGTACGATATCCATAGTCGCCGGCGTGGTCACGCGCTGGCCGTTCTTAAACTCGACGGGAATATCGTAATGGCTCAGCGCCTCGTTGATAGCCTTGCCGCCGCCGTGCACGATGACGGGGCGCATACCGATGATCTTGAGCAAAACGATGTCGCTCATCACGTCGCGGCGCAGCTGCTCATCAACCATGGCGGCTCCGCCATATTTGATAACAACCGTCTTGCCGGTCAGGTTCTTAATCCACGGCAGCGCTTCGAACAGCAGCTGCGCGGTTGCTTCGTTGGATTCGCTCGAACGACAATCGCGTGCGAATTTCATAATCTGCCTCGTCTTTCGTATCGTTATCGCGCCGTGCTCCGCTGTCCGCAATCGCGGCAAGATGCGCAGCGTGCCTGGAATCTAGGAACGGTAGTCTCCGTTGATGGAGATGTATTCATGCGTGAGGTCGCAGGTCCACACGGTCGTTGCCGCGTCGCCTGCGCCCAGGTCGGCCGAGATCACGATCTCGGGCGCCTCGAAACGTCGTAGAGCCTCGTCCTCGTCAAAGCGAACAGTCAGACCGTCGCGACAGACGGGCATGCCCATCATGTCGATGGAAACGTCTTCCTGATTAAACTTCACGCCGCACTTGCCAAGCGCCATGGCAACGCGGCCCCAGTTGCAGTCGTGGCCGGCGATGCAGGTCTTAACGAGCGGCGAGTTGGCAACGGCACGAGCGGCGATATCAGCTTCCTCGTCGTTGGCGGCTCCGGTAACGTTGACCGTAACAAGCTTGGATGCGCCCTCACCATCGGCGGCGATATTGCGCGCCAGGCTCTCGCACACCTCGTGCACGGCAAATGCCAACTCGTCGAAGGCATCGGAGCCCTCGACGATGGCCTCGGCATCTGCGGCAGCAGCGCCAGAAGCAAGCATGATGCAGGTGTCGTTGGTCGAGGTGTCGGAATCGACCGTTACCTTGTTAAAGGTCTGCTTGACGGTCGAGAGCAGCAGGGCATGAAGTGCCGCAGGCTCGACGGGGGCATCGGTGGTGATAACTGCGATCATGGTGGCCATATTAGGCATGATCATGCCCGAGCCCTTGCACATGCCGCCTACCGTATAGACATTGCCCGCATGACCCGCAGCCTCACTGACGTAGGACACGGCGTACTCCTTGGAGTGCGTGTCGGTCGTCATGATGGCGCGAGCGGCATCGGCGCCACCGTGGGCGGAGAGCGCCTCGTAGGCAGCAGGAATGGCTGTCTCAAACGTGTCGATCGGCAGAATCTGGCCAATCACACCCGTGGAGGCAACCAGGATCTGCTGGGGTTCGCAGCCGATAACCTGCGATGCGATGTTGCAGGTCTCGCGCGCGCAGGCAAGGCCGGTCTCGCCCGTGGCGGCGTTCGCGTTGCCGGAGTTGATTGAAACACCGGCGATGATACCGTAGCCCTTGTCCGCACCGCCCAGGTTGGCACGGCTCACCTGCACGGGCGCCGCGCAAAAGCGGTTGGCCGTAAACACGCCGGCGCCGGGACAGGGTTTATCGGGCATGACGAGCGCATAGTCTAAGCGCTCGGGATTCTTCCGGAATCCCGCATGGATGCCTGCGGCCTTAAAGCCGGCCGCTGCCGTAACGCCACCCTCGACGGCGCGAATCTTGATATCAATCAGGTCGGTATTCATCGTCTTTATGACTCCTTATGTCAAACAAAAAACGGACATCGGTTGGTGCGCCATGCCAGTCGCAATCATGAGACCAGCTTAAAAGTGGCGCCCCACTCGATGCCCGACTACCAAATCGTTAACAATCGAATGTGCTACACCGGGCACGCCACTGTGGGCAAGCCTCGTCGCTCGTCAAAGCCAAAGACGATATTGGCGCACTGGACTGCTTGGCCCGCAGCGCCCTTGCACAAATTGTCGATGGCGCCCGTCGCCACCAGCACGCCCGCGCGCTTGTTGAACGCAAGGCCAATCTGGGCGGCGTTGGTGCCGACGACCGAAGCCGTCTTGGGCTGCTGGCCGGCATCGAGCACGCGAACAAAGGTGCGTCCAGCGTAGAACTGCTTGTAATAGTCGACAACGTCCTCAAGGATCAAGGTATCGATAGCCTGCGGCGCAAGCGGCATCGTTACCGTAGAGAGTAGACCGCGCTTGAGGGGTGCCAGGTGCGGGGTAAAGACGACGCGATCTGTTAGACCAAGGATTTGCTCGATTTCGGGCGTGTGACGATGCTTGCCCACGCCGTAGGCCTCCAAATTCTCGTCGGCGCTGCAAAAATGCGTACGAGCGTTGCAGGACTTGCCGGCACCCGTCACACCGCTGATGGCATCGACAATCACGGGACCGTTCTCGGCCACCCAGCCCGCACGCACGGCAGGAGCGGCAGCAAGGCTCGTTGCGGTGGGATAGCAGCCGGCGCAGGCGACCAACACGGGCCTGCCAGCAGCATGGCTGGAAGCAGCGGTCTCCAAGTCCTGGCAGAACAGCTCGGGCAGGCCGAAGGCACGTGTCTTGAGTAGCTCGGGGCTCGTGTGCTCGGCGGCATACCATGCCTCAAACACGGCCGGATCGCTCAGGCGGTAATCGGCCGAAAGATCAAAGCAGGAAACGTCTGCGGCAAGCAGGGCGGGCACCTGCGCCATGGCGGCGGTGTGCGGCACGGCCAAAAATACCGCGTCGCAGTTCTTGAGCTCGGGGGCATCATGCGTCGTGAAGACAAGATCGCTTACGCCGGTGAAGCTCGGGTACACCGCAGACAACGGCTGGCCGGCATCGGCGTTGGACGTAATGGCGACAAGTTCAAACTCGGGATGACCGAGCACGAGGCGAATGAGCTCGGCTCCGGCATATCCAGCCGCGCCGACGATTCCAACCTTCAAAGACATATCAGACTCCTTGTCTGCGATTTATGCACCGATGCGCATTTCGCAGCGGTCGTTATGAAGTGGGTTGAAACTTTAGCACCAAAAGATGCATGAATACGTAAATGGCTTGCATATTCATGCATTGAAACATTCCCGACACATTCGCTTGAAGGAATTGACAAATGGAGCGGGCCCCATATTACCCAGTGCACCTTACGGTGACGTTGCAATGTGGGGCCCGCTATATGCGAGAATTTGAATTGTCGAAGCTTGCTGAGAGACTCGTTTAGAGCTCGACCGGCACCCATTCGTCGTGATTGCAGATAAAGGCCTCGGGTTCCTCCACGCTAAAGAAGACGAGCGTGGGGTCGTTAGGCCCCTCATAGTGCTCGCTCAAGCGCTCAAGATGTTTCCATCCAGCCTCGCGCATATCGGGAGCGGCCTGGTCATCCAGACCCGCATGCCCGCGCAAGATGAGCCAGCCATGGCCCGGCCACCAACTCGTGGCCTCAAAGCGCTGATTTTGCAGCAGCTCTTGCCACACGTCTTTGGTGCGCGCCGTCACAAACCACAGCTTACCGTCCTGAATCTGTGCAAACGAGAACGGACGTACATGTGGCTGCCCGTCCACGCTCGTCGCCAAGTACCACGCCGGCACCGACGTCAGATACTCCAAAACCGTATTCAATCCGTCCACGTTTCCTCCTGTACTAGCCAGTTTGAGAGCCTGGTTTGTGTGAGCTAGAGCTCCAGGCGCTCCTCGCTGCCGTCGATATCACAGAAGCGGGCGACGATATTGCGGACCGAGAAGAACGCAAGGCGGCCGTCGTTGGCACTATCGTGTTGCTCGCCAATGCCCACCATGTGCTTAAAACCCGCTTGACGCACCTTGTCGCTCGCAGCTGCGTCGTCCTCAAGTGCGGCTTCGCCGGTCAACACGATCCAACATTCCCCCGGCTTCCAGCCCGATACTTCAAACTTGGGATTCGCACTCAGCTCCGCCCACACATCCTTGTCGCGCGACGTGCAAAACCACAACTTACCGTCATCGACCATGGCAAACGAAAACGGTCTCACGCGGGGCTGATGTCCGTCGGCCACATCGGTCGTGGCCAGATACCACGCCGGAATGCGCCTGAGATACGAACAGGCGCGCTCAAGCTGAGCCGTGCGGTCGTTGTCGGTCATAGGGACCCCTTTCTTGCGCTCGAATCGCGCCTAAACAAGTTGAAGATTGATGCCGATGACGCAGATGAGCAGCAGCGCCGTCACCACCGCAGCCAACGCATCGCCGCGGCCAAATGCAAGCGCATGCAGACGTGTGCGGCCCTGCTCGCCGTGATAGCAGCGTGCATCCATGGCAGCAGACAGCGTCTCGGCATGACGGAACACGCCGGTGAACAGCGGAATCGCCACACTGCCGAGCATGCGTACGCCACCGAGCGGACCGCCCGTTACGCGTGCACCGCGGCTCGCCTGCGCATCGGCCGTCTGCTTCATCTCGGTGGCGAACTGCGGCATAAAGCGCAACGCGATACCCATAATCATGCCGAGCTCGTGCGCAGGAAGTCCCACACGCGCAAACGGTGCGAGCAGACGCTCAAAGCCCGCGGTGAGGTCGAGCGTCGGCGTAGTGAGCGTAATGGCACTCATGCCGGCCATCATCAACGTCAGGCGGCACGCCATAAAGGCGGCAGAACGCAGTGAGCCCTCGCTTATCTGCAGAAAACCGAGCTGCCACAAGATGCGCCCACTCTGATCGGTAAACAAGTTGAGCACCGCGACCACGACGACGATTGCCAGCAGCGGCGCCATCGATGATAGGACCCGGCGCAACGGCACCCGGGACACGGCATAGATCAGCACGACGAAAATTGCGACAGGGGCCAGTCCGCGGAAGCCACTGACCGTGAGCGTCGTGATCAGAAACACAAAGCCCAAGAGCAACTTGGTTCGCGGGTCCAGGCGGTGGATTGCACTATCGCCGGGATAGTAACTACCAAACGAAAACGCCTCCATCAGCAGCCCTCCTCTCGCGCGACCGTCTTGGATTTAGCAATGTCCGAGACGTTAGAAGAACCGTCTGAGCGACCGATCAGCAAATTTGCCAACTCGTCGGCCAACGACTCAACCGTATAGAGCCCGCCGCGACGCAGCGGCACGCCCGCCTCCGTAAGCGCCAGCGCCATACGCTGGGCGGCGGGAACGCCCAAGCCGATCGACTTGAGCTCATCGGCATGCGCAAACACCTGCACGGGCGTTCCCTCGGCAAACACCGCGCCCTCGTTCATCACAACGATACGGTCACAACAATTTGCCAGGTCATCCATGCTGTGCGAAACCATGACAACGGTCAGGCCCTCGCAATGGAGTCGATCGATGAGCCCTAGGAAATCCCTGCGCGCAACCGGATCGAGCCCCGCCATGGGTTCATCGAGCACCAGGACCTCGGGCTCCATGGCAAGCACGCCGGCGAATGCCACGCGCCGTTGTTGACCGCCCGAAAGCTCAAAGGGGCTCTTGTCGCCGACCGTGGAAAGGTCGAGGCCCACGCGTGAGAGCGATGACTCGACACGACGGTCGACTTCATCTTGCGGCAAGCCAAGGTTGTGCGGACCAAACGCCACGTCCTGCGCCACGGTTTCGGCAAACAGCTGACGCTCAGGATATTGAAACACCACGCCGACCTTGGCCTTAACCGCGGCGGCGTCTTTCTTGTTTGACAGATCGAGCCCCAGCGCGCAAACGCTTCCCTCCTGGGGACGAATCAAACCGTTGAGATGCTGGACCAGCGTCGACTTACCCGAACCGGTATGACCTGCCAAACCCAGGAACTCGCCGCGACGCACCGTCAGCGATACATCGCGCAGCGCCCACGGGCTGCTGGGGTCGTTTCCCCAGAGAGCCTGTTTGTTCGATGAACCCTCGGCGGCCGAGCGCTTGTGCCAACGGCGACGCTCGCGGGCGCTCAGCGAATAACTGTACGAAACATGGGATAGCTCTATGACGGGCTCCGACGCGTTGCCCTCGTTGTCTACCGGAACAGTGCCGTCAGCGATTTCCAACTGGGATGCGGAAGACTGCCCCGCGGTGCCTGCCCCACTTCGCTCGGCATAAGTCTGCGCAATCTCGGCGACCATATCCGCCTCACGTACCTGCGCGCAAACGGGCACGCCCTTCGCACGAAGCGTCCTACCTAAGCAGCACGACGCCGGCATATCCAGGTTGAGCTGCGCAAGTTCGTCCGCTCGCGTCAAGATTTCCTCGGGCGTACCGAGCATGGCAACGCGCCCCGCCCGAAACACCGCGACACGATCGGCCTCGGCGGCCTCTTCCATAAAGTGCGTAATCATCACGATGGTCATGCCGCGATCGTGCAACGCGCGGCAAGCCTTCATGAGGCCCTTGCGCCCACGCGGATCAAGCATCGAGGAAGCCTCATCCAAAATGAGAACGCGCGGCTCCATGGCGAGCACGCCGGCAAGCGCCACGCGCTGCTTTTGGCCACCCGAAAGCGCGTGGGTCTCGTGGCGCTCAAAGCCCACCAGGCCCACACCCTTCAGCGCCTCGCGTACGCGCTGCGCAATTTGCGCCGATGGCACGCCAAGGTTTTCGGGACCGAACGCAACGTCATCTTCGACAAGCGTTGCCACCAGCTGGTCGTCGGGATTCTGGAATACCATGCCCGCGGTCGAACGAATGTCGTAGACCAGCTCGGGATCGGACGCATCCATGCCGTTAATGCGCACCGTGCCCGCATCGGGCTGCAGCAGCGCATTCAGATGCTTGGCAAACGTCGACTTGCCCGACCCATTGCCACCGAGGATGCAGAAAAACTCCCCGTCCTCGATGTTCAGATCGACACCGTCGAGTGCCGACACGGCACCGTCATAGCTAAAGGAAACGCCCCGACACTCAATCATGCGCGGCCTTTGACCTGGTCCTTTTTAGGCGTGATGAGGTTGGAGACTGCTTTATACACCGCCAGCGTCAACACCGAGTTAAGCACGGTCTTGATAAGGTTGAACGGCAGTACGGCAGGAATCATGAGCGGGGCGATCGCATCGACCGAGCCATACCAGAACCAAACGCCAATGGTAAGGTTTGCGACCATAGACAGCGCCGTAGCGGCAATGACGCCGAGCACCAGGCCAATCACGGCACCCTTATAGGTGTGCATCTTCTGGTAGACGATAGCCGCGGGCAGAATGTAGCCCAGCGTGGCAACCAAGTTCATAAGCGCGCCGACCCAGTCACCCGTGGTGAGCGCATGGATAACGATAGCCATAGCGGCAACAGCGGTACCGGCACCGGGTCCATATGCAAACCCGCACACCATCGCCGGCACCAGCGACGGGTCATAGGTCAAAAACGGCGCCGAAGGAAGGATGGGCAGCTGCACGTACATAAACAGGGCGCCCAGGGCGCACATCAGCGCCATGGTAACGAGCTGTTTGGTGCTCCACCTATTCGTGTTCTCAAAATGGATATGCTGCGACTGTTCAGACATAAGATCACCTGCCTCTTTCATCCGGACTCTAACCGTTGGTACTGGAATCTCACCAGTTCAGCCGGCATGCGAACCAACACACGCACGGGTCGCGGACTCATCGGCTCGGTCGCAGGCACCTCGCCTGCGCCACGGCACCCCTTTGGCACCGTCCGATTTACCGCCAGTGGGGAATTTCACCCCGCCCTGAAACAGCAATTGCAAGTGTAGCACCAGTAGGCTTTCGCGCAAGTATGCCATGGGTAATTTATGGCGGGGACCAGTTACCGCAACAACCACGTTCCCCACCCGTCCCAAAGTAACGCGCCTTTCGCGGCAAAGCCGCGAAACAGCGACCGGGACACGTATCCCCATCAGCCACGATCTCCGCCCACGCCGACCTCAAGGCCGTAAACGCAGGGGATCCGGGGGCGTGACGGGGCTTCTCTCCGGAACATTCCGCAGGACGCAAAGAGGCTCCGCAGCGCGAAGCGCGATGCG